>CAJXGD010000013.1 GCA_913053845.1 uncultured bacterium | reverse complement strand
GGGAAACACCGCTCCAGTACAGTTGGGATCGGCACGACCGGCTTTCGCTCATCGCCGCCCTCACTCTGGCTCCCCTTCGTCGCCGGTTGGGGCTGTACTTTCAGGTGCATGATCACAACATATGTTTCGAGGAAGTTATGGCCTTTCTCTCTCTGCTGCACCGTCATTTGCGCCGGAAGTTCATCCTGGTGCTGGATCGCTATAGCGCACACCGTAAGGCCGTGCGTCTCTTGCAGGCAGCGGGCGTAGACTGGTTCGAAGTGGAATGGCTGCCCAGCTATGCGCCGGAGTTGAACCCGGTCGAGATGGTTTGGAATCACACCAAGTATGCGGATCTGGCCAACTTCATCCCGGAGGATGTGGACCATCTTCTCCAAGAGGTGAACGCTTCCATCACTCATACACGCCAGAATGGGTGTCTCATCCGTTCGTTCTTCAACTATGCCAGATTGGAGCTATGATTGTCCCTTTCACTAGACGAAGGTCAATAGAAGGTCAAGCGTTTCAGCAGACGAGCGACCGGGCCGGTGAATCTATAGCGATCCCGAACTGAGAGCTCGGTGCGGCATTGACAGAGGGACGAGGGCTGGTTTATAGTAATAATCCGGCTCAATACCTCTCTGTTATTCCCGGCCACTGGCTTGACGAAACTTGAATTGGAAAAGCAAGAGCACCGGGCACATTCACCCGGCGCTCTTGCCATTTCCGGTCGATTACCAGCTCACCTTACTTCACTTCATGTCGATCAGCCAGTCGCGGAAGTAGGTGGTGACATCGAGGACTACGCCGGTGATGTTCGGTTTGGTGAAGGCATACATCTGCACCATGTTCTGCCAGAGCGGGATGACCACTACCGGCTGAACTGTGTCCTGTAGCTCCTTGGCCTTGGCCAAGCGATCAGTCAGGGAGGAGATGCCCCAAGGGATCTGGTTAATTGCTTCCTCAGCCAAGCCTTTTACAGCGGGAAGCTTGGTCATATTAGCGATAGCTTCCAGCTTCGCCTTGAGGATCGCTGAGAACGACTCCCACGGCCAGTCTGCTGCCATGTACCCCTGCCAGGCTGCGAAGATCAAGGCTCTGACTGTTGGATCGGTCTCAGTGCGCTCCATGTTCTGGAACTTGACATTCACCGTATCTGTGGTGAACGAGCCCAGCGATTTGGTTGACTCGGTCAGCCACGGAGCCAGGAAGTTATCAGGATCGAGGAAGTCCGGATACCAGCCAAGGAGGAAAAAGGGCAGCTCATCGGCCTTGGACATCCGGCTGGTCATCGTGCCCCACTCCAGGGACTCGAGGTTGAGCTTGATTACGCCGGTCTCCTCCAAGCTGGTCTTCATCACCGCGGCCACGTCAGACTCGGTCGAGCCATAATGCTTGGGCGTAAACGATAGGGTGATCTCCAGCGGGTGGTCCTTGGTGTAACCAGCCTGTTTGAGCAGTTCACGAGCCGTAGCCAAGTCGCGGGCTGGGAAGACATTCTCACTCTCGGCGAAGCCCGGTGGAACCATGGTGTAAAGCGGCTTGTTGATTCCAGCGAATACCTTGGAGACGATCGCACTCCGGTCCACACTGAGAGCGATGGCCTCCCGCACGAGCGGGTTATTGAACGGCGCCATTGTGACGTTGAAGACCAGATACCTGATGGCGACGCTGCTGGAAGCCTTGAACTCCTTCAGGTTGGGGTTCTTCTCCATGGAGATGATATCGTCAGGGTTGAAGGTGCGGAAGCCAATATCGACCTCCCCAGATTGAGTTGCCGCGGCCAGAGCTGCGGCATTGGCATAGAAGACCTCGATAACCTTCTTGATCCTAGGGCAGAAGATCGCCTTCTCCGCCGCGGTCACGATGCTGTCATTGCAGCCCCAATATTTGTCATAGGCCTGATAGACCACGCGCTCTTCGGGCTTATACTCGATCATCTCGTAAGGCCCGGTCCCGGCCCACTTGCCTTTGGCAAACGTATCTGCCGGGGTTGACTTCGGGCTATAGGCCCAAGCCGGAGGGTTATCCAGCCGCTTGATGAAGGTGGTATCCGGACTCTTGATCGTGATCTGGAGCGTGTAGTCATCGAGGCACTTCGTCTCCTTGATCATGCTGATGAGGTATACGCCGCCCTTAGGGCCGTTGAGCTTCAGGTTTCGATCGATGGACCACTTCATCGCCGCGCAGTTGAACGCCGTTCCATCGGTGAAGGTTACGCCTTGACGTAGCTTGAAGGTATAGACCGTGCCATCCGCTGAGATATCCCAGCTCTTCGCCAGGGCGGGGATCACTTCGCTGGTCCCCGGCTTGATGGTGACCAAACCGTTGGTCGTCTGGCGGAAGACATGCCAGGTCCAATAGTCATAGGAATTAGCAGGCGAGAGTTCCGTGATCCGGTCCGTCGTGCCGATGGTGAGGACCTGCCCCTGAGTTTGAGTCAGGGCTCCTGTGGATGGAAGCAACCCTAAGATGAGGGCCAACACAGCAACTCCTATAAGTCGTACCCGTAAGGACATCTTATTATCCCTCCTAATGTTTTATTAAGCTGATTCATTGGGTCGGTAACCCTTTTTCTTCCCCTTTGTCATCTCCTCTAACCTTAATACTAGCATGGAATACGCTGCTTGTCAAGCTTGCTTCTACCTACGCCTGGGATTGATCATATCGCTGATCCCCTCGCCGATCATCCCGAAACCTAGACAGAGCAAGATGATCGCTATCCCTGGGAATGTGATTAGCCACCAGTCTCCAGCCAAGAGAAATCTCTGGCCGTTGGAGATATCGAATCCCCAGTCCGGCGCCGGCGGTGGCAGGCCGAAGCCCAAAAATGAGAGGCCGGCCTCGGTGAGGATAGCATCGGCGATGTTGAAGGAGAGCACGGCCATCACGCTGTTGATCGTGTTGGGGGCGATGTGTCTCAACAGAATCCTGAAACCACTCGCCCCTTCAGCCCGCGCGGCCTCGACGAACTCCTGCTCTCTGAGCTGCAGCACCTGACCACGAACGACGCGGAAATAGGTCGGGATATAGACGAAGGAAATAGCGAAGATCATGCCGAAAATCCCCGCTCCCATGGTGGCCAGGATCGCGATGGCTAGGATTAACCCGGGGAAGGAATACATCGCATCCATTACCAAGGAGAGGGCCCGATCCAGTATCCCCGCTCGATAGCCGGAAAGGAGGCCAATGATCATCCCCGTTACCAGGGCAATCAATGCTGCAATTCCTGCCACCTTCAGGGGGATGTTCCCCCCATAGATGATCCGGCTGAGCACATCTCGCCCCAGTTGATCAGTCCCCATCGGGTGCTTCAGGCTCGGTGGAGTTAAGCGGCCTCCATTTTGATAGTTGACCGGATCGTAGGGGGCGATGAATGGGGCGAGAACGGTAGTCAAAACGACGAAGCCAACGATGATCAAGCCGACGATCAACAGATGTTGCTTGCCGAGTAGATGAAGCTGGCCCAACAGCCACTTAGAGAGCATCAGTACTTCACCCGCGGATCGATAAAGGAGTAAATAATATCTACGACTAGATTGACAGTGGAGATAAAGATGCCGAAGAAGACAATAGTACCCTGCAAGGCATAGAAATCGCGTGCATTGATGCTCTGAAGCAGATATCTGGCAAGCCCCGGCCAGGAGAAGGTGGTCTCGGTCAAGATGGCACCCGAGAGGAGCAGGGCGAACTGCAGGCCGGTGATGGTGACGATGGGGATGAGGGCGTTCTTCAGTGCGTGTTTGTAGATTACTGTTTTTCTCCTTAAGCCCTTGGAGCGAGCGGTGGTCACATAGTCCTTATCGAGAACTTCAAGCATGGAGGCGCGGCCAATCCTACCTAGAAAACCAGATTGGACCAGACCTAGGGTCAAAGAGGGCAGCAGAAGGTGTTTCAGTACCTGGACCAGTAGGCCCCAGTTTCCCTCCAGGATGCTGTCCAGCACATAGAATCCAGTGATGGAGTGGAAGTAGGCCGCGGTGATCGGCTCAAGCCTCCCCCCTACGGGGAGTACCTTCAAATCGACCGCAAAGATGAGCTGGGCCATCAGGCCGACCCAAAAGATCGGCATGGCGAAGGAGACGATATTAAAGATCCTGAGGCTGTGATCTGCCGGTCGATCGCTATGGGTAGCGGCGAAGATCCCGGTGGACATCCCGATGAGTATGGCAAAAAACATGGAGAAGATCGCTAACTCAAAGGTCGCGGGAAATCGATCAAAGATATCATGAAGCACAGGGTTCCCGGTACGATAGGAGGTGCCGAAGTTCCCTCGGGCGATATTAACAAGATACTCGACGTATTGCACATATAGGGGCTTATTCAGGCCATATTTCTGCTCACATCTAACGATGACTGTCTGAGGCACGTTCCGCCCACCGAGCATTGAAAGGCAAGGATTCCCGGGCATGACCCGCAGGATGAGGAAGACCAAGGTCAGGAGGATGAACAACATGGGAATGGTAAGCAACAATCTCGTGAGAATGTATTTACCAATTCCCCCCAAGGATGATCACCCCAAAGAATTTGGAGGAATTGTAGTGCCGTGGTGGACTAGATGCAAATGCGAGAGTTGTCCAAAACGTAGCAGTGGGTCCAAATCCCACTTCAAACCCGGACCTTGACACTCCGGATTGCCCGTGTTATAATTCGCCAACTTCGTCCTCAAGGAGGGTTATAAAATGAGCGGTGGTCGCCTTTGTCAAGCTGATTATCAGCATCGGTGATTGCCTTTGTCGGGGTCGTACCAGCCTTTCCTTTCCCTGTTGTTCTTCCCTGTGAGTTAAAGTTCCCTCTAAGTTCGCTGTGGGTGCGTTTCAGCTTCCCATTCGCAAATAAATACCTGAACGAGGTGGTGTGTGCATGAGCGCAACGGCAGTTGGCGTTGCCCATCGGCTCGATGCCCGTGGGCAGGTCTGTCCCTACAATCTGGTGTTGACCAAAAAAGATCTCGATCGGCTCCCCAGCGGAGAACGCCTGGAGGTCTGGCTCGATCATCCGGCCGCGCTGGAGACCATCCCCCGCTGGGCCCGATTGCAAGGCCACCGAGTGATCTCGACCGCAAAGCTCTCAGATTCAGATTGGGCCATCGTCCTGGAAAAAGGAGGCAGCTAGCCATGAAATTACACTTGGTCTTGCTCTCAAACGATCCCGAGCGGGCCTATCCTGCGCTCACTTTCGCCCTGGCCGCGGCCACGATGGGCGATGAGGTGCATCTCTATTGTACCATGGGGGGCTTGGATGTACTGCACCCAGAGCGGCGCCGGAGCATCGAGCTGCCGGGCATGCCCCCCATCGCACAGTATCTGCAAGATGCCCTCAAAGGCGGCGTGAGCATCTCGGCCTGCGCCCCTTCCAGAGAGATGCTGGAACAGCAGGGCATCACCGAAGATCTCTTAGATAAGGGGGTTAAGATCGAGGACGTAACCGGTTTCTTGCTCAACCTCAAGCCGGTCGGCCCCGACACGCTCCTATCATTTATTTAGCTTGGAAGGAGCAATGATTTACGATGAGCCAGACATTTGGAAGTTTGACTCGCCGGAGCTTCCTGCGAGCACTGGGAGGGACGCTGGCTCTGACGCTGGGCGGTGCCTTCCCCTTGAGCGCCCAAGGCGGCACACCGGTCAAGATCGGCTTCGCTGAGGGCTTTTTGCAGACCAACCGCGCCTTGGCTATCTTGCTCCTCTTGGCTGTCTGGGGTATTCTCGCAGATATAGCGTTGCGGCGACTGGAGCGCCAGGCCGGCGCTTGGAAGAGCAGGCAGGTGATCGCTCGTGTGCCTCTTGGAAGTTGAGCGACTGGGCATATCTTATCCCGGGCAGGATGGCCAGTTCCAGGCGCTGGCCGAGGTTAATCTGCAGATGCGTGCGGGGGAGTTTGTGGCGATCATCGGGCCATCTGGCTGCGGCAAGACGACGCTGCTGGGCGCCCTGGCCGGCCTGTTGCCCCCCGGAGCCCGCCAGAGCGGCATAATCCATTGGGATGGGCGACTGCGCCGTCGGGGCGCCTTGGGCTATCTGACCCAGCGGGACACACTGCTACCCTGGCGCACCGTCTTGGCCAATGTCGAGTTGCCCCTGGAACTGCACGGCCTGCCCCGGCAGGTGCGCCGGCGGCAAGCATTGGAGATGCTGGAGCGCTTCGGGTTGGCCGGCTTCGAGCGCAGTTATCCCCACGAGCTCTCCGGCGGGATGCGCCAGCGGGTCAGCCTGGTCCGCACGCTGATCTACGATCCGGAGCTGATCGCCCTCGATGAGCCCTTGGGCAGCTTGGACGCCCAGACGCGGCTGGTCCTGCAAGAGGAGCTTCGCCGGCTCTGGCGTGAGACGCACCAGACTTTTCTGCTGGTCACCCATGACCTCGAAGAGGCCGTGCTGCTCGCCGAACGGGTGATCGTGCTCAGCGCCAGGCCGGGCCGGGTGGTGGCCGAGCACAAAATCGAGCTGGACCGGAAGCGCTCGCTGCCGGAGCTGCGCTGGTCGGCCGAGTTCAGCCGGATCACCCGTCGGCTCTGGCAGGAGCTCAATCCCCAGACCAAGAGCTTGGAAAGGAGCGTCGGATGAGCGCAACGCCAACTGTATTGGCCGCCCCACTCACACCGGACCAGCGAGAGATGCTGGCGTGGCTTGACCGGCGAGTCAGCCAATTATTAGCAGCCCATCCCGGTTCTGTCATAACGCGGATCGGCCGGACGCCGCTCTTGCCACTGCCCTCGCCGAGGCTGGATATAGCGCTCTGGGCCAAATTGGAGGGGCGCAATCCTTCGGGTTCGCTCAAAGATCGCATCGTGCTTTATCTGATCGCCGAGGCCCTGGAGCTCGGGCGGCTGGGGCCGGGAGTGACTTTGATAGAAGGCACTTCGGGCAATACCGGCATCGCCCTGGCGATGATCGGCGCGGTCTTACACTATCCGGTCACGATCTTCATGCCGGCCAATGTCAGCGAGGAGCGCCGACACCTGATCGCTGCCTATGGGGCCAAGGTAGAACTCACGCCGGCGGAGCGGGGCACCGATGGGGCGGTGGAGGCCGCCCGTGCCCTAAGCCAGGATCCGGCCTACTGCTGGCTGGCCCAGCATGAGAACCCGGTCAACGCTTGGGCACATTATCTGACCACCGGGGCGGAGATTCTGGAGCAGTGTCCTCAAATCAACTACTTTATCGCCCCTTCCGGTACCACCGGGACGCTGATGGGCGTCTCGAGGCGCCTCAAGGAAACGAATCCTGATATTGAAGTCATCGCCGTCTGGCCAGAAGAATGGATCATGGGGCTGAGGCGTCCGGAGGGCGAAGCGCGCCCGGCGATCTATGACGAGCGTCGGATAGACCGGGTGATAGAGATCAGCGATGCCGAGGCTAAGGCGGGGGCGCGCGAGCTGGCCCGCTCTCAGGGGCTTTTGCTGGGGCCTTCTTCAGGGGCGGCCTGGCGGGCAGCCCTCAAGCTGGCAAAAGAGACCAGAGAACGAAGACGCAAGGCTAACATAGTCATCTGTTTGCCCGATGAAGGCGCGCGCTATCTCTCGACCGATACGTTTTCAAGGAGGCGCTCTTGAAAGAATGGAGTGAAGTTGAAGCGAGCATTGGCCGGCTGAAGCTGGACCCCCATCGGCTGGCCTGCGGCTGCGCGGTAAAGCTTGACCTGCAACGGGTGGTCTATCCTGCCCTGCGGGCGATCCGTCCCGAGCTGGAAGCATTGGGACTGCGGCTGGCCCGGCGCGAAGATGCAGACATCTTTCCCCGCTCGGCGGAGCTGTCCTTCGAGCGGCGCATCTATCGCTTTGATGCGCAGCAGGTAGTGCCCTTGGCTCCGGGCGATGAGCGTCGGGCGGTGACCGTCAGCTCCGTCTATCGACCCCAGAGCGCCAGAGAGCTGGCCCGGCGCTGGCTAGCATTCTACCGGGCGCTGCTGGCCCAGGGGGCCGGCCTGCAGATCGGCAAGGGGCACACCATCGAAGCTTACACTCCAGACGATGAGTTCGTGCATTTTGACTTCTATCGCTCTGCCGGCGCAGCTCGGCCCGGCTGGCAGGTGGCCAACAACGATACGATTCAACTCATTGATCCCACCCGCGAGCTGGGCGCGCCGGAGCAGAGCGAAGTGGCGCTTAGCAACGCGCTCAACGATCTCTTCAGCCTGGGGGCCGTCGAGGATATCCAGGTCTATCCCTTCTATGCCGCGCCCAGCGGCTCGCTGGCCGCGCAGATCGCCGAAAACATGAGTAATTTTTGCCGAAAATACGGCTTCGTCTATCATCGGCAAGAGCCTATCTCCGAAAGTACCTTGCTGATCGGTGCGACCGTCTTTGGTGCTTCGTCGCGGCAACTGCCTACGTTTTACGACCGGATACTCCAGGGGGATTTGATCTTGGTCCATCGCTCCTTCGGAGACCTGGCACCGATCAACCTGCTGATCGAGCAGTTGATGACCGGCGATGGCACTGGGCATAGCTTGGGTCGTTCGCGAGTGGAGCTGCAACGCGCGGTGGACGAGCACATAGCTGTAATGAGAAGGCCCAATCTCGATGTAGGCCGGCTGATCCAACGTTTCTCCCCTGAGATGGGCGAACCTTTCGCTGCAGAGCGCCATATTAAGGCCACGACCGATATCTCTGGGCCGGGCGTTGACGTCTTCCGCGAGTTGGCCGAGCGGGTGGGTCGTGATGTAGTGCTAGAGCGCCTACCTCTCTCCAACGAAGCTTTGGTGCGGGAGTCTTCAGAAAACTTCTTGCTGCCCAACGGCACTGCTGGCACCAACGGGGCGCTGGCCTTGATCGGTGCGCCGGCGCTGATCGAACGCCTGGGCACGGAGTTGGAAGTGCTGGGCCATCAGCCACAGATCATCGGACGGCTGGGCGGACCAGGCGGGGCGCTGGTTTTGCCTCCGGAAGCTAAGCATTACATCGCCGATTGGCCCGAGGTTTATCGTCTGATAGATGGGTCAAGCTGAAGGCCAGGTACCCTGATGAACGCGCCAATTGGCGATGAGGTTTGACCAAGGCTTGTTCTCTAGTTAGCCGTGGGTTCTCAAGACCTCCATCACGATGCGAACCACGATCAGCACCCAGCCGGCCACCACGATCACCCAGGCCAGCCGCTTGGCGATCTCGGAGATGGCCAGAAAGATAGTTAGTAGAATGAGAAAGCCGATAGGGTCAATCAGATCTGTTGGCAACGCATAGCCGACGATCGCCTGCACGATATTTTCCACTACTTGGCCCAGCCAATGGGCCGCCGTATAGAGAAAGGTGAGCGCTTGATCAAAAAAGCCGCGCAGACCATCTGACCCACCTCCGGCCTGGCCCACCAGGCCAATCCATAAGAGCCCCAGTTGCATCTAGACACCCCCTCTTGTGGGCATCATCATAATTGGCCGCCGGCTATCTGGCAAACGCAAGATTGCCTGAGCGCCCCCTGGGAGAGTAAGATAAAACCACCATGAAGGCCGATGAGAAAGTTACCATCCCGAAGTTGCAGGCGATGAAGGTTGCCGGCGAGCCGATCACCTCGCTGACCGCCTATGATTATCCCCTGGCGCAGCTCTGCGACCGGGCGGGGATCGAGATCGTGCTGGTGGGCGATTCGGTGGCCAACAACGTGCTGGGCTACCGGAGCACCCTGCCGGTGACCATGGAGGAGATGCTGCACCACACCCGCGCCGTACGCCGCGGCGTGCGGCGAGCGCTGCTGGTGGGCGACATGCCCTTCTTGTCTTACAACAGCTCCGATGAGCAGGCGATCGCCAACGCGGGACGCTTCCTCAAGGAGGCCGGGGCGGAGGCGGTCAAGCTGGAAGGCGGTGCGGTGATGGCCGGGCGCGTCGAGGCGCTGGAGCGGGCCGGCATCGCGGTCATGGGCCACATCGGCCTCACCCCGCAGCGGGTCTCACAGTTGGGCGGCTACGGCGTGCAAGGCCGCGATGAGCCCCGCGCCCGCCAATTGCTGGCCGACGCGCTGGCGCTGGAGGCGGCCGGAGCCTTCGCACTGGTACTGGAGAAAATCCCCTGGCAATTGGCTCAGTTGATCACCCGGCGGCTGAAGATTCTCACCATCGGGATCGGCGCCGGCCCCTATTGCGATGGTCAGGTGCTGGTGAGCCATGACCTGCTGGGGCTCTCCGAGTTGAAGATCAAGTTTGCCAAGCGCTATCTCAACTTGGCCGAGCTGATCGAGCAGGCGCTCGTCTCCTATCGTCAGGAGGTCAAGGCGAAAGAGTTTCCGCTGCTAGAGGAACACAGCTTCTCTATGGACCAAGAGGTCATAGACAAGCTGGCCGGCCAGTAGGGGCAACCCCTTGTGGTTGCCCTGGGGATAGGCTCCATGCACATCGTCATCGTCGGTGCGGGCGCGCTGGGCAGCCTCTTCGGCGGCCTGCTGGCTCGCAGCGGAGAGAAAGTTTGGCTGTATAACCCTTCGTTTCGAGCCCACATCGAGGCCATTCGGGCCCGGGGCCTGCTCATCGAGACTGATAAAGCTGTTTGGCGCATCCAGGTATCGGCGACCACCGATCTGAGCGAGATCGAGCCGCCGGTTGATCTCTTGGGCCTGTTCGTCAAAGCCTACGATACGAAGGCTGCTCTGGAGGGCGTGCGCCCGCTAATCGGCCCGCAGAGCTGGGCGCTCAGCCTGCAAAACGGTCTGGGCAGCGAGGAGATCATCGCCCGCTTTGTGCCAACGGCACGCCTGCTGCGTGGCAGCACCGCTCAAGGGGCAACGCTGCTGGAGCCAGGCAGGATCCGCTGGGCCGGGCAGGGTCCGACTCTCTTGGGCCTGCTGCCCGGTGTGGCTCAGCCTCCCCAGCCACAGGCCCAAGAGATCATCGCTGCGCTGGGTAGAGCTGGTCTCCCGGCCGGCTTCACACGGCAGCTCGAAGCTGTGCTCTGGGAAAAACTATTGGTCAACGCCGCGATCAACCCTCTGACGGCGCTCCTCGATCTCCCCAACGGTCGCCTGGTGGAGGAGCCCACTCTGAGGGTGATACTCTCCGACATCATCGCCGAAGCGCTGCCCTTGGCCCGACAGCATGGCGTCAGGCTCTCGCCGGAGGAGGCGGTCGCCCGCGTGGAGCAAGTTTGTCGTGCGACATCTGGCAATATCTCTTCGATGCTCCAAGACCTGCGGGGGGGCAAGCGCACTGAGATAGATTTTATCACCGGTGCCTTGCTTGAGGAGGGTCGGCGCCGAGGACGGTCGCTACCCTTGAATCGCTTGCTCTGGGCGTTGGTGGCCGGAAGCACTCGGCAAGCGCGCCACCATCGGGTATAATCTGCGTATGAGCTTAGAAGAAAGCACTCAAGTGGAGCACAGCGTCGAAAAGCTAAGCGACACCGAATATCTGGTGCAGGTGACCGTCCCGGCCGAGCAGGTTAAGCGCAAACTGGAAGAGAGCTATCGCCAGGCGGTCCGCGAGATCGAGTTGCCCGGTTTTCGCCGCGGGCATGTCCCGCGCAGCCTGATCGAAGCCCGCTTTGGCGAGGACTTTCTCGCCGAAGATGTCCAACGAGAGCTGATCGGCCAAGTGCTGCCGGAGGTCCTGCAAGAGGCTGAACTGCAACCGATCGTGCCCCCGGAGACGGAGACCAAGGAGTTTAGCAGCGGTCAGCCTTTCCGATTCTCGGCCAAGCTGGAGATATTCCCTCGGCCGGTGGTGGCAGACTATGCTGGCCTCGAGGTGCCCGATCTGCCCCTTGAGCCGGTGAGCCAGACCGAGATTGACAATGAGCTGGAGGAATTGCGCTTACAAAACGCTACTCTGGTACCTAAGGATCAGCCAGGAGCCAAGGTGGAGGTCGAGGACATGGTGCGGGTTCGGCGGCCGGGGCACGGTGATACCTATCAGTTGCAGGCGCGCCCGGAACATTTTAGTGCGGCGTTGCTCGGCCACCTGATCGGCGATGTTGTCCGCTTGCCCTTGGACCAGATGGAAGGGCCGCTGGAGATCGTGGCCATCGAGCGGATCGAGCGGCCGGACTTGGACGACCTGGCCCAGACCTTGGGCCATGACGGCGCCACGGAGCTGGTGGCTCAGGTGCATCAGGAATTGGAGCATGAGCACGAGCAAGCGCGGCAGGCGGCGCTCAAGCGCGCCGTGCTCGATGCGGTCATTGCCAAGTCGGAGGTGCCTATCCCTACGCGCCTGGTGGACCAATTGGCTCAGGCCGAGCTCCAACGGGCCGATGAGCAGCAGCTCGAGGAGGCGGAGCTGACCGAATTCAAAGAGTCCATCCGCGCACAGCTCAAGCGCCAACGGGTGCTGGAAGCCATTGAGGAGCAAGAAGGGCTCAAGCTCAGCGATGAGGAGTTTGAGGCCTACCTCAAGGAGCAGGCCCAGAGTCAACAGATGAACCCCATCAAGTTCAAGGCGTTGCTGGAACGCGAAGGACGGCTGGAGGGGCTGCGGGCGACGCAGAACGATGAGCGAGCGCTGGAGTTGTTGCTGGAGAAAGCGAAGATCATCAAGGCCGATGATGCAGCCGATGAGGGGGAACAATCGTGAGTGCTGAGCGTTTGCAGATACCTTTCGTGATAGATCGCACCGGTCAATATGAGCGCACTTATGACATCTATTCTCGTTTGTTGGAAGATCGCATTGTCTTCGTGCAAGGTCCCATTGAAGATCATACGGCCAACTTGGTGGTCGCCCAGTTGCTCTTTTTGGACTCCAAGGACCCGGAGCGAGATATTCAGCTTTTCATTAACAGTCCGGGCGGGGTGATCACCGCCGGCCTGGCGATCTACGACACCTTGCAGTATATACGCTCTGAGGTCTCGACGATCTGTATCGGCCAAGCGGCTAGCATGGCCACCATCCTGCTGACCGCGGGCACCAAGGGCAAACGGCTGGCGCTGCCCAACTCGCGCATCCACATGCATCAGCCGCTGGGCGCCGCACAAGGACAGGCCTCCGATGTCAAGATCCATGCCGAGGAGCTGCTCAAGGCGCGTGAGCGCATCAACCAGTTGCTGGTGCACCACACCGGTCAATCGCTGGAGCGGATCGAGAAGGACACCGACCGCGACTTCTTCATGAGCGCCCAAGAAGCTCTTGAATATGGTCTAATTGACGAGATCATCGGCTCGCGCAAGGCCGAGCCGCCGGCCAGCGGCTAATACCGGCCAGCCATGACCAGCGAACGGTTCACCGAACTGGTCGAGCAGGCGGTGGCCGCCTTGCCGCAGTTCTTCCGCGCTAAACTGGAGAACGTAGCTATCATAGTTGAAGATCTGCCCCCGCCCGATCTGGCAGATGAACACCCCGGCCAACTGCTCTTGGGTCTCTATCAGGGGGTGCCACGCTCGCAGCGCAGCGTTTGGAATGCCTATCCCTATCCGGACGTTATCTCCATCTATCAGCGCAATATTGAGGCTATTTGCCAGGGCGAGCAGCAGATTATGGAGCAGGTGCGCCAGACGGTGATGCACGAGATCGGCCATTATTTCGGCTTCGACGAGGCGGGTGTGCGGCGCATCGGTCTGTAAACCGAGATTTCCTATATGGCTCGGCCTTTATTGTGGATCCACTCCCCGGAGGCGCTCGCGCCGCGGTTTCACGTTTTCAGCCTGTCTTGAATCGCCGCAAGGCAAGCCCGCCGGGGCGTTCCCCCGACCCCTTACGCGTCGGGGTACTTGCCCCCTCGGGTTGGCCATGTTCGTCCCCGCTTCCGCGGGGCACGGGCAGCCGTGGATGGGACAGCGCGTCCTTGCCGTGCGTTGTGCTCACCAGGCGGAAGCCCAGGTTGTTGTTCTCGTTGCCGGGCGAGTTGTTGTTGCGATTGGCGACGCGGCAGTTGATCGCGTTAAGAAAGGGCCCCCTTCGCGAATACCCTTACGGCAAGGACGACACTGCCCTCACCAGGCGGAAGCCCAGGTTGATGCTCCCGTTGCCGGGCGAGTAGAGGATGCGATTGGCGACGCGGCAGTCGATCGCGAAGCTGAGCCAACCGCCGCCGCGCCTTACGCGGAACGAGCCCGACGCCGGCCCACGCGGGTCGATCCCATCAGGCAATTCTGGGCTTTTCCAATCCCACACCCACTCCCATACGTTCCCCGCCATGTCAAACATCCCATACCCATTAGGCGCAAACGACCCTACCGGAGTCGTCCCCCCTCTACTAGCGTCGCAGTTCGCCCGCGAGGAATCGAACTCATCCGTATCACTCCACGGGTAGCGATGCCCCTCCACGCCCCCGCGCGCCGCCTTCTCCCACTCCGCCTCCGTCGGCAGCCGGTAACAGTCCTCGTTCCACTTCACCCAGCCACTCTTCACGTTCACCCTCCCCGTCCGGTACATCTGGGTCTGCCCACTGTCCGTGTAGTAGCACGGCATCAGCCCTTCCTTCTCGCTGCGCGCATTGGCCCACTTCACCGCTTCGTACCACGAGACGTTGATGACAGGATGGCTCCCTGCCTTACCAGAACCATCTCCCGGCCCGATGTCGTACCCGTTAGCCGCTGCCCACTCCGCCACCTCGTCCCACAAGGTCTTGGTCACCTCGAACTGGTCCATGGAAAACGCGCTCACGAACACCGTGCGCACCGGTCGCTCGTCGGAGCCGCCCTCGTTGAAGCTGTCCCCCATCTGAAAGTTGCCCGCCGGGATCAGCGCCATCCCCGGCGGCGGCGTCTGAGCCTGTCCGCTGTTTCCCGCAGCCAAGGCCACCAAGACCAAGACCACACCTACTGCGAAAAGCTTGCAGCTACGCATGTGAAATCCTCCTCCCCTTTGGCTGGCATAGTTAGCAGCTCAAGGTTGGTTCTTTGTTCGATCCCTATCTCAACCATTCTACCACTCGACTCACGCTCAGCCCCACGATAGGGCCAGGCCCAACAGCTTTAACTTCATCTGCATCTCCTCCTTAGCTACCCGGCCAATTCCAGCGCTGGCTCCGGCGTCTGGCTCAGTTCCGAGCGCCGGCCCTGCCGGTAGTTGAAATATGCTGCCGCGGCGATCATGGCCGCGTTATCGCCGCACAGTGCCGGCGAGGGAAAGCTGACCGCCACCTCCAACTGTTGACCAGCTTGGAGCAGGCGTCGGCGCAGCCGGGAGTTGGCCGCCACTCCCCCGACGACGACGACCTGCCTTACGCCTTTGTCTTGGGCCGCCCGCAGGGTCTTTTTCACCAAGACGTCAATGAGCGCCTCCTGAAAAGAAGCGGCCACGTCAGCCCGCAGCTCTTGCTTCGGGTGAGCGCGCAGGTAGAGCGCCAGCGCCGTCTTCAGTCCGGAGAAGCTGAACTGGTAGTTGCCCGAAGCCAGCATCGGTCGCGGAAATGCTACGGCTTGAGCATTACCCTCCCTGGCCAACTTGTCTATCTCCGCTCCGGCCGGATAGGGCAGGCCCAGCAGCTTGCCTACCTTGTCAAAGGCCTCACCGGCCGCGTCGTCGCGCGTCTGCCCCAGCAGCTCATAATCGCCGTAGGTTTTCACGTAGATCAGCGCAGTGTGGCCGCCGGAGACCAGCAGGGCGATGAAGGGCGGCGGGGCCTCCGGATGCTCCAGATAATGGGCGAACAGATGACCCTCCAGATGATTGACGCCGATGAAGGGTTTTTTTAGACCATAGGCCAGCGCTTTGGCATAAGAAAGACCCACCAGCAGGCAGCCCATCAAGCCTGGGCCATAAGTGACGCCGATCAGCTCTATTTGGCGCAGGCTCACCTGGGCCTGCTGCAAACTCTGCTCTATCACGCCGGGGAGTTTTTGCAGGTGATCGCGTGAGGCCACTTCGGGGACGACGCCGCCGTAGGGCCGATGCAGCTTGATCTGGGAATAAACTACGTTGGAGAGCAGCTCGCGCTCGCCGCGCAGCACCGCCGCGGCAGTCTCGTCGCAGGAGCTCTCGATGCCCAGCGTATACACGGCAGCTACTCCCCTTGATAGGCCTGCGGCTTGAGGGCGGCGACGTAGGGCAAATTACGGTAGCGCTCGGCATAGTCCAGCCCGTAGCCCACCAGAAAAGCGTCCTGCTCGATGCAAAAGCCGGTGTAATCCAGGGTGACCGCCTGCTGCCGGCGGGCCGGCTTGTCCAGCAGGGCGCAGAGCTTTACCGAAGCGGCGCCGCGTTGCAGCAGCTTCTCCTTGAGATAGCTGAGCGTCTGGCCGGTATCCACGATGTCCTCGATCACCAGCAGGTGTCTGCCGACGACCGGTTGGGTCAGGTCATGCAGCAGCCTCAAGGGGCCAGCCTCATGGCTCTGGCCGTAGCTTGACGGTTGCATGAAATCATACTCGATGGGGATGGACAGCGCGCGGGTCAGATCGGCCATAAAGGTGATCGCCCCGCGCAACAGGCCGATGGCGATGGGCGTGTTCTCCTCCAGCGCCGAGCCCAGTAGTCGCCGGTAGTCGCGACTAATCTCTCTGCCCAACTCCTGAGTACGTGCCTGAAGCTGAGCGGCCGAGATCATGATGCACTCGATGTCCCTGGTCAGAGATTCGTCGAGAACTTTTTTGCTTGACATAGCTGTAAAATGCTCAGATCAATCGGACCTGGCTCTTATCTCCGATGACGAAGTTGTAGGCATCCGGTGGGCGCCGGCGCCGCCAGAGGTGCACCCCACGCCCGATCAGACTGTGATCTATGCGCCCCACCTGCTCGATTTGCGCGCCTTCCATCACGATACTGTACTCGACCTCGCTCTTGTCCAGACGCACATTCTCGGCCAATGCTGTGAAAGGACCCACGAAGGAGTCGTGGATCTGGGCGCCTCGGCCGATGATCAACGGGCCGCGCAGCTCGCTGCGCTCTATCAGGACCTCCTCGGCGATCTCCACCCGTCCCTTGACGATCACCTCTGGACCCAAGGGCGAGCGAATCACGGTCTGGAGCCCTTCGAGCAGCAGCCGGTTGGCGTCGAGCATGTCTTCCGGGCGGCCGACGTCCTTCCACCAGCCCTGGAGCAACTGCGGGGTGACGCGGTGACCCTGGTCGATCAGCCGTTGGATGGCATCGGTGATCTCCAGCTCGCCTCGCCCGGAGGGGCTGATCTGCTCGATGGCCTCGAAGATGCGCCGATCGAAGAGATATACGCCGATGATGGCCAGCCGGCTCGGTGGTCGCTGGGGTTTTTCTACCAGCTCGATGATCTCGTTCCCCTGGGCGTTGAGCCGGGCGACCCCGAAGCTGCGCGGGTCCTCCACTTCGGTGAGCAGGAGGGTCGCCTGGGCCTGGCTCTGCGAGAAGCGCTGCACCGGCTCCTTGACGCCGTACTGCAGCAAGTTGTCGCCCAGATAGACCAAGAAGGGCTCCTGGCCTACATAGTCGCGGGCGCAGCTCACTGCGTGGGCCAGGCCTTTGGGCTGGCGCTGCAAGAGATATTCGATCTTGATACCCCAAGCGCGACCGTCGCCCAGGGCGCTCTGAAACTCCTCTTCCACGTTGGGGCTGACCACCACACCGATGTCAACGATGCCGGCCTCACGCAGGGATTCCAGGGTGTAATAAATCACCGGTTTATTGGCCAAGGGGATCAGGTGCTTGGCGCTGGTGTAGGTCAGGGGCCTGAGGCGCGTTCCCTCTCCGGCGCAGAGGACGACGGCTTTCAAACGCTCAGTTCACCCCTTTGAGGCCAGTGGAGATTGCTAGATTTATGCACCTGCTCCACTTTAGCGCAACCCGCTGAGAAAATCAAGTTGAGGGGTTAGCCGACGGCGCGATCCGATTCCAGGAACCACTGCACCCAACGGTGAACGTCGTTGCGTCTGATCTGGGCGCGTAACACTCTCATGCGCTCCCGCCGCTCGCCGAGCTCCATAGTAAAGGCCCGGTAGATCGCATCGGCCATCTCCTCCCGATCGTAGGGGTTGACGATCAAGGCACCTTTGGCAAGCTGATCGGCAGCGCCGGCGAACTCGCTGAGGATCAGCACCCCGTTGCCGTCAATGGTGCTGGTGCAGTACTCCTTGGCCACCAGATTCATCCCGTCGCGCAGCGGGGTGACCAGGGCGATCTCGCAAGCTCGATAGCAGCCGAGCAGCTTGACCCGATCGAGCATACGATACATATAATGAATGGGAATCCAGCCCAGTCGCGAGAATCGTCCATTGATCCGACCGACCATTCCCTCCAGGATCTCCTTGAGATCCTGGTAATAGGGCACATGGGTTCGGCTGGGAACGACCACCTGAAAGAGGGAAACCTTGCCTTGCAGATCGGGATACTTCTCCAGGGCACGCTCGAAGGCTAGAAAGCGCTCCGGGATGCCCTTGGTGTAGTCCAAGCGGTCAACTCCCAAGATCAGGGTGCGACTCCCGAATTGCCGCCGGAAATATTGAGCGTTCTCGGCGACGGCGCTCGCCTGGGCATCCCTGTTGAACTCCTCGAAGTCAATGCCGATGGGGAAATGTCCCACCTTGACCATGCGCGGACCGTAGTGGATCAGCGAATAGCGCCGCCTGACCTCGATCGCCACCTGCGGGATCAGACCCTTGACGCATTGGATGAAGTTGCGCCGGTCGCGCAGCGTCTGGAAACCCACTAGGTCGTATTCCATCAGGGCCTGAATGATACTCTGCTTCCAGGGCAAGCGACGGAACAGATCTAGTGAAGGGAAGGGAATATGCAGGAAGAAGGACAAGCGGTGCCGGACCTTCATGGCTCGCAGGTGTTGCGCGACCAGCGTGAGCTGGTAGTCATGAACCCAGACGAAGTCGTCCGCTCGCAGCGAGGCGGCGATGACCTGGGCGAAATGGTGGTTGGCTTGTGCGTACGCCTGCCAATGCTCAGTTTCGAATTTGCAATAACCGAGCAGGTCGTGGAAGAGTGGCCAAAGCGTCTCGTTAGAAAAACCGCGATAGTAGCCATCTACTTCCTCTGAGTTGAGCCAGACCGGTCTCAGCTCATAAGCGTGCCGTCGGTTGAATTCTTGGAGCAGCCGGGCCGAGTGAGGCTCCTGATCCCAGCCAGGCCAGCCGATCCATAGCCCATGATTCTCCTCCATGATCGGGGCCAGCGCGGTCACCAGTCCCCCGACACTGGGGCGGAGCTGCCGACCACCCCGCTTACCGGTCGACTCGATGGCGACCGGAAGCCGGTTGGAGACGACCACTAGGCGTCTAAGCATGCTCATGGTGCTCCTGGGGTCGATCGTCTCCGGCAGCTCCTCTGAGATAGAGGGTCTGAGTGGGATAGGCGAACTCGATCCCCTGCTCTTGGAAGTGGCGGAAGAGGGTCAGGTTGATCGCCTGCTGAATGTCCATGTAAACGTTATAATCTGGGTTCTTTACGTAGTAGACGACCTCAAAAACGAGCGCGAAGTCACCGTAGGCCTTGAAGTGCGCCCGATCGAAGCGCGTCTGCTCCTGAGCCTCAACGGCCTCGCGGATCATCGGGGGGATCGCCTCGAGCTTCTCCACAGGCGTTTGGTAGATCACTCCAATGGAAAAGACGACCCGACGCTCAAACATCCGCTTGTAGTTGCGCACCCGACTGTTGAGCAGATCGTTGTTGGCAAAGACAATCTGTTCCCCGGAGAGGCTGCGCAGGCGCGTCGTCTTGAGGCCGATATGCTCGACCGTCCCCAGGTGCTCACCCACGATGATGAAATCGCCGATCTCAAATGGTCTATCCAACATGATGGACAGGGAGGCGAAGAGGTCCCCCAGGATGTTCTGGACCGCCAGCGCCACCGCGATGCCGCCAACTCCCAGGCCGGCGATCATGGCGGTAATATTCACCCCCAGATTGTCCAGCACCAGCAGCAGGATGACCGACCAGAGGATCAAGCGGCTGATAAAACCGAGCGCGTTGACCGTCGCCGCGCCGGCGACATCCTCCTTCATCTTGTGCTGCAGATAACGGCTGATGAAGAAGGAGATGAGGCCATTGCCCCAGATGGCGGCTTGAAACAATAAGGCGATCACCACGACGCCGCTGATCAAACGGGTGATCACCTCGGGCAGTGCCAGCGCTAGCGAACCGATGTAGACTGCCAGGAGAAGCAAGAAGACCAGCTTGGTTCTACCCAACAGATCGGCCACGAGATCGTCCAGTTTCGTCGCCGTCTTTTGGGCAAAGTCGCTTAAACGCCGGACAATGATCCCCTTGGAGATCTTGAGCGTGATCATGGTGGCAATTGCGATCAGCAGCGCCAAGAGCCAGCTCCAGAGGGTGTTGCCGTAATAGATCCAATCTAAGGGGGTCATCGCTCACCTCCAGCGGCCGCTGGCCAACGCGAGAGAAATTCCAATAATTCGTCGGGCGGTTTCAGCCACAGATCAGCAGCGGTGGGGCGCAGCTCCCTGCGGACCAGCACGGCCAGTCCGTGCCGCTTGATGGCTCGGAAAGCGTCCTCATCGGTCAGGTCATCACCCAGATAGGCCAAGGCCGCGTCTGGGCCTATCTCGGCCAGCACCGTGCGCACCGCGCTGCCCTTGTCGTGGCCGGGGGCCCGCAACTCCAGACCGCCGTCGAACTCGGCCAGCGTCAGGCCCGCCTTTGCAGCCAGAGCCGACCAGCCCTGCCGCGCTCGCCGGCGTATCTCGCTCATATCATGGGGAGCCAGTCCGCGCAGGTGCAGGGCCAGTGAGCCCGGCTTACGCTCAGCCCACGCCTGCCAGCCCTGCGCCTGAGCCCAGGCATACGCTTCGGTCAGCGCTTGCCGGGCCCGCCTGCTCGGCTGGGCTGCCTCATAAGCACCATCGGGCTTGAGCCGCTCCCAGCCGTGAGACCCCCAGATCTGAGGCAGTCGCTTGAGACCCAGCAGGGGCAGCAGATCGCTTATTTGCCGCCCACTGATCAAGATGACTCGGGTATCCCCGGCTTCGATGAGCCTGTTCAGGAGTTGGGGCACACCATCATAGGGGAAGGCTTTGTCTCGCTCCGCCTGGAAAGGGGCCAGCGTCCCGTCGTAGTCCAACAACAAGACTCGCCAGTCCGCCTGCCTCACAGAGGCGAAGAATCGCTCGAGATCCAATCCTCGTTTGAGAACCTTCATGTAATAGTTTCATTCTATCACGCTTTCCCCTTGGGAATCAACTTGGCGGCGACTACGGCGTCGTACACCTCGCGCTTAGGAAGGCCGCATAGCCGGGCGACCTCTTTCAGGGCGTCCCGGCGGTCCCAGCCTGCTTCAACCAGTCGCTGAACCTGTGCCGTGATCGAAAGCTCCTCTCGCTCGCTTGAAGCTTCCGGTTGCTCGGCACCTCGAATGATCAATACAAACTCGCCCTTGATCGCCGGACGCACTGCTAGTTTCTCCCGGATCTCTCTGGCACGGCCGCGCAGCAGCTCTTCGTGAACTTTGGTCAGCTCGCGGCAGAGGACCAAGGGGCGCTCAGGCAGGATCTCGGCGATCGCTCGCAAGGTCTGGAGAATGCGATGTGGCGACTCGTAGAGCACCACGGTGCGGCGCTCACCCAGCAGCGAGCGAAAGTACTCTTGGCGTCGCTTGTCCTTTTTGGGCGGCACCCCGTCGAAGATGAAGGCGTTGCTGGGCAGCCCGGAAGCTATCAAGCCGGCAATCAGGGCGGTCGGTCCGGGGATGGGTCGGACGGGGATGCCGGCTTCCACGGCGCTGCGCACCAGCGGATAGCCCGGATCGGAGATCAGCGGCGTCCCGGCGTCACAGATCAGCGCGATCTGCTTTCCCGCCTGGAGCTGGGCCAGCAGGGGCGCCGTGCGCTGCCGTTCGACCCCTTGATAATAACTGCGCGTGCAAGGGGTGCTGATCTCGTAGCGCTGGAGCAGTCGGGCCGAGTGGCGGCTGTCCTCGGCGACGATCAGGTCCACCTGGCGCAGGACGTTGAGGGCTCGTATAGTAATATCTTCCAAATTGCCGATGGGCGTGGCCACCAGATAGAGCGTTCCCGTTGCAGTCATGACCTCTATATTCTAGAATAGATCGCGATCCTGAGCAATCTGAACCGTGAAAGATGAAAGGGGAGATCTGATGTCCTTGTTGCAGCAGTTGCGTGCTAAACTCGTCCTGATCCGTGATCGCCTTTGACCTGGCCCAACTAGAAAAAGATCTCCAGGCCCTGGAGGCCCAGATGAGCCGGCCCGGCTTCTGGGAGGACCGTCAGCAGGCCAAACGAGTGGCCCAAGCGGTCGAAACGAAGAGATCTGCGCTCAGCGGTTATAAGAAGCTGGCAGACCGGTTGGACGATTTGGAGGTCTTGGCCGAGCTGGGTGAGCAGGAGTCAGATGAGAACGCCCTCCGAGAGGTTGAAGAGCAGGGCGCCCGCTTGGCCCAGGCCATTGACCGCTTGGAGCTGCAGACGGTCCTGGACGGCGAGTATGACCGGAATGACTGTTACTTGAGCGTCAACGCCGGGGCCGGCGGCACCGACGCCCAGGACTGGGCCGAGATGCTGCTGCGCATGTATCTTCGCTGGTTCGAAGCCCGTGGCTATCGGGCGCAGCTGGTCGAGGCCAGTCCCGGCGAGGTGGCCGGGATCAAGAGCGCCACCGTTGAGGTCAAGGGCCTATACGCTTATGGCTATCTCCAGGGAGAGCAAGGGGTCCATCGTTTGGTGCGCATCTCGCCCTTCGATGCCAATCGTCGGCGTCACACCTCCTTTGCTGCCGTCGCGGTCATCCCCCAGGTGCAGGAGACCGACGTGGAGATCCGGGATGAAGAGCTCAAGATTGACACCTATCGGGCCAGCGGTGCCGGAGGACAGCATGTCAACAAGACCGACTCGGCGGTGCGGATCACCCATCGGCCCACTGGGATAGTAGTTGCTAGCCAGCAGGAGCGCTCGCAGCATCAGAATAAAGAGATCGCCTTGCGGATACTCAAAGCGCGGCTGCACGCGCTACAGCGGCAAGCGCAGCAGGAGGAGCTTTCACAAGTTCGAGGCGAATTAAAGAGAATAGAGTGGGGCAGCCAGATCCGTTCCTATGTCTTCCAGCCTTATCAACTGGTCAAGGACCATCGCACCGGCGTTGAAGTGGGCAATATTGAGAGCGTGATGGCCGGGAATCTGGATCCGTTTATCGAGGGGTATCTGCGCCGGGCGGGGCATGGTTAGGAGATGCACGTTTGCCCCATCTTGGCATCATGATGTATAATCGACGTTGGAGGTGTGCAGGCCATGAAGCGGACCAATATTTACTTGCAAGAAGATCAACTCCGGTTTCTCAAACACGTTGCAGTGGAGGAGGGGCTTAGCTTCACGGAGCTGGTTCGCCGAGCGCTTGGTGAGTTTCTAGATCGCTATCAGAGCAAGGCAGGGGGTGCCTCCCCAGAAGAGTGGAACCGGCGCTTGGAGCAGCTGCTCGCTCGGGTACGCCAACGGACAAGCGCCTACTCACCGGAGGAGATAGAGGCAGATATCACGGTTGCTTCGCAGAGGTCACGTCGCCGTAGAGCTCATGCCACGCGCCCTGGTTGACACAAATGTCTGGGTGTCAGCGCTCCTCAACCCTCACGGCTTTCCGGCGCAGGTGCTCACAGCCCTCCTAGAGGCGAGTTAAGAGGAAAAGAAAAACCAGGCGGCGTCCTACTCTCCCAACCCCTCGCGAGGCCAGTACCATCGGCGCTGGAGGGCTTAACTACCGAGTTCGGTATGGGATCGGGTGTTTCCCCTCCGCCATTGGGCCACCTGGAATCACTTAGACTCAATCACCGTGAGTTGAGGTGATCGAGTCATTCAAAAGTGGATAGAGTGGTCGCGCAAGCGATCGGTCGATTAGTACCGCTCGGCTGCACGCATTACTGCGCTTCCACCTGCGGCCTATCTACCTGCTATTCTCGCAGGGACCTCTCGGTCCGCGCGCCCGAAGGCGCTTGGACCCTGGAGACCTAATCTTGGGGTGGGCTTCGCGCTTAGATGCCTTCAGCGCTTATCCTTTCCAGACATAGCTACCCAGCGGCGCCCCTGGCGGGACGACTGGTAGACCAGCGGTCTAGCCCTTCCGGTCCTCTCGTACTAGGAAGAGTGCCCCTCAAGTCTCCTACGCCCACGGCGGATATGGACCAACCTGTCTTACGACGGTTTAAACCCAGCTCGCGTACCTCTTTAACCGGCGAACAGACGGACCCTTGGGACCTGCTTCAGCCCCAGGATGAGGTGAGCCGACATCGAGGTGCCGAACACCGCCGTCGATGTGAACTCTCGGGCGGTACTAGCCTGTTATCCCCGGGGTAACTTTTATCCGATGATCGATGGCCTTTCCACGCAGCACCACCGGGTCACTAGGACCAGCTTTCGCTCCTGCTCGACCCGTCGGTCTCGCAGTCAAGCCCGCTTGTGCCCTTGCACTCCACGGCCGATCGCCAACCGGCCTGAGCGGACCTTTGTACGCCTCCGTTACCTTTTAGGCAATTGTGTTTGTCTGGCCGTCGGGAGCTTGTAATGCATCTCTGCAATGAGATAAGGCTCAATCAGATCGCGTAACGTCTCGTATGAGTCACCCGAGATGTAGATCTGATAACCTGAGCGTTGCTTGCGCGACTTGACCTTCAAGCAGTACTTCTCCTGAAGTACCTGGCAAAGGCGCTCCACTTCACTCAGGCTGAAGCTTTGGGTATTGAGCAACACGCCCTTCGACTGCGCCGATTTCACCGAGCCATCATCCATGTACCAGTAGGCTAACGCACGAGGACTTAACCAACGATGGATCAACTTTGGCACCTGTTTCCGCCCCTCCCGATAAAACTGTTGGGCATAGAAGCGGAAAGCGCTGTGACTCAAAGTTTGAAACCACCAGTTGCGACTGACATGACCTCGGCTTGTCACCCTCTTGGCCTGAGGGGGGGTTCGCACCCACTCAGCGAACAGCCGGTAAAGGTGTCTAACGTAGGCACAATGTGCCTCACTCTGCTCGATCTTGAGGCGATAGGTACGACCTTGGTTCTGCGTCTCAAGATGAGCGTCGCCCAGCATTAGACCGATCAGCACTGCTCGTTGCTCTTCAGTAAGCTTCAAGCCTTTCTTGTACTCTTCGATCTCATTGGATCGCATAGTACGATTTGCTCCTTCAGAACGACCAAACCCCGAACTATCCGGCTTCCAGTCGCCTGGAAGTTCAGACTGTATCATCATCCCAGTGGGATGTCTGGCGTGCAGTCGTTGAGGGGTCAAGGGATTTTCTTCCCTGACTTCCCTGCTGATTATCCGCATTGGTCACCTTTTCACCAAGCGACTTTCGCTTGGTAGTGCCAAATACTACACTTGCTCGGCTGCCAACTGGATAACGGCACAGCTGGCGCCTGCAAAACGGATTTCCCAGCATACAGCCAGATTTGCCTCTGACGTTGCCGCCAGAGCGCCCCACATTTGAGGCGACCACCCCAGTCAAACTGTCCGCTTAGCCCTGTCCCATCGCCGCTCTTCACGGCGAATCGGTTAGAGCCATAACGCCTACAGGGTGGTATTTCAAGGACGCCTCCACCGAGGCTAACGCCCCGGCTTCATAGGCTCCCACCTATCCTACACAATAGACGCCAAGACTCAAGACCAAACTCCAGTAAAGCTCCACGGGGTCTTTCCGTCCTGCCGTGGGTCACCGGCGTTTTCACCGGTGCTTCAAATTCGCCGAGCCCCTCGTTGAGACAGCGCTCCAGTCGTTGGACCATTCATGCACGTCGGAACTTACCCGACAAGGAATTTCGCTACCTTAGGACGGTTATAGTTACCGCCGCCCTTCACTGGGGCTTCAGTTTAGAGCTTGCACCCCTCCCCTTGACCTTCCAGCAGTGGGCAGGTTTCACTCCCTATACATCCCCTTTCGGGTTGGCAGGGAGCTGTGTTTTTACTAAACAGTCGCCAGAGCCTATCCTCTGCGGCCCCTCTCTCGCGAGAGAGGCATCCCTTATTGCGAACGTACGGGATTATTTTGCCGAGTTCCTTAACGAGGGTTATCTCGCCCACCTGAGGCTACTCGCCTTGCCTACCTGTGTCGGTTTGCGGTACGGTCTCTCCTAGGCTCCCTAGAGGTTTTTCTTGGCCGCTGATCAGACTTCCTTCGCCGCCGTAGCAGCTCCCCATCACGCCTCGACTTAACCGGGCTCCGGATTTGCCTAGAGCCCGACGCCTTGACGCTTGGACGGGCACTTCCGTCCGCCCGCTCGTCCCGACCTGCGGCGTCACCCCGTGGTCAACGCCTAAAGAGAGGGGCCGGAATATTAACCGGCTATCCATCGCCTGCCCCTTTCGGGTTCAACTTAGGACCGCCTTACCCTGGGAGGATAAGCCTTCCCCAGGAAACCTTAGGCATTCGGTGGCTGAGTTTCTCGCTCAGCTCGCGCTACTCATTCCGGCATTCTCACTTCCGCTTCGTCCGCCGACCCTTACGGACCGGTTTCATCCTATGGCGGAACGCTCCCTTACCGCTGGCCTGGTCCCCGAAGAGACCTGACCAACCCGCAGCTTCGGCACCGGGCTTGAGCCCCGTTAAATCTTCGGCGCACAACCGCTCGACTGGTGAGCTATTACGCACTCTTTAAAGGGTGGCTGCTTCTAAGCCAACCTCCCAGCTGTCTAAGCAATCGCACATCCTTTCCCACTTAGCCCGGATTTTGAGGCCTTAGCTGGCGGTCTGGGTTGTTTCCCTCTCGACGATGGAGTTATTCCCCACCGTCTGACTCTCACGGATTCACGCACGGTATTCGGAGTTCGGTTGGAATAGGGTTGCCCCGCATCCATTCGGTCGCTCTACCCCCGTGCGCTTCGGTGCGTGAGGCTAGCCCTAAAGCTATTTCAGGGAGAACCAGCTATCACCAGGACTCGTCTGGCTTTTCACCGCTATCCACAGCTCATCCCAAGAGTTTTCCTCCTCTACGGGTTCGGTCCTTCACCTACTGTTACATAGGCTTCAACCTGGCCATGGATAGTTCGCCTGGCTTCGGGTCTATCCCAGGTGACTAAAGCGCCCTATTCAGACTCGCTTTCGCTGCGGCTCCACCTCGCGGCTTAACCTTGCCACCTAAGATAACTCGCCGGATCATACTGCAAAAGGCATGCGGTCAGGCCGAACTCCAATAGCGCTGGGTGCCACTCCCGAAGGAGTTTTGCCCGTGCTATGGTAGGAGATCTGGGCCCTCCCACTGTCTGTGAGCAAATGGTTTCAGGCTCTATTTCACTCCCCTTCCGGGGTTCTTTTCACCTTTCCCTCGCGGTACTAGTCCACTATCGGTCAGTTGGGAGTATTTAGCCTTGGGAGAGTGGTCCTCCCGGTTTCACGCCGGATTTCTGGGGTCCGACGCTACTCAAGCAAATCCCCAGGGTAGCTTGGCCTTTCGCCTACGGGACTATCACCCTCTATGGTCGCCCGTTCCAGTGACTTTGCTGGCCGTTTGGCTAGGCTTTACTTGTAACCCTGCTCGGTCCTGCATGACCGAGATGGAACTGCTTACAACCCCTCAGGAACAACGGATGCAGCCTATCACGCACCTGAGGTTTGGGCTCTTCCCCGTTCGCTCGCCGCTACTTAGGGAATCTCTGTTGATTTCTCTTCCTCCGGGTACTGAGATGCTTCACTTCCCCGGGTTCGCTTCTAGGGCCTACTCAGTTCGGCCCCAGATACCTCGACTCCATCGAGGTGGGTTACCCCATTCGGGCATCCACGGATCAGTGCCTGCTCGGCGGCTCCCCGTGGCTTATCGCAGCCTACCACGCCCTTCATCGCCTCCAACTGCCAAGGCATCCACCATTTGCTCGTACTGAGCTTGCGCGATTTGACCCACTCTATCCACTTTTCAATGACCGATCTACCTCTCCCTCGGTGAGTGACGCCAAGTATAACAAAGGCCCCGCCGGTTGTCAAGCAAATTTGCTAACTGGGGGCTATACTGCCAAATATGAGGGAACTGACGGTGCTCCGTCCTCCATGAGCTGCGGGCTGAGCTCTAGGAGCCTCCCATTTACGGCCCGAAAAGGATGAAATCTGCGAATGCGCAGCATCTTGGATATCTTAGGTATAGACCGGCGCGTCCTGGCGCTCTCCATCGCCCGGGCTGCTCTCTCAAACGTGGGAGAGGGAGATCACACCGGGAAATGAATTTCCCGGCTACGTGACGTCAGGGAAACCCTCTCACGAGGGGTCTACCATTGGATTTATGCGGATGATGGGCGTGGCTCTATTGGGTGGTATGTTGACGTGGCGGGGGTGTGGCTCTTGGGGTCCGCAGCCCGGTAGTAGGGTACTGCTCACCTCTGAAATGCCGCCCCCGCTGCTTCTTTCATCCAGGGAACGTCCACCGGGATGGTGCCGGCCCACCTGGCTTGTGGCTCTGTTTGGTAGACGTGATCTTCTGGATGAGCTATCCGTCTCAATCCCAAGCAGAAGGAGGCAACCATGGTAGACCCTGAGATCCGTGTTGACATAGATAGGGAAGCGCCCAACTAACCGCGCCAAGACGAGTTTCGCCCCCTCCAGATCCTGGAGATCGGCTGTGTGGACTACCACCGCCAGGAGCAAGCCGATCGTATCGACAACCCCAGGTCCCATCCAGCCGCCAGCAGCGGTAATAATAATGCACCGTCCCCCACGGTGGAAGATCGTGGGGCAGCATTCGCCAAGAACAACCGCTCCGCACCAGATAAAAGATGGCATTGAGCACCTCGCTCAGACTCACTGTGCGCGGTCGACCGCCAGGTTTGGCTGCTGGCAGCAGAGGTGCTATCAATGCCCATTGCCCATCGGTCAAGTCGCTCGGATATGCTTTCCGTGCCATGTCTCAGAGTATACCCTATCTGACCACTTCCCACGCACCCTCTGATAAGCAGCTCTACTTTATAGTCTAGTCTCTACCGCCGCCCCCAGGCAAATCCCCACTCGACAACCTTGCCGATAGTATGGTATAAACTGGCAGGGCAAAAGAAAACTCAACCTGCATGAGGTGATCGCTGCAGCATGGCTCGACGATATGATTTCAAGCGGATCGAAGACCGTTGGCGCGACTTCTGGCGCAAACAGAGCTACTTCAAGCCCGATCTGAACGATCGGTTGCGCAAGTTCTATTATTTGAATATGTTTCCTTATCCCTCAGGCAAGATGCATGTGGGCCACGGGCGCAACTGGCTCATCGGTGATGCCTATTGCCGCTATCTGCTCATGCAGGGCTACCGGGTGCTCAACCCCATGGGCTACGACGCCTTCGGCCTGCCCGCCGAGAACGCCGCGATAGATCACCAGACCCACCCTAAGACCTGGACCTACAATAATATCGAGACCTTCAGGCGACAGTTCCGGCAGTGGGGCGTGGAGTTCGACTGGGAGCGCGAGCTGGCCACCTGCGACCCCGGATATTATAAGTGGAATCAATGGCTGTTCCTGCAATTATATAAAAATGATTTGGCCTATCGCAAAGATGCCCTGGTCAACTGGTGCCCCGGCTGTGACACCGTCCTGGCCAACGAGCAGGTCGTCGAGGGCCACTGCGAGCGCTGCAGCGCCGAAGCCCAGAAGCACGAGCTGACCCAATGGTTCTTTCGCATCACCAAGTATGCCCAGGAGCTGCTGGACGATCTCGATCAACTGGAGCACTGGCCGGAGCGGGTGCGCACCATGCAGCGCAACTGGATCGGGCGCAGCGAGGGGGCGCTGATTCGCTTTCCCCTCGAGGGCCGCTCCGAAGAACTTAAAGTCTTTTCGACCCGCCCGGACACGATCTATGGGGCGACCTTCATGGTCCTGGCCCCGGAGCACCCCTTGGTGGAGCAGCTCACTACACCGGAGCATCAAGAGGTGGTGCGGGCTTATATTGCCAGCTCTCTGGTCGAGAGCGAGATCAAGCGCCAGCGGGCCGATCGGGCCAAGACGGGTTGCTTCACCGGCTCCTACGCCATCAATCCGGCCAGCAGCGAAAAGATTCCCATCTGGATAGCCGACTATGTGCTGATGGGCTATGGCACCGGGGCGATCATGGCCGTGCCGGCTCATGATCAACGAGACCTCGAGTTCGCCAGGAAACACCAGTTGCCGGTCATCCCGGTCATAGCGCCGGGAAATGGGGTGCCGGATGGCCAGACGATCAGCGAGGCTTTCTTAAATAAGGGCGTGATGATCAACTCCGGGCCGTTCAATGGAAAACCCTCCGGTCCGGAGACGATCAGAAAGTTCATCGAGCATTTCGAGCGTCAGGGTTTCGGACAAAGGCAGGTCAGCTATCGCCTGCGCGACTGGTTGATTTCCCGCCAGCGCTACTGGGGCACACCCATTCCGATGATTCATTGTGAGCAGTGCGGCATCGTGCCCGTTCCAGAAGAGCAGTTGCCGGTGCTCCTGCCGGAGGTCGAGTTCTTGGGCAAGAAGGGGCTGGCCGAGATTCCGGAGTTCTATGAGACCAACTGCCCCCAATGCGGCGGCGCGGCGCGGCGGGACACCGACACGATGGATACCTTCGTGGACTCATCCTGGTATTATCTGCGCTATATCTCGCCGAGCGATAGCGAAAAGATCTTCGATTCGGAGCTGGTCAACGCCTGGCTGCCGGTGGACCAGTACGTGGGCGGGATCGAGCACGCCATCTTGCACCTGCTCTACTCGCGCTTCGTGACCAAGGCCCTGCGCGACATGAGTTTTCTCGATTTTGACGAGCCGTTCAAGCGGCTCTTCACCCAGGGGATGATCACCCACCGGGCCTATCGCTGCGCGGAACACGGCTGGCTCAAGCCGGAGGAGGTCGCTGGGGATGAGCGCTGCTCGCGTTGTGGCGCACCCCTGCATACCGAGCTGGCCAAGATGAGCAAGTCGAAGAAGAATGTGGTCTCGCCGGCAGAGATCATTGAGCAGTATGGTGCGGACACCGAGCGACTCTACACGCTCTTCATGGGGCCGCCGGAGCGGGACATCGAATGGAGCGCCGAGGGAGTGCGAGGGGCCTATCGCTTCCTCAAGCGGGTCTGGACGCTGACGCAGGACTGGGCCGATCTGGCCCGCGCCGGGCGAGGGGAGGCGCTGGAGCCGACCGGCTTTAGTGAGAGCGACCGGGCATTGTGGCGCAAGCTGCATCTGACGATTCAGTCGGTGAGTGAGGACATCGTCGGATTTCACTTCAACACGGTGGTCAGCGCCCTGATGGAGTTGACCAATGCGCTCTATGAGCATCTGCGGCCCGGCGCCGAGGCGATCAATCGGCCGCTCTTCGCGCGGGCTATTGGAGACCTGCTCCTGATGCTCTCGCCCATCTGTCCCTTCATCGGCGAGGAGCTGTGGCGCGCCATCGGGGATGATCAAGGCGTGCTGGAGCACGCCTGGCCCAAACTCGACCCGGCAGCGCTGGAGCTCGAAGAGCAAGAGATCGTGATCCAGGTCAATGGGAAAGTTCGGGACCGGCTGCGCGTGCCGGCGGCGCTCTCCGCTGATCGGGGCGAGCTGGAGCGGCGGGCGCGGGCGCAGCTTGGCGCCAAGCTGGATGCGCAAGAAATCAAAAAAGTCATCGTCGTGCCGGGGAGGCTGGTCAATCTGGTGGTGAAGTAAGCTGATGCCGGGCGGGAAGTTGCATTACGCATGGCGCGTAACGCATAATGCGTAATATGAGGAACCCTTTTCACTACGGCGGCGTCGTCACCGGAGCAGCCTTCTGCAACCGTCAGAAGGAGCTCCATGACCTCAAGCGGGCCATGGAGAACGGCGACAAGCTCTTCGTCTACTCCGAGCGCCGGATGGGCAAAACATCACTGGTGAAGACCGCTCTAGCGCAGCTCGATGCGGAACGGTTCTACAAGATCTACGTTGATCTCTGGCCCACAGAGGGGGAGTTGACCTTTGCCACCGCTACAGCGAAAGCCATCTCGGAAGCTCTCAGCACCACTGCGGACAAGCTGCTGGAGACCGCGAAACGGTTCTTCGGGAGGCTGGCGCCCAGCGTTACCCTCGATGAGTCGGGCAAACCCCAGGTCAGCTTCCGGTTACGCGCAACCAAAGAGACCGGACAGGAACTGGAGGAAGTCTTGGAGGCTCCGACCAAGCTCTCCCAACACGGACGCAAGCAAGTTGTGGTCGTCTTCGACGAGTTCCAGCAGGTTTTGGAGTACGGCAGCGATCTGGTGGAGCGCAAACTGCGCAGCATAATCCAGACCCATGAAGGCACCGCTTATATCCTGCTTGGCAGCCGCAAACACCTAATCCAACAGATGGTGCTCGACGAATCCCGCCCCCTCTATCGCGCCGGCGGACATTATCCCTTGGAACCTATCGCCGAAAAGCATTGGCTACCCTTCATCCAAGAGCGCTTCGAGCGGGCGGACAAGCAGATCTCCGCCGAGCAGGTCCATTCGATCTACGAATTGACCCAAGGGCATCCCTTCTACACCCAGCACCTCTGTCATGCTCTCTGGGAGCTGTGCGAGCCGGGCGCGAGGATCAGCGATGATCTCGTCGAAGAAGCGGTCCAGTTGCTCTTGGAGCGGGAGAGCTATGCTTACGCCACCCTGTGGGAATCCTTGTCGCAGAACCAGCGACGCTTTCTCGAGGGGCTGGCCCATGAACCTCCCGGAGCAAAACCGTTCTCGGCCGCATTCATCCAGACCTACCGTCTGGGGGCCGCCTCCAACGCCCAACGGGCAGCGGAAGCTCTACTCTCGCGAGACGTGATCGACCGGGATGATGGCTCTTACCTGATGGCAGATCGCTTCTTTAGAATCTGGGTGCAACGGACAACTTGACATAACAGGATGGGAGATTACGCATCGTGCGTTACGCAAGATGCGTAATTGACGAACCCTGTGAGAGCCTCAAGGGCATTACCCCCTCGGCGAAGCGCTCCAACTCGGCTAAGCCGGGACTGAAGCGCAAGATCAACTGGTCCACCCCCGACTGAGCGTATTGTTCAATCTGTCCCGCCACCGTCTCCGGTGATCCCACCAGACCGGTCCGGAGCGCCCCTTCCAGCCCAACTTCCCCCACCAGCCGGCGGGCGGCTGCCTGGGCCTGAGCATCGCTCGCTCGCACGATCACCAAACCGGTGAGCAGGCCATATAACAGTCGCCTAGGCCCTCGACGTGCAAGCTGCTCCTTCATCGCTTGTAGCTTCGCCCGTACTTCTACTGGACCTGCCCCACCGGCTAGCCAGCCATCGGCATGATCTAGGGCCAGCTCCCGCGAGGGCTCCGAGTCGCCCCCATACCAGATCAGCGGCCTGGGCCGGGGCTTGGGCTCCAGAATGCCTTGTTCTAGCCGATAATATTCCCCTTGGAAGTCCACCGTCTCCTCCACAAAGAGCGCTTTTATGATCTGGAGGACCTCGCGGGCCCGGGCTATGCGGGCGTCGTGCTCGGCCCAGGGGAGGCCGTAGGCGCGAAATTCCGGCTCGAAGAAGCCGGCCCCCAGGCTGAGCCAGAAGCGCCCGTCGCTGATCTCTTGCAGCGTCGCCGCCTGCTTGGCCAGCACCGCAGGGTAGCGAAAGGCAGCCGAAAGCGTCGTATGGGTCAGCTTGATGCGCTTAGTCAGCGGAGCCAGCGCCGCGGCCACCGTCCAGCCCTCTAGGCAGGGTGCCCGCTCACCATGAATGGGGTTGAGCAGATGATCGGGCAGCCACAGGGAATCGAAGCCGGCTGCTTCGGCAAAGAGGGCGATCTTTCGGACGGAGTCGAAGCTCACCGGTTCGTTTAAGTCCTTGAGCCAGCCGCCTTGCAGCGAGATGCAGATGCCTAGTTTCATGGGAGCCGAAAAATCGTTGCTACCATCATCTTGCTCATTGCCCCTTGACGAAGTGCAGCCAGACCATTTTGGGCATGGCCACGAAAAAATCGAGCACCGCCCGCCAACCGGCTCGCCGCAGCGTGCGCAGCAGCGCCTGAGGGCTGGGGACGAACTTGCGCGATTCGCCGACCGTCAAGGACCGCTTGGACTTCAGTTGCTCCAATACCCCATCGAGCTCGTCCGGATCGTTCCAGCTAGCCCGATAGGCAATCAGCCCCGCTGCGTTGATCACATAGGCCATATCCGGCAGCAGACCGTAGGCCTGATGGGCTTGGCCGTCCAGCTCGTCCACTAGGATCAGCCGCTTTTCCCCCTCTTCGCTCACCAGGCGCTCGGCGCAGCGCCGCTTCTGCTTCAGAGAAGTATGCTGCGGGATGCGTCCGCCAGGATGGGCTTCGCGCACGTAGAGGACCAGAAAACGCGCCTCCGGATGACGGCTGACCAGTTGCTGCATACGGGTGATCTTGCCCACATAGACCGGACAGGTCATGCTGCCCGTCTCAAGGACCACTATCTGCCCCTTAAAATCCGCCAGATGCACCCTCTCGCCGGAGAGCGTCTGCGCAGCGAAATCGGGGGCCGGTTGGCCCACTTGGGGACCTGAAGGTCGCTCCGGCTTGTACTGCTGCAAGCTGAAGTGGGCGTAATTGTACTCTCGCTGCTGCGGGTTATTTCCGGCAACTTGTCGGGTTTCTTGCACGCTTGGGCCTCCTCGCTCAGCGGTTCTGTGCGCCCAGGGCCAGCATCCAGTACGGATAAAGCTGCGGCGGCTGGCTGAGCTCATCCAAACTGGCGATCTCTTCCGGGCTCATCTCCCACTCGGTCGTCTGCAGCGTATCGGCGAGCTGCTCCGGCCTTCTCGCCCCGACGATCACCGAGGTGATCCCCGGCTTAGCCAGCAGATAGCTCAGCGCCGCCTGGGCCACGGTCGCCTGGTGTTTCCGGGCGATCTGGTCCAGCGCTTCGACGATGGTAAACCCTCGCTCCTCATCAAATTGCAGGAACTGCTTTTCGGGGTCGCTGCGCCGGGCCCCCTCCGGCCGGGACTGCCCGCGGCGGTATTTTCCGGTGAGAAACCCTCCGGCCAGCGGGCTCCAAACTAGGATGCCCAGCCCTTGATCGAGGCAGAGCGGCACTAGCTCGTGCTCCAAATCCCGACCTACCAGCGAGTAGTAGGCTTGCAGGGTCACAAACTGCTCCAAGCCTTGTTTTTCCGAGATAGCCAATGCTTTCATCAACTGCCAGCCGGCGAAGTTCGAGGCGCCAATATAGCGCACCTTGCCCTGGCGCACCAGATCATCGAGCGCGCGTAGGCTCTCCTCCAGCGGGGTGTGCGGATCGAAGCTGTGCACCTGATAGAGGTCGATATAATCGGTGCCCAAACGCTGCAAGCTGGCCTCACAGGCCTCGATAATATGATGGCGGGAGAGCCCTACGTCATTGGGCCCTTCTCCCATCCGGCCGCGCACCTTGGTGGCCAGGATGACCTGCGGACGCCTGGCGCCCAGCGCTTGGCCCAATAGCTCCTCCGAGCGACCCTCGGAATAAACATCGGCGGTGTCGAAGAAGTTGATCCCGCCGTCCAAAGCCATCCCGACTAACTTGTCCGCTTCCGGTTGCTCCAGGCCACCGATTGCCTGCCAGTAGCCCCGCCCGCCAAAGGTCATCGTTCCCAAGCAGAGCGCGGAGACCTTGAGGCCGGTACTACCCAAGAAACGCATCTTCATCTTGCTCGCCTCCTCGATTTAATTCTTGTCATATCTCAAACCGGTGTCACGCTCGGCTTGAGCCCTCTGCTCAAAGAACTCATCGTGTTGCAGCGGGAGCTCTCGCAGGAAGAAGGCCGCCAGAAAGGCCAGCCCCGCGAAGACCAGCGCCACCGTGAAGAGATGCGCCGTGCCGGCAGCGAGCGCCTGCCGCACCAGCTCGATGAACTGATGATACAGGCCGGGGCCCTGCCGGCCAAAGCCGGCAAACATCTGACGGATAGCCTGCTGAGCACCGGCATTGGTCAGCCCCTGAGGGTCGAAGAGCTGGCCCTGTTGGGCCGGCGGTAGCTGCCCGATGGCCTGTTTTAGCCCGCTGGGCATCCGCTCGGCGAGCTGGGTGGCAAAGGTATTGGCCAGCACCGTGCCCAAGATGGGCGCAGCGATGATGCCCCCCAGCGAGCGGACGAACTGCTGGGTGGCGTTGACCATGCCCATAATCTTGTAGGGGAAGGCGTTCTGAACCACAACGTTGAGCAGCGGCAGCACCGCACCGATCCCCAGGCCGATCACTATCATGTTGCGAATGACCGTCAGCAGAGGCGTCTCGGTCCCCATCCGGGTGAGCAACCAGGTCCCCAGGGCCATGAGCAGCGTCCCCACGATGGCTTGAAGCCGGTAGCGGCCGGTGCGACTGATCAGTTGCCCACCCACCACGCTGCCCACGATGAAACTGAGCATCATGGGCATCATCACCTGGCCGGAGCGCAGCGCCGACTCTCCCAGCGCCCCTTGGATGAAGACCGGCAGGTAGATGAGGCTGCCGAACATGCCCAGCGAGATCAAGAAGCCTATCATGGCCGTCGAGGTGAATATCCGGTTTCCCAAAAGCTCCGGAGCGAGCACCGGCTCCGCGGCGTGCCGCTCGACCGCCCAGAAAAGGCTCATCAAGGCGACAGAGAGGCCAAATAATCCCAATATGGGCGCTGAGCTCCAGGGATAGCGGCTCCCGGCCCAACTGAAGGCCAGCAGCGCGGGGACCAGGCCCAGCGCCAGTAGTAGACTCCCCAGCCAATCGAGCTTCAAGCGCCCCTCGGTCCGCACGGAAGGCAAGGCATAACTCACTGCGATCAGGGCTACCAGCGCCACCGGCAGGTTGATATAGAAGACCCAGCGCCAGCCGATGGAGTCGGTGATCCAACCACCCAAGAGGGGACCCACGATCATGGCCACAGCGAAGACTGAGGAGAGCACCCCCATCCAGCGGCCGCGTTCGCGCGGGTTGAAGATGTCACCTATGCTGGCCCGAGGCATGGTGAGCATCGCCCCGGCCCCCACCCCCTGTAGCGCCCGGAAGAGTATCAGCCCCAGCATGTCGTGAGCCTGCCCGCTCAGCGCCGAGCCGATCATGAAGACGACCAGGCCGAAGATATAGAAGGGCTTGCGACCGTAGACATCGGAGAGTTTGCCGTAGATCGGCACGGTCACCGCCGAGGTGATCATATAGGCGGTGAAGACCCAGGCATAGAGCGAGAAGCCCTGCAGGTCTCCGATGATCACCGGCATTGCCGTTGAGACCACCGTCTGATCCAAGGAGGAGAAGAACATGGTCAGCAAGACCGCGCCCAGCGCCCACCAGCGCCGATTGCCGGTGATCCGGTTGCTGGTCGCGTGGGCCTGCCGGCGGGCGCCCAGGCTAGCCCGCATCGCTGGTGTCCTGCAACAGCCGTCCTAACTGTCGGGTGCTCTCATCGATGATCCTGATCACCTGATCGAGCTGCTGCGTGGAAAGTTCTTCATAAGGCAAACCCAGTAGCGTCTGGCGCAAGAGCTGCAACCTGGGCCGGACGCTGCGGGGAATCTCCCCCCAATTGGGTGGTATGCCCTCCTTGAACCAGCTTTCCATCTGCCGGGCCAGCTCGGCCGCCTCCTCGTCGCCGAAGATGCGGGCGAAGACTTCCAGGGCCCGCTTGAGGCTGGCGAAGATCTCCGCCTTGGCCTGCCGGGCCTCCTCAATGGCCTGCCGACCGGCCGCCGTCAGCCGGTAGCTCTTCTTCTCTTTGTCGTCATGCTCAGCGGAGGGGGCCAGCTCGATCAGCCCCTGCTCCTGCAGGGCCCCGATCAGGGGGTAGATCGAGCCGGCCGATGGTTTCCAGAAGCCGGTCTCCGCCTCGATGGCCTTCATCAGGCCATAGCCGGAGTGCTCCCGCTCGCTGAGCAACTTGAGGAGATAATACTTCAAAAAGCCGCGTTGCATGGTTACGGACAGGTCGGATCGGGCACCTTAGTTGTCAACTTGTCGTTGAACTGGGTGGGATCGAATTGGGGCAGGCTATCCGGAGCGAAAAGGCTATCGGGCAGCCCGCCCAGCAGCTTGTCGGCATCCTGGCGGTCGCTGATGGTCACCGTCGTGGAGCTGTTATCCAGCACGTTGACGACTTTGATCAGATTGGGCTCCAAGCGACCTCTGAAGCTGACCAGATCGTCCAGCGAGGTCTTGTTCTGCAGCTTGCCAATTGTGTTAGTATCTTCCGACTTGAGCATGATGAACTCTTGCTGATCCACCCAGAGCTTACGCTGAGGGAAGCTCTCGTTGGGGTCGTTCTCCTTGTTCACGGTCAGCTGCAGGACGTAAGCTTGGCGATCCTGTTTCTTGCCGTTGATCGTCACTCCTTGGACCGTCGCTTCACCGATCAGTTTGGCGTTGAAGTCACTATGCAGCTCGCTGCGCCCGATCTGATCGAACTGCAGGTTCGAGCCGGCAAAGCTGCCCTTGCGCTCATTGGTGGTGACCAGTTGTTTGGTCTGACCCAGAGCCGGCAGGAAGAGGAAGAGATCGGCCTGCTTGCCGACGATTTTATGGTCAATGCTGAGAAAGATCGTCCCGCAGGTCGTCTTAGGTGGTTCCAGGAAGTAGATCAGCACCCGATTGGGAACCTTAGGGTCGGCAGAGTTCTTACCGAAGAAGATGAAGTTCTTCTGCTGCTCCGTTCCAGTCTTGTCCACGACATCAAAGGTGGAGAGGGAGATGGTGCTGCCGATGCCCCCGATGCCCCCGCGGGCGTCGACCTTTTGCAAGATCTGCTGTCCGGTCAGAGGGGTAGCTTGCGAGTAAGCCGGTGCGAGCGAGAAGAGCAGTGCTAGCGCGGCCAGCGCACAGCCGGTCAGGACGATTCTGCTAAGGTGTGTCATGGTAGATTGACCTCCTCGGTCGATTGAGGTTTCGATGTCGCCGGCGCGGGGGCGTAGGGCGATACGTCCCGGCCCGTGGTCAAGAAACGTGGTTTCAGCGTCAGCAGCAGGGCCGGAATGAGCGTGAAAGAGCCCAAGAAGGACCAGATCATCGTCAGGTTGATCAGCAGGCCGAAGTTGCGCAGTCCCTGAAAATTGGAGAGATAGAAGACGGCGAAGCCCAAGGTCAGAGTGAGCGCGTTGAAGAGAATGCCACGCCCCATGGTGCGCATGGTGATCTCATGGGCCCGTGACAAGCTGTGGCCCCGAGTGACCTCGGCGCGCCAGCGCACGATGAAGTTGATGGTATAGTCTATGCCTACCCCCACGGCGATGGAGCCGATCATCAAGGAAGACAGATCGAGCGGCAGACCCAGATAACCCATCGTGCCCAGGTTCATCACGATGGTCACGACCATCGGTGAGATGGCCACCAGCGCGGCGACGATTGAGCGCAGCAGCAGGGCCACGATCAAGAAAGCGGCGATCAAGGCGATCAGGATCGTACGCCCCGTATCGGGCAGCGTTCCAGCGGCCATCGAGGCGAAGGCGCGCATACTGCCCACCGCCTCGACCTTCATCGTAGGCGGGAAGTGCTGGGCGATATAGCCGTTAACCCGGCGCAGCAGACCCGAGATCTGGGTGGTGCCGAGCATTTTGGTGCGCATAAGCACCTCACCCTTGGAGAAGTTGGCGTTGGCCATCTGCCCCAGATCTCCACCGCTGAAAGTGAAGAGAACCAGTAGCTGCGCGGCCAGGTTAGGGTTGTTGGGGATGACGTAGTACTTGGGATTGTCGGCGTGGAACTTCTGGTTCATGTTGCGGACCAGGTTGGCCACCGAGGAGACGCTGCCTCCATATTCCGGTTGCGCTTTGAGGTACTCCTGCAGGGCGACCATCTTCTTCAAGAGCACCGGATCTTGTAGGCCGTTGGGCTTACCGGTGTCAATCTCGAGCGCCAGTTGCTCGGAGCCCCCGAAATGGCGTTCCAGCGCGTTGCTGGCGATCATCGCCGGATTCTCCTTACCCAGGAACTCCTCGGGCGTCGTTTCGACCCGCAGGCTGGGGATGGCCACCGCGAAGACGATCAAGATGGCTCCCGAGAGGCCCAGCACCCATCCTCGGCGCCGCCCTATGAGGTTACCGAAGCCGGCCAGCCCATTGGCCAGCCAACCGTGCTCATAGTCATGCCCCTTCCTCCGCGAGAGCGGCAGCAGGGCCAAGAGAGCTGGCAGGAGCGTGAAGTTGAGCAGGAAGGTGTAAGCGATCCCCACAGCGATGAAGAGGCCAAAGGTCTGCTGAGGCCAAAAGGTGGCTGCCAACAGTGAGAGAAAACCCGTGGCCTCGGCTAGGGCATCCATGGAAAGTGGCCGGCCCATCCCCGCCATCGTGTTCAAAACGATCTCCTTCTTCGAGAGACGACCGTGATGCATCACCTCCTCATAGTAGCGATTGACGGTATATATTCCGTAAGCCTTGCTCACCATGATGAGCATCACCGGCATGAAGAAGGAAAAGGGCGTCACCGGTGAGCCCACCAGTCCCATCGTCCCCACGGTCCATATCGTGCCCAAGATCATCAGCAGGAAGGGCAGGCTGACCCCCCGAAGGGTGCGGAAGGCCAAGAAGACTACTATCTCCATCACCAGGATGACCAGCGGAATGAGTAGCTGTAGATCCCCCTGCATGCTCTTAACGATTGAGGCACGAATCTGGGGCATGCCGCCCACGTAAAGCTTCAGTCCCGGCATCTGCGCTCGGTAGCTGCGGACGATCCGGTTCACTTGCGCGACCAAGGTGTTGGTGTCACTGAGATAGGGGTTGACCTTGAGCAGGATGCCGGCGGCCTTGCCGTCCGGGGCGAAGATATAGCCCCGCAGATCGCGATCGCCCATCACCTTTTGGCGATAGGCCTCCAGAGCCTGGGGCGTCTGGGGCAAGATCTGGGCCGCCGGCTCGATGGTGAGCGTCTTTGCGGTCGCTGAGATGACGTCGGCGGTGGTGGGCCCTATCACCTTGTCCACGCCGGGCAAGGCCTTGAACTGCTCTTCCATCTGGTGGATCTTGGCGATCGTGGGAACCTTGAAGATCGTATCAGGTGCCTCGATCATCACCATGAAGAAATCCTGAGAGCCGAAGGTCTTCTCGGCGCGATGCAGCGCCTGAGTGGCCGGATCATTAGCCGGCAGGAGCTTCTCAAAATCGGTCTCTGACCTGACTTGGGGGATGAAGTAGATGAAGAAGATTGTCAGGATCAGAATACCCCCCAGCGTGAGCCAAGGATGATCGATCACTTTGCCCGTCCAGCGCCTTAAAAACATGCTGCCTCCCTGGTGGTTAGACTATTCGGAGCCGATATATCGGTTCCGATACACCGAGCAGTATAACAGCGGGTCGGTCGGCTGTCAAGAACAGGAAGCAAAGGGCGATGCCATCGGCGTTTTTGCCCGGATTTGACAAGTAGTGAACTGGCATTTATAATCTGGTTACCATATCTTCTAGGGTTATACCCGCGAATGCCTGGCCGGGGTGCGCGCCGGGGACCAGCAAGATGCTGAACTAGCGCAATTACTGCATAGCTATTTGACTCTATCTTAAAGCACTACGGAGGTGCATTATGCCCGAAGTCGAAATCTATACTACCCCCAGTTGCTCCTGGTGTGCGGCGACCAAGCAGTTCTTCAGGGAGCATAACGTTAACTATACCGAGCATGACGTAAGTCAAGACCAGCAGAAAGCCCAAGAGATGGTCACTAAAAGCGGCCAGATGAGCGTGCCGGTCATTGATATTGGCGGCAAGATCGTCATCGGCTTCGACCGCCCGCGGCTGGAAAAGTTGTTGGGCCTCGGTGATTAGCTAGACCGACTTCACAAGATATAGCGGCTCAAATCGAGATCCTCGGCGATCTGGGCTAGCTTGGTCTGCACATAATCGGCATCGATCTCAAAGCGCTGGTGTCGGGGCAGCTCGGTGGTCTCGAAGAGCAGGTCCTCCATCAGGCGCTCCATCACCGTTTGTAGCCGTCGCGCCCCGATGTCCTCCATGGACTGGTTGAGCTGATAGGCGATATGGGCGATCTCATTCAAGGCCTGCTTGCTGAAATCCAGTTGCAAATTCTCGACGGCCAACAGGGCTTGATACTGCTTGACCAGCGCATCTTTCGGCTCGGTGAGGATGCGGCGGAAGTCGGCCTCACCCAAGGAGTGCAGCTCGACCCGGATGGGCAAGCGCCCTTGCAGCTCGGGAATCAGGTCCGAAGGCTTGGACATGTTGAAGGCCCCGGCGGCGATGAAGAGGATATTCTCGGTGCTGACATTGCCGTAGCGGGTGCGCACCGTCGCTCCCTCCAGCAGCGGTAGCAGGTCGCGCTGCACCCCTTGACGGGAGACACCCGGTCCGCCGTGCTCGGCCCGTCCGCCGGCGCCGATCTTGTCAATCTCATCGAGGAAAATAATGCCCATCTCCTCGGCGCGCCGCAATCCTCGGCTGCGGATCTCCTCTTGATTGATCAGTTTTTCCGCCTCCTGCTTGAAAAGCAGTTGGCGGGCCGCGCGCACGCTCAGCCGTTTGGTCACCGTGCGCTGGGGCATGAAGTCGGCCAACATGCCCAGGTCAATCCCCATTTGCTCCATGCCTTCGGAAGAGAAGACATTGACCTGCGAGAGAGGTGATTCAGAGATGCGCAGCTCCACGCTGCGTTCCTCCAGCTCACCGGCGCGCAGCTTCTGACGGAACTTTTCGCGGGTGGCTTGGAGCGAGTCGCGTTCCTCATCGGGCTGAGAGGTCGGGGCGGGAATCAGCGCTTCGAGCAGCCGATCCTCGGCCAACTGGTGGGCGGGAGCCTCCACGCGGAGCACCTCCTCCTGATGGACCAGGCCCACGCTGACCTCTACCAGATCGCGGATCATCGAGTCGACATCCCGTCCCACATAGCCCACTTCGGTGAACTTGGTGGCCTCGATCTTGATGAAAGGGGAGGCGGTCAGGCTGGCCAGCCGCCTGGCGGTCTCCGTCTTGCCTACGCCGGTCGGTCCGATCATCAGGATATTCTTGGGCTGGATCTCCTCGCGCATGGGGGAGGGCACCCGCTGGCGCCGGACTCGATTGCGCAGGGCGATGGCCACCGCCCGCTTGGCCTCGGCCTGGCCGACGATGTATTTGTCCAGCTCGGCCACGATCGCCTGGGGGCTCAACTCATCCGGCCGCAGGGGCCGCTCTGGCCGGGCTACCACTACAGGAAAGCTCTGGCTGATCTCATTCATCTTGAATTCTCCCATCTTTCAGGTCGGGGCGACGCAGGCGTCGCCGCTATGCTCTCACCAGGATAACGTCTCCACTTCGATATGCTCATTGGTATAGACATCTATCGCCGCGGCGATCAGCAGGGCCTTGGGGGCGATCTGGCCGATGGTCAGCTCGGTCTCTTGGCGCAGCGCTCGCGCGGCGGCCAGGGCGTATGCTCCGCCGGAGCCCAGGCCTAGCATCCCATCGTCCGGTTCGAGCACGTCGCCGGAGCCGGAGATGAGCAACAGCCCTTCCCGTCCGGCGGCGGCCAACAGCGCCTCCAGGCGGCGCAGGACGCGATCGGTGCGCCAATCCTTGGTCAGTTCCACCGCGGCGCGCTTGAGATTACCGCCGTACTCCTGCAGCTTGCCCTCGAAGCGATCGAACAGTGTCAGGGCATCGGCGGTGGAGCCGGCGAAGCCGACCAAGACCTGATCGTGATAGAGCTTGCGGGTCTTACGCACCCTGGACTTGATGATCAGGTTGTTGGCCGTCGCCTGGCCATCGGCGGCGATGACCACCTGGCGCTCCTCTTCGGAGCGAAGGGCCAAAATCGTAGTCCCGTGAATGATCATAGAAACCCCTTAGGCATTCGCGTATTGTAGCGATTGCCCTGCCTGGTTGCAATACGTGATCGGCCAACAGCCGTAAAGATAAGGTTTTAACCCGCGAAATGGCTGCTTCATTGGTGTCATGCCATCGGCTCCGTGCGCGAGAAGAGACTTAGCTGTGGTGAGGCGTCCGCTTGCGAGGGCGTCGGTGCGCCCAGCACTCGCTCGAACTCCTCTGGTGTCTCAGGGTTCGGCCATGCTCGTGCACCCTTACGGCGAAGTGCCTCCAAACCCTTTCCGATCTCTCCGTTGGAACGCGTGTAGATCGGCACGAAGCCCCGCTGCTTCAATTGCTCGACGGCACCAGCCCAGGTGCCCCCTTTTCCGCAGTCGGAGTTGACGACCAGAGCCGCATCCGCCAGCGCGTAGATCAATTTGTTGCGTTGCATCGCGTGCCCCACATGGAACCGCGCCGCGGGGTCGTAGGGGGAGATCAAGATCAGTCCTCCGTCCATCAGCGCTTCTCGGTGCTCGCGGGCCATAGCCTCCCGCTCGAGCCCGTTGGCCAGGACCCCCGCCGTCTTCCCACCAGCTTCCAGCGCACCGCGCATCGCCGCCTGGTCGATCCCTCGGGCGCCGCCGGACACGATCGTACGCCGCGCAGCAGCGGCAAGTTGACCGACGCGTTCGGTGTACTCGATCAGCTCATCATCCACATGCCGGGACCCGACGACCGCGAGTCCTCCCGTATCCAGGATCGCAGCATCCCCGCAGCCGTAGAACACCGGCGGGGCGTTTTCACCGAGACGCTGCTTGATCCGCTGTGGGTACTCAGCATCCGCACGGCTGACCAGCCAGATCTTCCTGGCCTGCCAGTGTTCCACTGCCTGGCTGAGCAGGAATCCACGCCCGAGTAGACGCTCGACCCGCGTGCCATCGAGGTCGAGTCGGCATTCCTTCAGGACTTCATCGGCCCCCAGACCCAGCAGATCGGCGGGCTCACGCCGGATATCTACGAGCCGACGTGCAAGGCGCTTGTATTCACCCGCGCTCAGCGGGGCCACTGAAGCCTTGCCACGCCCCACAATCAACGGTGCCGTCAGCAGCAGGATCGCTTGTGTATTGGGGGAGAGCTCGTTCCTCATCTGCCGTAACCTGCGAAGGCAACTGCGAGAGGCCACACTTCTCCGCAGCCGTGAGAGCGCAGCAGCCAGGCGCCAACGGTCAACGTCCAGCGCGAATCGACCATGTCATCCACGAGCAACACTGCCCCTGGGGGAAACGGTTGCATGCCAACGGCAAACGATCCGTCGACGTTCCGCGCCTGCTGAGTTCTGTTAGCCATCGCCTTCTGCTCAGGACGGTCATCCGTCCTTTCAAGCGCAGGATGGAACGGCAACCCAAGGCGCGCTGCCAGTCGCTGGGCGAATTCCGGAACTAGCGCTGGGTGCCGCCGCGACGGGATAGCGGTTACCCAGACCGGTGCCGGTTGCGGATCCCACTCCTGCACCAACGCAACGCAGGCCTCGACCAGCCCCTTCGCGAAACGGCCATCGTGATACTTGCCGCGTCGAACGAGATCACCCAACCCGGCGTCGCCCCAGACGCAGAGGGCTTTGCCGGGCTCCGCCCGGAGCTCCACTGGAATGCGCCCCCTGATCGCGTACTGCGGCATACCGCCCATGGGCCACTGCCTGCGCGGCTCGATGGGTAGGCTGGTGCGGCGTAGAAATCTTACCGCCTCCTGCACAACCGCCGCGTCCGTGGTGGTGGGAAGTGGCGGCAAGTCAGGATGCTGTACCGTCGCAGGATCTCCATCCAGTGCATGGACGAGGAACTCCATGTGCCCCGAATCGAGATTAACGTATTCCTGCATCTGCTGCTGCTCCCCGTGCCGGAGCTCGGTGAGGCGTCTTGCTCGCTCCCAGAACTCGTCGCTCAGGCTCGCCGCGGTCAACTGCCACTTCGACCCTTGTTTCACAACCGGGGCGGGCGACTCGAGCGAAAGCAACGCGATCGTTTTCTCGATGTGTCCCTTGCTAAGATTGACCGCAGCAAGGAGCTCCGGGATAGAGAGACCTCGGGCTACGCTCTCCAGGGCGGCAATCACCTGCCGGACCTCATCCTTCGTTGGGAAGGCACTCTCGATGAAATAGTCCGTGATATCGGTCTCTTCCTCGCCGCTGAGCAGCACTCCGTAGGCAGCGTCCAACGCTCGCCCCGCTCGCCCCACCTGCTGGTAGTAGGCCACCACCGAGCCCGGTGTCTGGTAGTGAATCACGAAGCTGAGGTCCGGCTTGTCGAAGCCCATGCCGAGGGCCGTTGTCGCGACGAGCGCCTTGAGGCGATTCTCAAGCAGCGCCTGCTCGAGCACCTCTCGGCGATCTCCCGTCTGGCCGGTGTAGGACTCCACCTCCAGCCCCCGTGACTTGAGCCAATCGGCCACCTGTACTGCATCGCGGACCGTCAGCACATAGATGATCCCATGACCCGGGAGCAGCGGCACCTGCTCAGCCAGCCAAGCCAAGCGCTCCGCCTGGCTCGGCAGCCGCATCGTCTGGAGCCTGAGCGACGGTCGGTGCAGATCTCCCCGCAGTACCTTGAGATCAGGACCGAGCACCGTCTGCAGGTCGTCCATCACCCGATTATTGGCAGTCGCGGTTGTGGCGAGCAGCCGGAGATTGGCAGGCAACATCCGAGAGATCCGTTCGATCAGCCGGTAGTGGGGACGGAAGTCATGACCCCAATCGGAGATGCAGTGGGCCTCGTCGATCACCAGGAGCGCAATGCGTTCGGCGATGCTCGCGAGGAGCTCAACCCGAAAACGTTCGTTGGCAAGCCGCTCCGGTGAAATGAGAAGCACGTCCACCTCATCCCGGCAGAGCCGGTCCTCGACGCTCTCCCAAACCTCCCTGTTATCGGAGTTGATGGTGACAGCACGCACTCCCATCCGCTGTGCTGCCGCGATCTGATTGCGCATGAGAGCAAGCAACGGGGAGATGAGCAAAGCCGGACCCATCCCCGCCTCACGCAGCAACTTCGTCGCGATGAAGTAGACGAAGCTCTTACCCCATCCGGTCTTTTGAACCACGAGCAACCGGCCGCGCCCCTCCACGATGTAGCGGATGGCATTCTCCTGACCTTCGCGAAACCGCGCGCTCGGAAGGCCAGTACCTAGGCGGAGCAGTTCGAGACCCAGCTCTGCGTTATACTCCACTTAACTCGCCTCCACGCGGGACTACTTTGCCGACGTTTGCCCCATGAGCTCAGCCGCCACGCGGCTCTTGCACAGTGTAATCTAACAAAGAACCAACTTACAAATGCCAAACCGGACTCGATTTAGCGCGCGCTATAGCGCGGTCCGGTGCAGCGCCTGGTTAGGCACTACCCTCTGACCTGATTTGTTCAGCACAGACGGGGCACAGTGCTCCGTTTCCCTTCACAGTGAATCTTTCACCGCATTGTTTACACGTGCAAATGAGTTCACACGACAGGCTGTCAGACAGGCGGATGGTCTCAGAGACACCAGCCATGATCTTGTTAAGAAATTGCATAGCGAACTTCTGAGGAGTACTATCTGCATCCAGTTGGACGTTACAGATGTTTTCCGATGCTGCAATCTTAGCTGCACCCTCCTGAATGCCCAGCGGACTGACCATGATGCCGCCATTCGCACCTGTATCAATCATCCGATACGCCAGGCTACCCAATTTCTCCTGGTTCTGCTTTAATGTTGTATAGCGTCGGCATTCGACTATCACAAATCCCTCGTTGTTCTCTCGAACTCCCTTCGCGTCAATCTCCCAGTCGGTTCCGCTACGTCGTCCAGGAACCTTCTGTTTCCCTTCGACACGCTTTAAGCCGAATTCCTTGGCAAATCGGTTGAGTAGGTATGCGGCAAGTTCCTCATACGATTGCCACTTCTTCGTCATCACGATAACCACCTTCCGTTGTATCTAACGCCCAAGCTCAGCCGCGCGGGTACCGCGTCCGCTGCAGCGCGAGGGTAGGTGTCAAAGCAGCCGTCACAGACAAGCTGCTGAATTGAAAGCACTCAGCGTCAGAACGAGTTAAGATGAACACCTGATCCCAAATCTCCTGCTCAAATACTGTCGTACGTACGGTTTCGGAAAACTAAGGTTCGGAAGGCCAAGTTGAGCCGACCCTTCAAATAAAGCGCGCTCTGAGAACCCCATACGTTGAGACGCGTAAGAAATCATCTCGAAATGTTTTATGTAAAAAGCCTCTGGACCTTCCAACACACATGCAAGAGCTACTTGTGCCTCGACCTCCGCTGCCGATCCGAGTACTTTTCTCAAACCCTCATCGTGCTCCCAAAGCTCCCACATCTTTGCCTCGGACTCTGCGAAGCCCGTGATTACGCCACAGTATGCTTCTGCGGAACGTGTAAACTCTGCTTCTAGGTTCGTCACGTGAAATTCGAAGGAGCGGCAAAACGAAGTATCAAGACTGGACTGCACCCCTTGACTGAGACAATGAGTTAAGCTTCAATCTCAGTGAAGGAGGTCAAGGAGTGGCAGTCAAGCGACGGAGGTTCACCCGAGAGTTTAA
>CAJXGD010000012.1 GCA_913053845.1 uncultured bacterium | reverse complement strand
GTAGTCGGCCTTGACATTGGTGTTCTTTCAGCCATTCCTCTACATCTCTGCCCAACTGCTCCGGCTTGGCCAGGTACTTGAGGTTGTCACAGGTGATGAAGCGGTGGTTGTCCGAGTCCCAGACGATGCTGAGTCGGGCTTGGCCGAGGACCAACTCGTAGGTATGGAAAAGACCCAGATTAAGCCGATCACGATCTTTCGGGACGATCTCTAGACGCCGGCCGACCGGTTGAAGCACTGGCTGGCCATCTGCTCCTGGTTCCCTCAAGGCAGGTTGCCAAAACGCATGGGTGGTCTCCCACACCCGGCGGATACGGGCGAAGGAGGGGTTCTTGGCAACTGCGTCAGCGGTCTTGTCGCTTGCGTCGGCTGGGTCTGGGTCTATCACAGCCAGTGTGTGGATAAAAGAGCCGTCGAGCCAGTGGGTCAGATCAAATTGGCCGACGATGAGAGCGAGCCGTCCCTTGTTGTCGACCACCTCGTCGGTCCAAATGGTGGTGGGTAGAGGCAAATGGCCATTCACCCCTACGCCCTTTGCCCAGATTTTGGAGCGATCGGCACGGCGTTGCTCGCAGATATCACAGACGTTACGCTTTCTCGCTTTTGGCCCAGGACCTTGTGGCCGCAGACCACAGACTATGCATACATCCGCAGTTCCCTTCTGCCACCATCGAGTGACCTGTTCAGGATCAGCACACGTAAGTGGCTGAGTGCGGAGGATGGAGCCGATTGGGGGCACGTCAAAGGAGCGATCCGGTCTTTGCGCTTGCCATGCTTTGCTATCAAGTTGCACACAGCAGTATATTTCACCGGAAAGAGCTGAGTTCTTCTTTGAATCGATCGTTCCTTTAGCAAACTCAATGTCAATTAACTCCTTTAGCGTCTTCCCTTCAGCGTTGGGTAGCTCTAACAAGAGCTCTATGTTGGGGACAACGTAGATGCCGCCATTCTGATCGTGATAGACACAGGTTCCAAGTGGATATGTCGCTTCTAACAGAACACGAATCCGCTTGAAGGCGTCGTCCAACAGAGCTTGACGCGAGAGCAGGTCAGGAATTCCAGAGACGCGTTCTAGAAAGGCTGAACCGTCCACGCGCATGCTGAGGAGTCGCCAGCACAGCTTATTGGGCTCCGGTTGGTATCCCAGCAACGCTCCGGCCAAGGCGGCTTTATACAGTGCTGCGACGATATGCGACCAGTCCCATAGAGTTACCTCGTTTTCCGGCCGTCGGGTGTCGCCCGGCGCTTCGACGAACGCCTCTTTGACCGCATGTTGGAAGGTATCGCGGTCCGTGATCGAGGTGAACGGAAGCCCTTTTAGGCGTCCCGTCAATCCTGTCAAGGAGGAGAACTCACGCCCCAACGCGTCACTCAACCGGCTGTCATCCTGATGTTGCTTGCCAGCCTTGTCAGTCTCTTCCTTCTCTACATGCGCGGCACCATGGCAACGGCCGAGATAATCTGCTGGGGTTCCATCCTTTCCCAGTGGTTGACTGGTCCTGCCTGCAAAGCCAGGTCTTCCAAAATAAATGAGCTCTCTAAGGGAATATTGACTACCGAGCAGTGAGGTCTTTTCATCCAATAAGCTGAGGATTTCTTCCCCCAGTAAACGGTGTAGTGCATGGCGACTTTCCGCTTCCTCTCCTCTTTCAGGAAGTCTATCTGAGGAGAATGAGAACCGTGATAGTTCAGATACTTTAAAGATAGCCTTGTGCGGATTAAGTCTGGCTGACTTTACAGAGCTTCTTGTCGCACGAAAGCCGCGAGCCTCTTCGTGCTGAATGAATTCATCGGTGCATTTTCCCATATCGTGCAACCATGCAGCCACCTCGGCCAGGAGGATGTCCTCCTGATGTTCACGTAGCACCTCGAGCGGATTGCTCATCCTTGCCCTCCTTGAAGGGCGTCCTGCACCATCTTGAGGACCTCCTGGGCGGTCTCCAAAGCGGTCTTTGCGTCTCGTTCGTTGGGCAACCCCTCCGGCAACGTCCCCGGGAGCGCGTCGGGATAGCGCGTGGGCAGATAAAACTGATCGAGCCGCTGCAGCTGTGGGCGCATCTTTTCAAGTTGGGAATCGCGAATCATCAAGAGCAAATCGACGAGCTTGTGAGTATGCGGGGTTGCTTCACCGGACGCGATGATGAATGCCTTGAGCGCTTTCTCGGCCGCCTGCTGGGCATGGAAGCAGACCTGATTGTACATCTTCTCTGCAAGAGCAAGCTGAGCCATCTTGAGGTCATCTTCTACAAAGGACAGCCAGCGGTTAGCCATCTTGTTCATAGAGCACCTTCCCCTTGGCCAGAATCTCCTGGCGAAAGAACGGACGCTCCGCGCAAAGCCTCTCGAACTCCTCCGGGGTGTAGACCAACACGTCCACCCCGACGTGAGGGTCGAGCAACTCCACGACCCGAGCAATGCGATCCAGGAAACGCTCAGAGGTGTCCTTGACGATCACCAGGTCCAAATCGGACCACACCGCGACCGTATCGCTCGCCAGCGAGCCGAACACCAGAACCTTTTCTGGGCAATAGTCCCGAATCAGGATCATCAAAATGCGGTCGAGCTCGCGCTGCAGTAGCGCCTTGCGCGACTGGATGCTCGTAGCACTCATACGTGAGTCCTTTCCTGCAAGGCCTCGGCCAATCGCTCGGCCAGCGAAGTCAGCTCGTCGAACGAGCGGAATGCATCTCGGAAGGGCTCCGCTTTTTCTTCTGCTTGGCCCTGTTGCTCTTGCTCTAGTTTGGAGCGGTATTCTTCGAGCTTGCGCTGGTAATCTTGATAGAGCGTCTTTGCCTCTCGATAGCGTTTACGCTCCTTCTGACTGGCTTGGTGCTGATCACGCCAGCCGTTGAGCTTGAGAGTGAAATTCTCATCCGGGTATTTTTCGAGAAACTTGCGCACCACCTCCGGCATCTGAGGTTCTACCAATGGCTCTGGTCGTTCGGCTGTCTTCTCCACTGCAAGGTGTACATCAGCACACAGTTGAACCTCACCCTCTGCCTGATCTTTCGCCGCGCCGAAGCCGCTGCTGGTCTTGGCCCCGAAGCCGTAGGTCGTGAACATCGCCTTGAGACCTCGCGTCACGAGCTTGAGGTCGGCGGCGACTTCTTCTCGCGTCTCTCGTTCATCTTTGCCGATGCGGTCGAAGGGGACGTAAAGCAAGGTAAAGGTGCCGGTGGTGCCGATGGGAACGGACTCAAAGAGAATTGGTTTCGTGCCGGCGCCCTTTTTACGATCATGAGGATTGATTACTTCGAGGCTGATCTGATCGAAGAAGGTCGGGAAGAAGTGCAGGCGGCCTTGGCGGAAATAATCTTCACGATTCTCACACTTGACTGTGCCAAAGAGGTGACGTATTTGGTCGTCATCTTTTTCACACCAACTTTCTCCTCCCTGTTCCCGCTTGTTGGAACGAATAGATGAGCGCAAGCTCCCCTTCCAGCTTGATGGAGCCACATACGGTAGCTTGAAGACCTTGTCCTTGCGCACCGGGTTGTCGATGATGTAGAAGTCCTGTTCGTCTTTGGAAAGGTAGGGCTTGTGTAAGCGGAATTCGAACTGGATGACGAAAGAAAGGCCAGGAAGAGGATCTAGCACGTCGGGACCGGGGACTTCGATCTGTAGCGGCTCAAGACAACTTTTCTGTTGACGCTGGAAGTATTCATCCAGTCGCCCCTGAAGGACCCACTCTTTCAGCAAGTTTTGGGCTTTGACCTTTTCTGAGACGAGCGCTTCGGCCAAGAGCTGCACCTGGGCAAATCGATCGAGTGTATCCTGCCCTTGCCATTGATCCACGTATGCTGTAAAAAAGTCGTGTTTCATGACGATTCGCTCACAAGTAGGCTTTTCAGGAACTCTGTAGGATCATCATATTCTTGACCTGTGGTATCACGAGGGCTGTTGAACTCACGCCAGACCTGCAAGGTGCAGCGAGTCTTCAAGTGCTGGTGGAGGAGTTCAACCACCGTATTCCGCTCCCAATCACTCCCATAAACGTCTGCCTCTCGTGGAATCCAACCCCACACGCGTATCAAACCATTGCCATAAGGACGTGACATCTTGATTTTGGCTGCCAACCGCTTCCCTCTGACCGTGCCCATGACAAAGTGGCGCAGGTTACGATCCTCCGCAAAGAGTCGACGCAAGTCGTATTTCAAGTTAAAAGTTTCTTGCTCTGTAGCGCCATTCTTGGAAGCAATACGAGCAAAGAAAGCATTTTGTAGCGATGGGAGTTTAGGGTTAGTTTCGGTTCCAGCCAACGCGCTCAGCCAATCGTGCAAAGGTTCGGTGTCAATTCGACCGTTTGCCAGCTCAACGACACCAAACCCCATTTGCGTCCGCGCTCCGACAGCTACCCAATCGGCGATGAACTGGATCAGCCCGGCGATGACTTCAGGTGAAACACTTGATGACAGAGCTTGGATCTTGAGGCTTAGCTCTCCATGCTTTGGAGTATTCGGCACCCGTTGAGATCGGTTAGGATCGCGAAAATACCAGGTGGGTGCACGAGTTCTCCCCTTGTTGTCAGTATACGTCCGATCAGCACGAATGGTGTGCTCGATTGAGGCGTTGGAGAGGGCGTGATCCAGCACTTCCAAGCGAAACTGCCGTCTCCAGCCTGTCGCTCCAAACACACGGCAGACATCGCAGAGACCGTCGTGGGGTTTCTTTGGATCATAACTGCATTCATGTCGACTTGGATCGCACGCGCTCCCCCCCAGCCCGCGCACGAGCGCCTCGTACCACCAGCGCAAACTCCCGATGATCCCGGTCTCGTGCAGCCGGTCGCAGGTGCCCTTTACTCCGCCGGTCCACAGTGGCGTCAGTGTCTTGAGCTTGATCGTCAACGGTTCAGTCATCTGCCGTTCCCCTTTCATCGACACCCTCCGCAACGCTTCCGCTCCAGGTCATATTCTATACCACTTCCACCCCAAACCGCATCCCGGTTGGCAAATGCACTCCGCCGGGTAGCTGATAGAAACGGCCGTCAAGAACGGCATTACGTACCAGTGGAGTAGGTGGGACACTGATGAGATCGAATATATGAAGCGTGGTTTCTCGATTGAGATCGGCTGGGTTGAGCAACAAGGGAATGAGCATGTTCTCCTTGTCCACGACCTCAAAGGGCTGCTCGGTCACGGTCACCCGGGCTTTGCTCATAAACTTACCCAAGCGGATGTAATGAGAGATGGTCAGCGGTTCGCGGCTGATGACGTGGCATAAGGCTCGGTTGTCCAGGGCCAAAAAGCGGATACGGCCGTGCTGTGGCCGGTTCTCCAGATTCACTTTTTGACCTCGCTCTCCCGCTTGACGGATGAGATACCAAGCAGCTCCTCGTTTCTCGGCCCAGGCTCCATCAGGACGGGTCACGATGACATTGTTGGCGAAGGCGTACCAGTAAGAGTCAGCTTGGGCATTAAACTGACCGAAGGTGAAACGGGGCTCGCCGCTGATCGTCGCTGGGGTCACATATAACCCGCGTGCGTTCAGCTCGGTTAAGTGCTCCACATAGTGGATGGTCCCATCATTGAAATAGGGCGACTGGCAGAACCCGAAAGCGTAGGCCAGAGCATAGTTGCCGATCAGTGGCTCGGTCTGATAGATGGCGCTCACCTCACGGCTGCTGAAGAAAGTCGGCTCCATCAAGATCAGCTCACAACTGTAGATATGCATGGCTCATCCCCTATCCTTGGGGACCGTACATCTTGGTTGTCTCCTCCAACACTCGGCGGACCGCAGCCTCATCTTGGTAGAGAGTGATGATTTCTCCTACCAGCGCGACCACCTCCTCAGGCGTCAAACGCACAATATGACTGGCAACGCGCCCACCGAGCTCTAGGCTCACCTCTAGGATAGCCTCTACTAACTTCTGAGTTCTCAGAGGGAAATCTGGCTCTGTTGAGCCATTCTCGTCATCGCCATTCCGCAGGTGATCATAGGCAGCTTGGGTCAGTTCCAAATTGCTGAAGATCTCACAGTTGCTGAAGATGACCCCAGCCAGCAAGTTTTTCACTTTGCCAATGCGTGCGGTGATGGCCCCGTATCGAGACGAGCGCAGGATGTTACCCAGGATGTAGCGGAATTCGTTTGCCGTCACGTCCTTGAGCGTCTCGATGTCTAGGAAAACAGTCTCAGGCTTGACGTATTCGTCAGTGCCGATGCTATGGGAAGGTTTTCCCGTTTCGGGGTCACGCATTGTGGAGTTGTCGAAAAGCGCGTTGAACTGTTTGCTACCCGTGATGGTCGTGGCCGGATGCAGGCTGAAGGCATCATCGGTGACCACACGGGATTTCTGAGCACCCCCGCCGCCGGCGGCGTAGCCGTAGATCATGCAATCCATGCAGCGCTCGCAGGGATTGTTCCGATTGAGCGCACATGTGCCGCTCTTGCCATCTTTTTCGAAGAGCAGACCGTGTGCCCGGAGCAGCTCGCGGCCGGTCCGTCGCTCGACGGCGGTTTGCTTGCGCTTGCTGATGACCACCCGCTGAATGATCTCATCACCATCGAGGCCGGCGTGGACAAACTCCTTGCTCAAGGGCTCGCCGCTGCCTTCAGTGCGGAAGATAGCTTCAGATTCCACCTGCCTTACCAACAGCAGGTTGACATACTGCCCCTGCGGGTAGTTACTGTAACGGGCAAGGAAACGATCAGCGTATTTCTCTATGATCGTCATGAGGATTCCCTCCTATCAGTTTCGTGTTACCACTATGCGCCCTCATCGGAGTGATCTGCTTCAGCAACTTTCGCCGCCTGATGCGGGATTTGCTCGCGGACATAGAAGAGAAACGCGGAGCGAATCAGTTTCTCGTCGTCCAGCAATTTGCGGACGTTGCCAGCGTAAACACCTTTGACCACACCAGCAAACCAACTCTGTACGAACGATTTAGCCGCCTCTGCCTTATTCTTACCGGGTTTATAGCGCTCATCGGCGATGCGATAGAGATGGTCGAAGATATCTTGAGCAGCGGCGGCTCTCAGCGTCTCAGCATCAGCCACCCTGCCACCCTGTCCCAGTTTCTGCAAGACTTCATCGAGAGGGAAGAGCAAGCTGTTTCGCTCCAAGGAGCGGCCACGTAGACCTTGCTGCCAAGCGATCTTTGCTAACTGTTGTAATTTTTCACTCAGTATAGCCACCAGAACACCTCCTTTGCTCAGGGCTAAAGCCTGCACATGGGGGAAGGCTTGCTGCGATAGCCAGGTGATTAGTCCACCAGATTCTCCTCGCGCCTTGGCCTCCAGCAACCGCTCCGTCTGGTAGAAGATGGACAGTGGCTTCGCTGCCAGAGCTCGTACCAGCTGAGGCGTATGGTCTTGCTGAACGGCCAAGGTCAACTGTCGCAGGGCAAACAGATGGCTCACATCATCCCAGAGCGTCGGTAATGTGCCCCGTTCTGCACTGCCATTGCGAAACTGAGCGTAGTCGTTGTGAGGCAGCAGGCCCCTGCAAGCTAACGGAATGTTCTCCACGTATAGATCAGCAAAATCCTCCTTACCCAATGGGGGAACGGCAGCGTGACTGAGCAGCACTTTCACGCCAAAGTGCCGCTGCAAGACAAGCGCGTTCCACAGGGCAAATAGCCATCGCTCTGTATCGTTTTTGCCAGCCGGATTGATGGGAAAGACCAGCAGGTTTCCCACCGTCTCCGCGTAGCGGGGTAGATAGAGACCATAGGGCTGGGGCTTGTTCTTTTGAGTGCGGGAGCGGAAGGTAGGCCCAGTTGACTCCTGAGCTCCATAGGCCTGAATGGCTGATGGGCTATCCAAGTTCAACGCTCGGACTGCTGTGTCTTCCGCCGTGATGCGCCGTATAGTGGCCTTCAGCCCTTCAATGAAGGGTCCGGTGAGAAAGGTGTAAGGGTACAGATGCAGATAGAGCGTCTTTTCGCCGCGGATCTCAGGATAATTCAGCTTTTCCAGCAAGAACTGAATCTGACAAATAGCGCAGATGTGTTTTTTAGGTTCACCCGGTCCACCACGTAAGCGATTGGAAAAGACCTGCACCTTGATGTCCGAGCGCACGTCAGCGGTCATCCATTTGTCAGTGGGAAACGGGCTACTGCAATAGACACACTGCTTGTGCTGTGCAGCGATATAATGGGCTAAGTGATCGCCAAAACCGACTTGAGGTCGCTCATCAGTGCCGAAGACGGCATAGCGGCTCAGATACTCTGTAAATAGAGCTCTTAGATACTCCGTTGATAGAGCTATCTTAGGAGCGTTTCCTGTACCTATATTTGCCATAAACGCCTGTCCATCGGCTTCGATGCGCCGATAGACCTCTTCCTCGAGTAACGATAGGTCACGGGCCAGGACGTAGGCTCGATCGTAGCGAGCCTCGAAGTAGGCGTAAAGAGGCCATTTTTCTGTCGGTAATTCGAGTAGTTTATAGATATGAGTCCAGGGATCAGCAACGCCTGTTGAGAAGTGTGTCTTGAGAAAGATGTAATACGTGCGCAGCAGCTCACCTAAGCGCAGCAGCTCAACGTTGGTGCTGACAACCGACGCTGGTCCTGCGAGCACCGCCTGAACCTCCTCGGCAGCTTCCGGTGAGGTTGCTCGTGAACGGTCGAAATTGCGCTGCGCTCGTTCCCGTGCTTTGCTATCGAGATCTGGGGGAAAGTTCCGTCGTTGGACCTTGTTATAGATCTCTCGCCAGATTTGCCTGAACGAGACTCCCAGCCCTAAGCACTTGGCATCAACCTTAATCCCTTGGCCACCCGAGTGGATGAATTCACGAAACTTCCCAGAGATCATCTCGGAGAGGGTCGCGGCAATGCGACGAGCCATCCGCGCTCGGTCATCTGGACCGATCTGCACTGTGCTTTTCTTCTCGCCCAAGTAGGCAATGCCCTCCGGGTAGTAAAGCAGTGGTAGCAAGTGATGGTACTCCTTCAAGTCAGCAGCGATAGCGTTGTGCAGCACGTTGGTGAGCAAGCCTCGTTGCTCGGTCAGTTGATGGATGAAGAACCGATACTGAATTCCCTGGTCGCTATCCGCCAAGTAGGCGTTTAGGTAACCCAAGAAATCTGCTTTTCGGGCTCGTTCTTCCAGCGTGTGGGATAGGTCTACAATGTCAGCGGCTCGCATCAAGTGGAGCAGAGCATTGATCCGGTCTAGCCCTAATTTGTATCTGCTTTCCCGTTTGACTACCCAACGCTCGCCGCCCGCTTGAGCATGACCGGGATGACCTCGTACCAGGCTGGTAATGTCTTCAGAATAATCATGCCAATCAGGGAAGAATGTATCTAAATTAAGTCGCTCGATCTCCGCGGACACGTTTTCCCGTGTGGCCAGCTTGCCGAAGGCCTTCGGTTGCTTTAACACTTTGTTGAGGTCGTGAACGGTGAAGGCCGTGAAGAGCATTCTGGCTTCCTCATCACTCACTTGCAAGAGGATACGGAGCGTCTCCAGCACGAAGATACCATTCAGGACATGGATGTATAGGCTTTCGCCGCGCTTTTTACCATACTGAAAGATCAGCTTATAAGGCAAGAGAGCTCGATTGGCTATCCGGTCTACGTAATCCTTGAAAAGAGAGGGCTCCTCTTTGCCGATCAGAAGAGCAATCCGCTTCAGATCAATCTCAGACAATTCTCACCTCTAACCGAAGGCCCTTTCAGCTCCATCGCACCAGTATAACTTTTTTCACCGCGCAATTGCGCCAATCAACTCGCCGCCCCTTCATAGATCTCGACCATCTTCATTGCCTCCTCACGAACCGCGTTCACCAGCTCCGGGGGCTCGAGTGCCCGACAGCCGCTGCCGTACTTCAAGAGCGTCTTGAGCGCCTCAAATAGATCATACACCTCGGCAGTGACGATCACCGATCCATCGTCTTGCTGCTCCTCGTGCTGAGCGAGAAACCTCCGGCTCGCCCCATAGCGTGCGATCTCCGCCGCCAGCCAGTAGCGAATCCGTATCCGATGGTGCAACCGCTCCCGGGGCATAAACACGTCCGGCAATATCTTAGCCGATCCCGGTACGATGCGATCCACCCGATAGAGATAAACGCGACCCGTCTTGAGATCGTACCCCTCGAAGTAGAGATGACCCTCCCGATATTCTAACTGGTATGGTTCCACAATATGCCGTTTGGGGTCTTCTCGCTCAGGGCGCTTGGGAGAACGATAAAGGAACTCCAGCCGCTGGTTGCCCCTGATAGCCCCTTCAACGATTTGCAAGCTCTGCGACTGCGCCGGCCATTGATCCGCCGGAGCGAGGGAGTAGGCAGGCAAAGGTTGATGGCGTAGCGCACGGCGAGCACGATCTGGAAGGCGAGCCTCGATGGCAGAGGCCAACGCCGCAAATCTCTGCGAGTGTGGCAGGTCTTTGAAGGCATGCTTAACCAGCGCCAGCCCCTCCAAGGCATCTACCGCAAGGTGAATCTTCAGCACAGGATGATCAAAGCTTTGTAAGCAATAGGCACGATGGCTGCGCTGCCAGCTTACCTGAAAGCCTAGATAGCGCAGCAGTCGCAGATCGCGACAAAAGCTGTCCTCAGGGCTCTGAGCGTAGGCGTCTTCCACCTGCCCTCTCACAAAATTGATGAGCTCTTGGCGACTGGCCGCACCTGCCAACAGACGGGCCAACATAACCAGTGCCCGCTCCATTGTCAGAGAACTGCTGCGGCTTCCCTTATGGATCGTGCTAACACCTCTTTCAGCGCCCGGTCAGTCGGCGCGTCAGCCCCATGCCGTGCGTCGTCTTCCAGCCCATGCCCACCGAAAACCGGTCCACCTCTTTCATGTTTGTGTCTTGCGTTCCCTCGGTTCATGCAACCGAACCAACAGATGCTTAGCGTAGCGCTGAAAGTCGGCGTCGGTGGTGAAGATAGCCAGGCCCAGGCGGTCGGCCACGGCACAGATGAGCAGGTCAATCGGGGATGCTGCCACACCCGCCGAGCGACAGGTATTGTTGGCCTTCGCAGCTTCCTCGAAATCGACCATCTCCATCGACTCATCCTCAAACGTGCGCAGCGCCCGACGCAAACGGTTAAAGGCTCGTGCGTCCTGGATGCCGGAGAGCACCTCCTGCCGCACAGGGCCGATCAGCGCGACGCGTCGCTCGCGGATCAACTCCGCTAACTCTTCCACCAACCGCTGTTGCGTGGCGTTTAGCTGGTGAGGCTTCCTGCGCAAAGCCAGCGACCAGATAGGTGTGTCCACCAAGACCTTCACCCGCGTCTCCGCCGGCGTTCGGCCTTGTAGTCATACTCAGGATCATAGTCGATCTGACCGAACAGCTTTAGGATCTGAAGCTGCTTGTGGTGGCGAACGTACTCTTCGAGTGCAGCCGTAACCGCCGCCTTTTGGGTCTTGTGGCGGCCGATACTGCGAGCCTCTTCGATCAATTGATCATCCAAAGCCAGATTCGTTGGCATGACGTGACCTCCTTCATAATATTCCCATTTTACACAGTGTGATGTGTAAGACCAAGAGTGGACTGATGCGCAAGTGACACTCAACATCACCAGCGCTCGCTCCATCGCCAGATAACTGCTGCGACTTCCCTTGTGGAGCGTGATCACACCTCTTTCAGCGCCCGGTCAGCCGCCGCGTCAGCCCCATGCCGTGCGTCGTCTTCCACCCCGTCCCGGCATAGAAAGCGTAATCGGCCAACGCGTTGAGCTGCCGGGCAAGCTCATCGCCCAGCCCCTTGATCATAAACGTCACTCGGCCCACAAAGCCCGGCACCAGCCCATGTCCATCGAAGAAGGGTCGCGTTTGGATATTATGTCGCGCCAGGCCCAACCCGCGCTCGGCCCGCTCGATCAGATCCGGCAGCAGCTCTACCGGGCTGAACTGCTCCCAGCGTTGCAAGTAGCTCTGAAAGACCAACTTGGGCAGCGGCAAGGGTGTGACCAGATCACCCTGACGAAAGGCGGTGGGACTCCTGAACTCCAAGGTCAACTCTCGCTCAGGGCGAGCCTTCGCCAACAGTTCATCATAGCTGGCGTAGCCCGACCAGCGCCCCGGCGAGCTGATGACTCGCTCCACATGCAACTCTGCCGCACCCAAGCTTACCCGGGGAACCCGGCTCTCCAGGAAGTATTGCACAAAGTTAGCGTAGAAATGATCCTCAAGGAAACTGACTCGGAACCAGGCTCTTCCCGTGCCGGATACGGTCAGCGGTGAGAGGGTGAAAGCCTTGCGACCGGACATCTCATGCGCTTCTTGGCGCAACTGCGGGTCCCTCAGCAGGGTGAAGAAAGCCCCATGAAGCTGCGCAGGATTGATCTTGCCGGCTTCACCCAACAGTTGGCCCTGGACCACTATGGCAAAAGGCATCGTCACCTCCTGACTAGAGGCACTGTCGTCACAGCTTGCGCGCGCCAAGCTGGTTTTACCTGCTCTTTGCCCTCCGGCTACTCGGCCTCAATATCAATGTAACGGTCGCTGACCGCCTTCACCACGCCGGCAATGCTGGCATGGAGGGCCACCGAGAGCTTGCGGAAGTCGCCGATCGCGCCTTCCAATGGCTTGGCAATGGGATCGCCCGCTTTTACGCGGTCGCCGGTCTTGACAATCGGCAGGGAGGGCTTGGCCGCCGCTACTCCCTGATTGAGCGCCAGCCGCACCCGCCGCGTCTGGGCCCGCACATCGAGCACATCTTCCGGACGGGGATGCCAGCTCAGATAGCGCTGTAGCCCTAGCTTCTCCATCGCCTGCGGCAGAGTGTCCTCCCAGTTGGGCGGCCCCTGGCCGGGCAGCGAGCGCAGCGGCGATTGATCGGCCTGATAGAGCAGTTTGTTCGTGATTAACAGACCATTGGTCTTCTTGATGATGCTGTGGACGCGCAGGTCGGCCAAATCCCCCATCAGCGGTCCGCCGTCAATCACTAGCAGGTTGTGCGAGCGGGAGGTGTCCACCCCCACCTGGGCGATCAGATCAATGACCAGCGCCCCCACCGGGGCCAGCAGCACCCGCTGCTGGGGCACCTCACCGAGAATGTTGAGATATTTTTGGATGACCGGCTGACGCTCGAAGAGCGCCTGGTACATATTGTAGACCGTCTCAACGTTGTTGACGATGACCCCGGCGGCCGAAGGCAATGTCTTCTTGGGCAGCTCGATGCCGGTGATCTCCTTGGTCAGCCAGTGCTCCTCGCCCATGCCGTAGAGGCTGGGGGTGAAAACTATCTCGAAGCCATGAGATTTTTGCAGGGGCTCTAGCCGGGCGCGGTCCTTCTCCTTGGCCCCGATGACGATGCGCTTGAAGCCAAAGATCGTCTGTAGCGCCTCGAAAACCTGGGCGAACTGGTCGGCATGCTCGCCGAGCAAGATCTTATTGGCCTCGTAGCCCGGTTCGCCCTCCTCGCAGTTGACGGCCAGAATCGGGGTGGGGTGCAAATATTTGAAATAGGTGGGGAAGCCCGCCCCTCCTGCGCCGATCAACCCCAGATCGCGAAAGAGCTGCACGGCTTCTTCAGCTTTGCTGGTAATCAGATTTCCCACATAAACTCCCTTCCACGGATGATTGTTGACGATGAGATCAGTAGAAACAAGTATACTGCAAGCTCCGGAAGGAACTCAAGCTCGTTTGCGCTCGGCGCAGCGATCCTACCGCTGACTTTGGCTGCGAGGCGCTGAGAAAGCAAGCAGAGCAGGGCGCCGATGCTCAAGCCTTCTTGGCCAAAGCGCAAACAGACAGCACGGCGGAGCTGCGTCTGGCCTATGCTTGGGCCGCCGGCCTACTGCTGGCTCCTCAGCTCATGGTCAACCCGGTAAACTGCAACCCGACCACTCCAGATACCGGTGATCTGTTCCAGTTCTCGGAGGCACACTTGGGCAGCGAGCTGGGCCAGGCGGCAATCGCCCCCCTGACCCGCTACTTCAGCTCGCAGGTCAAACTATCCCCCGGCGGCGGTAGCTGTCTGCTCATACCTGGCAGTGGGCCGCTCGATATGACCATCAGGCTGACCGTGCCGGGCGCGAGGCTTCCGCTGCAGACCAGCATCAATATCAGGCATAAATAGAGGCGCGAGTCTGGCGTTTGAATCGGCCATTTGCAGCGGAGCGCCGCCGGGTCTTAAAATAACATCATGCCAGACTCTGAATTGCCGCTGTTCGGCGCAGGACCTAGTCACGCGCTGAGCCAACTGGACTGGGAGCAGCTCCAAGAGCGGGCTGCCGGTTGTCAGCTTTGCCGGTTGCACGCCGGCCGCACCCAGGTGGTCTTCGGGGAGGGCAGCCACCAGTCCAAGGCGCTCTTCCTCGGCGAGGGACCGGGCGAGAATGAGGACTTGCAGGGCCGCCCCTTCGTGGGGCGTGCCGGGAAATTGCTCGATCAAATCTTGGCTGCGGCTCAAATCCCACGTGAGAGTGTCTATATCTCCAATATGGTCATGTGCCGTCCGCCGGGCAATCGCGCGCCGCAGCGCGACGAGATGGAAGCTTGTTGGCCCTATCTGGTCAGGAAGATTCAACTGCTAAAGCCGGCGATTATCGTGGCCTTGGGCAATGTGCCTACCCGCTTCTTTCTCAAGACCACCGAGGGGATCACCAAGCTGCGCGGTCAGTTCTACCCCTGGAAAGAGGGCATCGAGATATTCCCTATGTTCCATCCCAGCTATCTGCTGCGCAACGCCTCGCGCGAGCCGGGCAGCCCCAAATATCTGACCTGGCAAGATGTCAAGGTCCTGAAGGTGAGGCTCGATGAACTCAGTAATCCCGAGCGAGCTTAGCCTGGAACAGCGTCACAACCAGGTAGCAGCCGCTCTGGAGCGCAGCGAGCAACTGCGCCGCAAAGGCCACTACGATCAAGCCATCAGCCTGCTGCTCGATGCCCTACAACATGGCGTAGACAAGGCACAGATATACTATCGCCTGGGAAACATCTATTATGACGCAGGCAAGCTGGAGCACGCCGAATACGTCTATCGTAAGGTGATCACGCTCGATCCGCTGCACATCAACGCTCATCACAACTTGGGCGTGGTCTATCGCCAGCAGAAGCGGATCGCCGAGTCGATCAAGATGCGCCGCCGCGCCAATAAGTTGGCCCGCCAGCATCCGGAACGGATCAAGCTGAATCCCCAACAGGTGCGCTACGCCCGCCGCTACGCCCGCCGCATGCTCTTTTGGGGCTTGGCGCTCACCGCGGCCTTCGTCTTGGCAATATTCCTCTGGTTATCGCGCTAATTAACTCACGCGCCTAGTTATGGCTCCCTGAAGGGAAAAGGCCGATTTGACAGGCCCTTCGGTCATAGGGTAGAGTAATTTTAGATATCGGCGCGAGTGGCCCAAGCAGCTCGCTACAAGACCCCATCTCATTAGGGAGGTTTACCATGAGAGTTAGAAGGCCTTGGACGGGACGAAGGGGCCTAATTGTGCTCCTACTGACGGTGGCAGTAGTGGTGACCGCGCTGGCCGGCGCCGCGCAAGCCAAGACCATCCGCGTGCCCGGCGATGCGCTCAGCATCCAGCAGGCGATCAATCGAGCTTTTTCCGGTGATGAGATTCTCATCGCTCGGGGCACCTACACCGAGAGCTTGCGCATCGAGCGCAAGACCAACCTGATCATCAGAGCGGAGCGCCCCGGCAGCGTGATCATCCAGGCCAACGGCGACAAGCCGACGATCACCGTGAATAGCTCCCAACGGATCACCCTGAAGAACTTGATCATCAGCTCCGGCACCCAAGTTGATCTGACTACGCTGAAGTCGGTCCCGGCCGGCGGAGGGATCGTGATCAACGGCAGTCAACAGATCACCCTGGAGAAGATTCAGCTTAAAAAGAATATCGGCCTGAGCCTGGCCATCGCCGCTTCGATAGTCCAGATCAACCAGATCACCATTCCGGCCCCGCTGACCAAGGAGGAGGGCCAGCGGATAGACGGGATCAAGATCAGCAAACAGTCTCAGGTCAGCATCAACGGCGCCATCATCTCCAATAATCCCGGTGATGGCATCATCGTGGAGGACTCAACGCTTGACCTGAAACAAGGCCAAATCCAGGGCAACCAGGGCTTCGGCCTGCAAGCCAAGTCAGCCACTCTGACCGTCGCCAATACGGTCATCACTAAACAGCAGACCAACGGGGTGATTCTCGAGAATAGCCAAGCTCAATTCACCCAGACCAAGATCATCGATAATCAGGGCGTGGGGCTGACCATCAGCTCCGGCTCGCAAGTGACGCTCGATGGTATGGTCATCTCCGGTCATCCCCAGGGCGCAGTGCAGATCACAGGCTCCAAGCTGACCCTGAAGAACGGGACGATCACCAAAAATGCCGGCAGCGGGATCGAGGCCAATAATTCAGAGCTTCACATTAGCGCTACTAAGATATTCGCCCAACCGAACGATGGGATCACCCTGTCTGGCTCAACTGCCGATATCTCCGGCTCCCAAATAACCGATAATCAGGGTTTGGGGATCAGCGCCTCCAGTTCCCAGCTTACGGTGAGTGACACGCAAATCTCCGGCCACCCCGGCGACGCTATCGTGCTGCAGGCGGCCTCGACCGCCAGCTTCTCCGCCAGCCAGATTCAAGATAATGGCGGGCGCGGCGTGTTGGCGGTGCAGAGCTCTTCGCTGGAGCTGTCAGGTTCCACAGTGACCCGTCAGGGCTCCGACGGCATTCGGCTGGAGAACGCCAGCGCCGCTATCAAGGACAGCCAGATCACCGACAACGGTCAATCCGGCATCGTGGCCCAGAGCGCCCAGTTGCACTCGCAAAACTCACAGGTCTCTGGCCAGCCGGGCCAGGGGATCAGCCTGACCACCAGCAGCGCCGAGCTGAGCCAGACGACGGTGCAGCAGAATGGGGGCAACGGGATTCAGGCCAGCGACAGCTCCACTCTCACGGTCACCGGTGGCCTGATCGCCCAAAACCAGGCCGACGGGCTGCTCCTGACCGACTCCGAGGCTAGCCTGTCTGGCACCCAGATCAGCGCCAACGGCCTGCGGGGAATCGAGGCCCACTCCAGCCAACTGACCGGCTCCGGGGTGATCGTCGAAAAGCACCCCGACGATGGAGTAACTCTGTTGGCCAAGAGCACGGCCACCCTGAGCGAGCAGAGCCAGATCTCGAGCAATCAGGGCTGGGGCATCAACGCCCGCGAAGGCTCCTCGCTGACGCTGAGCGGCTCCGGCGTGTCGGGCAACGGCAAAGACGGTGTGGCGCTCGATCAGGCCTCGGCTAATATTTCCCAGAGCACGATCGTTGATAACGCCCAGAACGGAGTCAACCTGACTGACGGCTCGAGCGCCAAGATTGAAAGCACCCAGATCGGCACCAATGGAACCAATGGCGTGAGCGCCTCCGGCAAATCCACGGTCACCATCGCCTTGCAAAGCCTGATCTCCGGCCATCCCGGCGACGGACTGGCGCTGGATAACTCCAGCGGAGATCTCGAAGATAGCACCATCAAGACCAACCAGGGCCGGGGAATCAGCGCCCAGAACGACTCGCAGCTTATCGCCGGCGGCTCAGAGATCTCCGGCAACGGCAAAGATGGCATCTCGCTGGAGAAGAGCACCGCCGACATCTCCAAGACGCTGATCAATGCCAACGGGGCCAAAGGCGTGCTGGCCACCGACTCCACCGCGGCCATCAGCGATAGCCAGATCACCAATCATCCCGACGACGGCATCGCCCTGGACAACTCGCTGCTCGATATGAGCAACTCGCAGGTGTTGGATAACCAGGGCTTCGGTCTGAGCGAGGTCCGCCAGGGCCGCTCGTCAATCGTGGGCTCCCAGATCGCCAAGAACGGCAAAGATGGGGTCAGTTTGCTCAACTCTTCCGCTGACATCTCTTCGACCAAGATCACCGACAATGGTGGCGTGGGGATCAACGCCCAGACCTCGGTGGTGATCGTCGGCGACTCCAGCCTGATCTCCGGCCATCCCGACGACGGGGTGCTCTTGGCCGGCTCCTCGGCCGACATCTCCGACAGCGTGATCGAGCAGAACGCCGGGCGCGGCATCGGCGCCTCCAGCTCCAAGGTGGCGGTGACCGCCAGCCAAATCTCTTCCAATGGTCGCAGCGGCGTCGAGCTGCAAAACAGCACCGCGGACATCTTCTCCAGCCAAATAGTCAATAATGGCGATCAAGGCATTCACGCCTTTGAGAACTCCGGCCTGACCTTGATTGACAGCCTGGTCTCCGGCCATCCCGACGACGGGGTCAAGCTGGAGAACAGCTCGGCCGAGATCACCACTTCCACGCTGGAGAAGAACCGGGGCCACGGCCTGAGCGCCGAGGTCTCCACGGTGACCATCTCCGACAGCACGATCAACGCCAATGGCAAAGATGGCCTGAAATTGCTCAACTCGACCGCCGATCTGACTACCAGCCGGCTCACCAGTAACGGCGCGATCGGCATCGAGGCGACCAGCTCCACCGTCGAGGCTCAAGGCACGCTCGTTTCCGGCCATCCGAAACAGGGCATCAGCCTGCTGGGCTCGGCGTTGGAGATGAAGAAGAGCCAGATCCAGAATAACCAAAGCCAGGGACTGCTGGCCCGCAACTCCGTCGGGGCCATCTCCGGCGGGCTGATCTCCGGCAACGGCGGCGACGGCGTGGCCCTGGAGCACAGCTCCGGGGAGCTATCCGGATCGCAGATTAAAAATAATCAGGGTGCCGGAGTGCGCGCCGAGCTGGGCAAGATCAGCTTGATCTCCAGCACGGTGGCCTCCAATGGCTCCGACGGCATTGACTTGAAGAGCGCCCAAGCGGCAGTTTCGGACAGTCAGATTCAGAATAATAATGGCCTGGGCCTGAGCGCTACGGAGCGCTCGCGGGCGGTTATTGCAGACTCGCAGATCTCCGGCCATCCCCAGGGCGGTCTCAAATTGGTAGACTCCTCGGCAGACCTGAGCAACACCCAAGTAGTCAATAATAAAGCCTCCGGCATCGTGGCCCAGAACTCGGCGATCAAGCTGCTGGACGGCTCGCAGATCTCCGGCCATCCCGCCGATGGTCTGCTGCTGGATGACAGCGCTGCTCGACTGGAAAACTCGCAGATCACCGACAACCAGGGCCTGGGCATCAATGCTACCGACTCGATCGCCACGGCCATTTCAAGTGCCATCACCGGCAATCGGGCCGGCGGAGCCACGCTGGTCAACTCCAAGCTGGATCTGGAGAGCGGCAAGCTGGAGCAGAACGGCCAACAGGGGATCGTCGCTTCCCAGAGCTCCGACGTGGTGTTGACCGGCAGCTCGCTCTCCCGCAATGCGCAGATCGGCCTGTCACTAAAGGACAGCTCGGCCGAGATCCAAGGCTCGACGATCGAGGCCAACGGTGCCCAAGCGATCGTAGCGGCCAATTCGCAGGTCACCATGGGCCAAACCAGCATCTCCGGCCATCCCGGCGACGCGCTGGCGCTCGACGGCTCGGTGGCCGATCTGACCGAAGTGAGCATCAAAGAGAACCAGGGGCAAGGGATCAAGGCCGCGAACCGCTCCACGCTCAGCGCTACCGGTGGCAGCGTCACTAATAACGGCCAAGGTGGCCTGCTGCTCACCGACTCGGCCGCCGATCTGTCCGGAACTGCGGTGAGCGACAACCAAGGGGTCGGCATTCAGGTGGAGAACTCCACCCTGCGCAGCTCGAACGACGCGCTGATCTCCGGCCATCCGCAGGAGGGCATCTTGGTCAAGACCGGCTCGGTCAAGCTGGAGCAGACTACTATTAAGCAGAACAGCGCTGCCGGTCTGCGCTCTGAAGATGGCAAGCTGACGCTGCTCGGCGTGGAGATCAGCGGCAACGGCGCCCAAGGGCTGAGCCTGCTGCGCTCTTCGGCGACGTTTAGCAAGGGTACGATCAAGGGCAACCGCTCCATCGGGGTGCAGGCCGACGAGCGCTCGCGGATCACCCTGGTGAGCTCCAGCATCTCCGGCCAGCCCGGCGATGGGATCAAGCTGACCGGCAGCTCGGCCGACCTGCGCGACAGCCAGATCCAGAACAACCAGAAGCTGGGCATTGAGGCTCAGAGCGCCACGGTGACCCTGAGCAGCACGGTGATCTCCGGCCAGCCCCAAGGCGGACTGCTCTTGACCGACTCCAAAGCCGACATCTCCACTACCAAGATCACCCAAAACGGGACGATCGGGCTGAAGGCGGGACAATCAACCATCTCGCTCAGCGACTCGGAGATCTCCGGCCATGCTCAGGAGGGCATCCTGCTGGAGGACAGCTCGCTGGACGTCACCGGCAGCCAGATTACCAACAATGGCGGAGCGGGGATCAGCGCTCAGCAGGCCACGGTGGGCCTGGGCTCCAGTACCATCTCGGGAAACCAGGGCGACGGCCTCACCCTGCGCGGCAGCTCGGCCGACCTGCTCGACCAGAGCAAGATCAGCGCCAACGGCGGTCGGGGCATAGATGCCCAAGATTCGACGGTCACGGTGAGCAATAGCGAGATCTCGCAGCACCCCGGTGATGGCCTGCTGTTGGTCAATTCGCCCGCCTCGCTGGGCAATAGTCGCATCAGCGCTAACGGCGGCTGGGGGCTGAGGGCGCAAAAGAGCACGGCGGTGCGGCTGCTGGATACCACCATCTCCGGCAACGCTCAGGGTGGTCTGCAACTGGACAGTGCGGTGGCCAGCCTGCGCGGCAGCCAGATAGACAAGAACCAGGGGCTGGGACTGGTGATCACCAATCGTTCGGCGCTCCTGATGATAGACGGGCGACTCAGCGGCAACGCCGGGGACGGCGCCTCGCTGGAGCGTTCCTCGGCCAGCCTGCGCGGCGTCGAGGTGAGCGGCAACAGCGGCAATGGGATCACGGCGGTGGATCGCTCGGCGCTAACCGTAGTCAAGAGCAGCATCTTGAACAACCTGGGAGACGGGATCAAGCTGCTCCAATCGCTGGGCAGCATTCGCGAGACGCAGATCAAGAATAATCAAGAGTTCGGCGTCTCCGCCGACGCGGTCTCCACCGTGGCCTGCAAGGGCAACGTGATCACCAGCAACGGCACCGATCTCTCTGATAGCCTGCGCGGGCGTTGTTAAATATCTGGGGGCTCTCATGAAACGCGCGAGAATCTATCGGCTGCTGCCGCTGGTGCTGCTGTTGGGCACACTGGAGCTGCTGGGACCACCCAGCGCCCAGGCCTTGCCGCCTCAGGATCCACCGACGCTGATCGCTGAGGTCTCGCGCGTCTTCGATGCGGAGACGATCCGGGCCCTGTTGCACTCCGGCAAGGTAGAGACGATCAAGTACATCGGCGTTGACGCGCCGGATCCCATTCCCTCGGCCTGCTTCGGGCCGGAGGCCACGCTCTACAACCGGGATCTGGTCATCAATCGCACCGTCTGGCTGGAGTTGGACCGGCAGCAGCGCGACGGCGCCGGCCGCCTATTGGCCTACGTCTATCTCGACCCGCAGGGGCTGACGATGGTGAACGCCATCCTGATCGCTCAAGGGTTGGCCCGGGCGGCCGATCCCGGTGCTAATCGGCGTTATGACGATTTGTTTGGCCAGTTGCAGGAGGAAGCCCGCTCGGCAGGACGAGGGCTATGGGGCGCCTGCGCCTCCGGGCCCGCGCCGGCCAATCGGCCACCTCAGGCGATATTTAGCTTTCGCCCGGCCAACCCTCAGCCGGGCCAGCCGGTGAGCTTTGATGGCTCAGCCTCTTCGGATCCTGACGGGCGCATTACTCAATACTCTTGGGAGTTCGGCGACGGTGCCGGCGCCACCGGCCCCAGCGCGGAGCACAGTTACGCTCAGGCGGGAGTTTTCACCGTGACGCTCACCGTGAGTGACGACCGGAAGTTGAGCGGTCGGATCAGCCAGCAGGTCAGCGTGGGAGAAGCGAGCGCGCCTCCACCGGCTCCCACACCTCCGGCCCCGTCCCCGAATAAGCCGGTGATCATCGAGACGATTCATTACGATGCCCAGGGAGAGGACAATGCCAACTTGAACGGCGAGTGGCTGGTGCTGCTGGCTGCCAATCGGCCGGTGGCCCTCAAGGGCTGGACGGTGAGCGATGAGCTGGGCAATCGCGGCGTGGCCAGTCACATCTATCACTTTCCGGAGGGGTTCGTGCTGGCAGCCGGGGGGCGGGTCAAGCTGCTTAGCGGCTGCGGCACCGACTCCCAGGCGGAGTTGCACTGGTGCGCCCGCAGCCAAATCTGGGACAACGGGGAGGATACGGTCTTCTTAACAGACGACCAGGGAAAGCTGGTCGCCCGCTGTCGCTACGGCGACCCCGATGGCTCCGAGCGGGGCGTCTCCCGGTTCAACTGCCAGACGATGAAGTACAGTTGAAGCATCAATAAGCCGGAGGGTTGCGGTGGCCTTGGGCGTGGAGTAGAAATAGGCTGGCATTGAGCGAATCAAGAGGTGAGCCGAGCTAATATGAAGCGCTGGCCCAAGCTGAGCCTGCGGTATAAGTTTATCCTGACCATTGTGCTGTTCGCGGTGGTGTTGGCGGTCAGTTTCGGTTTTATCGCCGCCAAACGGCTGCAAAGCGAACTGGAGCAACAGGTGCTCCAGCGGGGTTATCAGATTAGCAGCAATATTGTGAATAAGATCACAATCTCCTCGCTCACCAGCGCCCAGGGGCTGCAAGGTGCGCTCCGTCTCTATGCGGCCTTGATCCCCACCGATGTGGGCGGTGAGGTGCTCTTCATTCAAATCGTCAGCAACGGCCATCAGGCTACCATCCCTGCCCCGCTTTACAACTATCTCCATCTAAAGCCTGAGAATATGCGGTATACCCAAGAGGTGAGCCGCTTGCGCCTGCCTGAGGGGATGCCCAAGCCCTATCAGGCCAATACCCCCTACTTTGACCTCAAAGTGGCGGTCAGCGGACCCGGCATTCGGTTCACCTGGCAGCCGGGGCGGCCGTTCCGGCTGGAACGGGTGCCGCCGGCCTACGTGCGGGTGGGGCTCTCACTGGCCTATGTCGAGCGGGTGGTACGACGCGAGTTGCTGCAGATCGCCGGCCTGAGTGCCCTCTATATCCTGCTGGGCTTACTGATCGCTTTCTGGCTCTACAAGGGCATCCTTGGTCCGATTGAGGTCCTCACCCAAGCGGTCAAGCGCTTCAAGCGCGAGCAGACGGTCCGCGCCGAGGTGCACTCTGGCGACGAATTGCAGACGCTGGCCGAGGAGTTCAACCGCATGGCCGATACCATCGCCGAGCGGGACAGTCGCCTGGAGAAGATCAATCGAGAGCTGCGCCAGGCCAACCGGATCAAATCGGAGTTTCTGGCCGTGATGGGCCATGAGCTCAAGACGCCGCTGCACGCCATTCGCGGCTACTCTCAGCTTTTGTTGGAAGGCGTGGACGGGCCGCTCACCGCCGGCCAGCGCGAGGACCTGGCCAGCATCACCGCCTCCAGCGATCATCTGCGCGAGCTGATAGATAATATCCTGCGTTTCTCAAAAATCGAATCGGGCTCCGAGCGGCTGCACCCGGAAAAACTGGAGGTCCGAGCGGTGATCACCGAGGCGATTCAGAGCGTCAAGAGTCTGGCGCGGGCCAAGGGCATCACCATCGAGACGACCGCCCCGGGACTGCGCTTGCAGGCTGATGAGACCAAGCTCAAACAGATCTTGATCAATCTCTTGGCCAATGCCATCAAGTATACGCCTGCGGGCCAGGTGCGGATCAGCGCCGAGCGGGAGGGCGACGGAGTGCGCTTTGCGGTGAGCGACAGCGGCATCGGCATCGCGCCGGAGCATCTGGGCAAAATCTTCGAGCCCTTTACCCAAATAGACTCTTCCAGCACGCGGGAGTGGTCCGGCATCGGCCTGGGGCTGGCGGTGGTCAAGAAGTACGTCGAGATGCACGGCGGCCAGATCTGGGTCAAGAGCCAACCGGGGCGGGGCAGCGTCTTCTCCTTCAGCTTGCCTCATGCGCTGGTCGCCCGGCCGGCTGCAAAACACGAGGAGGTGGCGGCACTTGAAAGTGCTAGTCGCTGAGGACGATCCGACCTCGCGTCGGCTGCTCTACAAGTATCTCCAATCGCAGGGCTATCAGGTGCTGATCGCCGAGAATGGCGCTGAGGCGATCGAGGTCTTCCGGCGCGAGCAGCCCGATCTGGTGCTCTTGGACGTGATGATGCCCAAGGTGGATGGCTGGGGAGTGCTCTCCGAGATCCGGGTGGAGCAGGGCTCCGACACGCCGGTGATCATGGTCACGGTGAAAGACTCTACCGAAGACAAGGTGCGAGGGCTCTCTTCAGGCGTTGATGATTATATTACCAAGCCCTTCGATCTGCGCGAGCTGCAAGCGCGCATCGAGGCGGTGATGCGCCGCTACAAAGCGCCACAGACGCCGCTGCAGCTCAAGACCGAAGCGGTGGAGATAGACGATGAGCGCAAGTTGGTCAGGATCTATGGCCAACCGACCGAGCTCTCGCCCAAGGAGTATGAACTGCTCAAGCTGTTGGCCTCCAAGCCGGGCAAGGTCTTTTCGCATCAAGAGATTTTGGACACCATCTGGTCGGAGAGCGATTTCGCTTCGAGTGAGGACGTGAAAAAATACGTCTATCTCCTGCGCAAGGCGATCGAGCGCGATCCGGAGCGTCCAAAGCTTATCGTGACCGTGCGCGGCTTTGGCTATAAATTAGCCGGCTGATCAGCGCGGAGCCGACAGTGTCCGCTGGCGTTGTGCTCCAAGAGAGGGCGGGCGGTCAGTGGAGACGCAGGTGAAGCGCTCCGGGATCTGCCCACCCTCCTTGAAAGCGTTACTGGTTAAGACGAAGCCTTTCGCTCCCTTGGAGATAACTTCTCTCGTTCCCAAGTGAGCGTGGGAGCGATCGCCGCAGCCGCTTCAGCCCCAGGACCAACAGCATCATCCCCAGGACGACCGGCACGGCGAGACTGAAATGGCTCCTGCTCAGCGTCGCCCCACCACCGTCTCCTTGAAGTTCTTCCCCGGACGGAACTTGGGGACCCACTTGGAGTTGACATGGATCCGCTGCCTGGTGCGGGGATTGAACCTGGTGGTCGCCTTGGTCTTGCGGGGCTCGAAGGTCCCGAAGCCGGTGAAGGTCACCTTGTTGCGTTTGGCGCACTGGCTCATGATTAGCCCCAGAGCCGTGTCGAGCGCCATCTTGGCGTCCTTCCTGCTGAGCTTGGTCTTTTTGGCCAGTTGGACGATGAACTCCGATTTGTTCATCGTAGAACCCTCCTTTACCCAATGGGATTAGCTGCGATGGTAACCCATCGAGGCGGAGCAAGTCAACTTTGCACTCCCCCGCCGCAGCTTCTATAATAACAGTCTAGCTATCTGAGTAGCCCAGCGTCAAATTATCACCCTAAGGGGGAGAGGAAGCTTGCCTCAGCTTGCCCCAGAGCGAAGACGCCGCAAACCCGATTGGCTCAAGATTCACCCCCCTGCCGGGGCGTCCTTCCTGCAGATCAAAGCGGCCCTGCGCTCTCACGGATTGCATACGGTCTGCGAGGAGGCCCACTGCCCCAATGTCAACGAGTGCTGGGGCGGCGGGACGGCGACGCTAATGCTGATGGGTGACGTCTGCACGCGCGGCTGCCGCTTCTGCAACGTGGCCTCCGGCCATCCAGCCCCCTTGGACCCGCTGGAGCCCTGGAAGGTCGCACAGGTGATCGCCGGGTGGGAGCTGGATTATATCGTGCTCACCTCGGTGGACCGCGATGACCTGCCCGACGGCGGAGCGGGTCACTTTGCGCAGACGATCCTCCTGCTCAAGCAGCGTCGCCCCGAGCTGCGCATCGAGGTGCTGATCCCCGACTTCGGGGGTGATCCTACCGCGCTGGCCAAGATAGTCGCGGCTAAGCCTGATGTGATTGATCACAACATCGAGACGGTCGAGAGGCTGACCCCCCAGGTGCGCGACCGGCGGGCCGGCTATCGCCAGTCGCTGCGCGTGCTGGCAGGCGTCAAGGCGCTCGACCCGACCCGTTACAGCAAATCCTCCATTATGCTGGGCCTGGGCGAGACCGAAGCCGAGCTGCGCCAGACGCTGAGCGACCTGCGCGCTGCCGGAGTAGACATATTGACCTTAGGCCAATATTTGCAGCCTAGCAAGCGACACTTAGACGTCGTGGAATATATTCATCCGGATCGCTTTGCCGAGTATCAGAAAATCGCGGAATCGTTGGGTTTTCTTTATGTGGCCGCCGGCCCGTTGGTGCGCAGCTCCTACCGCGCGGGCGAATTCTTTACTGCCGGCCTGCTGGCGCGCGCCGCCGAGCCAACTCAACCTGCAAACGAGTGATAAGAGGAGGAGCTCTTCATGGTCAAGAGTAGTAAGACGAGGACGGGCTCGCGCAAGCCTGTGGCTAAGCCTGCCGGCAACAACCGCCAAGATCATCTGTGGAGCTTGGGGCCACCTGTCGAGATTCTGCGCCCCGATGGCCGAACGGTCGCCAAAGAGGAGCCGGATATCGCTGCGGATGATTTGCTGAAGATGTATCGCTGGATGGTCAACGGAAGGGTCTTTGACGAGCGGGCGCTCAAATTGCAGCGTCAGGGCCGTCTGGGCACCTATGCGCCGCTCTCCGGTCAAGAGGCGGCCCAGGTGGGCAGCGCTTATGCCCTGGAGCAGCGAGACTGGCTTTTCCCCTCCTTTCGCGAGCACCTCGCCTTGGCGGTGCGCGGCCAGTCTTGGTCGGGCATCCTCCTCTATCATGGAGGTTCCGAGGAGGGCGGGCGCGTCCCCGAGGGCATCAACAATTTTACCCCCTCGATCCCCATCGCCACTCAGATATTGCACGCCGTGGGGGTGGCCTGGGCGGCCAAGCTGCGGGGCGATCCGATCGTCACCTTGGTCTACTTCGGCGATGGCGGGACGAGCGAGGGCGATTTCCACGAGGGGATGAACTTCGCCGGCGTCTTCCAAACGCCCACGATCTTCTTTTGTCAAAATAATCAGTATGCCATCTCGCTGCCCCGTGCCCGCCAGACTCGCGCCGAGACCCTGGCCCAGAAGGCCATCGCTTACGGCTTCGAGGGGGTGCAGGTGGACGGCAATGATCTCTTGGCCGTCTATCAGACGACCCGCCAGGCGATGGAAAAAGCGCGGCAGGGCGGGGGACCTACCCTGATCGAAGCGCTCACCTATCGCCTCGGCCCCCACACCACCGCCGACGATCCCACCCGCTATCGTCAAGATGAGGAGCTCCAACACTGGCAGGAGCGTGATCCGCTCATCCGGATGCGCCTCTATCTGGAGCGACGCGGCGACTGGGACGAAGCGCGGGAGACGGCCCTCTGGGAGGAGGCCAAAGCTGACATCGCCCAGAGCGTCACAGCCTACGAGCAGGCCCCGGCGCGCGACGTGGAAGAGATTTTCAAATACACCTACGCGGAGATGCCCTGGAATTTGCAGGAGCAGCTGGCCGATCTGCGCGCCTACCTGCAAGAGTCCGGCGGGCAGTTGCCGGAGTGAGCTTATGGCACAATTGAACCTGGTGCAGGCGGTCAACGATGCGCTGCGCAGCGAGATGCAGTTGGATGATCGCCTGGTCATCCTGGGCGAGGACGTGGGAGTGGATGGGGGCGTCTTTCGTGCCACTGAAGGCTTGCTGAAGCAGTTTGGCCCTCGGCGCGTGCTGGACACGCCGCTCTCCGAGGTGGGCATCGTGGGCAGCTCGATCGGCATGGCTGCCTATGGCCTGCATCCGGTGGTCGAGGTCCAGTTCTCTGGCTTCCTGCCACCGGCATTCGATCAGATCGTCTCGCACGCTGCCCGCATCCGCTGGCGCTCGCGCGGGCGGTATCATCTACCGTTGGTGGTGCGTGCTCCCTACGGGGGAGGCATCAGGTCGCCGGAGCATCACTCCGAGAGTCCGGAAGCTTTCTACGCCCACGTCGGAGGACTGAAAGTGGTCATTCCCTCCACGCCGGCCGATGCCAAAGGGCTGCTCATTGCAGCCATTCGCGATCCCGACCCGGTGATCTTTCTGGAGCCCAAGCACATCTATCGCGCCTTTCGCCAAGAGGTCCCCGAGGGGGAGTATATCTTGCCCCTGGGAAGGGCTCAGATAGCTCAGGAGGGAGATGATCTCTCGCTCTTCGCTTGGGGCGCTATGACCCAGATAGCGCTGGCCGCCGCCGAGGAGCTAGATCAAGCCGGCATCAGCGCCGAGGTGGTTGACCTGCGCACCATCTCGCCCTTGGACGCCGAGACGATCGTCGCTTCAGTGCGGAAGACCGGCCGAGCGCTGATCGTTCATGAAGCGCCGCGTCAAGGAGGAGTTGGCGCCGAAGTGGCCGCGCTGATTAACGACAAAGCGCTCATGAGCTTGCAAGCGCCGGTCCTGCGGGTGGCCGGTTTCGATACGATTATGCCCCTGCTGCAACTGGAAGATTATTATCTGCCGGACGCCGGTCGGGTGGTGCGGGCAGCCCGCCGGCTGATGACCTATTAAGAAATGGAGCGTGCGAGATGGCCCATTTGAATCTAGTTCAAGCGGTCAACCAGGCCCTGCTGACCGAGATGGCCCGGGACGAGCGGGTGCTGGTGCTGGGCGAGGATGTCGGCTTGGATGGGGGCGTCTTCCGGGCGACCGAGGGACTCTATGAGAAGTTCGGCCCGCAGCGGGCGATTGACACACCGCTGGCCGAAGCGGGCATCGTGGGGACGGCGATCGGCATGGCCGTCTATGGCCTGAGACCGGTCTGCGAGCTGCAGTTCGACGGCTTCATGCTGCCGGCCTTCGACCAAATCCTCTCCCATGCAAGTAGGCTGCGCGGGCGCTCGCGCGGCCGTTTTCAGGTGCCCCTAGTGATTCGTGCCCCCTACGGCGGGGGCATTCGGGCGCTAGAGCATCACTCGGAGAGCCCGGAGCAGTTCTATGTGCATATCCCAGGGCTTAAGGTGGTCATCCCGGCCACGCCGGCCGATGCCAAGGGGCTGCTCATTTCAGCCATTCGCGATCCCGATCCGGTGGTTTTCCTGGAGCCCAAGCGCCTCTATCGCGCCTTTCGCCAGGAGGTGCCCGAGGGAGATCACGCCATTCCGTTGGGCCAGGCGAGGGTGGCCCGCGCCGGCCGGGACGTGACGCTGATCGGCTGGGGCGCACAGGTCCATACCGCGCTGCAGGCCGCCGAGCTGCTCGCCGCGCAGGAGGGCATCTCGGTCGAGGTGCTTGATCTGCGCACCCTCTCGCCGCTAGATCTGGAGACGATCTCTCAGTCAGTAGAGAAGACCGGTCGGGTGGTCATAGCTCAAGAGGCGCCGCGCAGCTTCGGCTTCAGCTCGGAGCTGACTGCCTTGATCACCGAGCGGCTTTTCTTGCACTTGGAAGGGCCGGTGGTGCGGGTGACCGGCTTCGACACGGCCATGCCCTACTTCAGCCTGGAGCAGTACTATCTACCCGACGTCGGGCGGGTGGCCCGCGGCGTGCGTCAGACCCTGAGCGCTTAAAAAAGAAACGGAGCTGATCTTCATGGTCGTGGGCGAGATTGCGATGGGAACGGATCTATTGGTCATCGGGGCCGGGCCGGGCGGCTATGTGGCGGCCATTCGTGCGGCCCAGTTGGGTCAAGAAGTAACCCTGGTCGAGGAGGCCCCCACGCTGGGCGGCATCTGCCTCAATCACGGCTGTATTCCCTCTAAAGCGCTTATTTATGCCGCCAGTCTGTATCATCGGATTCCGGAGCTGGCCGCGTTGGGCATCCAGACGAAGGGCCTCAAGCTGGACATCAAAAAATTACAGAGCTGGAAGGCTTCAGTCGTCAAGAAATTGACCGGCGGGGTGGCACAGCTCTGCCGGGGCCATGATATCCAAGTGCTACAAGGAAAAGCCGTCTTCACCTCAGCGAAGCGGGTCCTGGTGGAGAACGAGCATGGCACTCAGGCGATAGAGTTCAAGCGCTGCATCGTGGCCACCGGCTCGCGTCCGATTGAGATCCCCGGCTTCGGCTTTGATGGCCAGATGGTCATCGGCTCGCGCCAGGCGCTTGAGCTGGAAGAGGTGCCGGAGAAACTGCTGATCATCGGTGGCGGCTACATCGGCCTGGAGTTGGGGACGGTCTGGGCCAAGCTGGGTGCTCAGGTGACGGTCATCGAGATGATGGACCAGCTCCTGCCGGGGACCGACCCGGAGCTGCTGCAGCCGGTGGCGCGCCAATTGAAAAAGCTGGGCGTGGAAGTTCACTTACAGACTAAGGCCAAGTCGCTGAAGTCGGGCAAAGATGGGGTCAAGATCATCGCCGAGTCACCGAAAGGCGAGCTCAAGCTGGAGGCCGAAAAGGTGCTGGTCAGCGTGGGGCGGGTGCCCAACACCGAGGGCCTGGAGCCGCAGCAGGGCAGGATCGAGCTCACCGAGCGTGGCTTTATCCGGGTCAACGGACAGTTGCAGACGAGCAACCCGCACATCTATGCCATCGGCGACGTGGCCGGACAGCCGATGCTGGCGCACAAGGCTTCGCATGAGGGCATTGTGGCCGCGGAGATAATCTCCGGCCTGCCCAGCGGGCCGGACTGGCAGGTGGTGCCGGCGGTGATCTTCACCGACCCGGAGATCGCCTACTGCGGCCTGAGCGAAAAGCAAGCCCAAGAACAGGGCCTTAAGCCTCTAATCGGCAAATTCCCCTTTGCAGCCTTGGGGCGAGCGGTGACCATGAGTGAGACCGAGGGCTACGTCAAGATCATCGCCGATGCGGACTCCAAGCAAGTTCTGGGCGTGCAGATCGTCGGGCCGGAGGCGAGCAATCTGATCTCCGAGGCGGCCTTGGCGATCGAGCTGGGGACCCGACTGGAGGATCTAGCGCTGACCGTTCATCCGCATCCCACGCTGCCCGAAGGGCTGATGGAAGCGGCCGAGGTGGCGCTGGGGCAGGCGATTCACGTTCTATTGCCCAAGAAGAAGGGGAGAGTGACATTGGGGTCAGAGCTTGTCTCTTGACATAAGACCAGCATCCTGACCGTCAGGATGGCCAGGCCGCTGCGAGTAGTATACTTCTTCACCACTTGTCAGGCATGAGCACCATGAGCAAGCCAGCACCATCTCTCCTTCTCATCCAGCTATTAGTCAACACAGTCCACGTCTACACTGCTGGCTTTGTCTCGCCCTCAGGGTGCATCCCAGGCGTAGGATTCGCCGGGCGGGCCGCCATGGTGTTCGCCCTCATGCGCTCCAACTGCAGCCGACCGATCATCTGCATCAGCTCGGTGAGACTATCCTGGGGGTTGATCGCCTCATAGGTCTCGGTGATGACGGTGACCGCGTGCATGATCTCCTGCTGCAAGGCCAAGCGCCTATCTGTATCGTCCACCAGATCCTCGTTGAGGCACAGCAACGCATCTTTGACCAGACGGCCATACTCTCCAGCAGCCCTTCAGTCTGCTCGAAGATCGTCTCATATAGGTTCAAATAGCGTCGGTGGACTCGGGGAAACTGCTCCTCCCGAACCCGCGTGAGCGCCCCTTGCCCTCGTTGATGGGAGACGTTACCAGTATAAGGCTGACAGCTCTTGCGTGCTGATCGCAGCCGGACGATTGTTCAACCGATCCCGGATCACCTCAAGGAGCAGACCCGTTGGAGGCTTTGGTGGGGGTGCTGACCGGCCAGAGCACGGTGTCCCTGGCAAGGTCGCCTCCTGCTGTGGAAGCCGCTTGACAGATGGACGCTAAACATGTAGGGTGAGGCGCGATGGAGATACAATTGCTGGGCAAGCGAACCCTGGTGACCGGTGCGAATTCGGGGATCGGCAAGGCGATCGCCTTGGCTCTGGCCGCGGCCGGCTCCGATGTGGCACTCAACTATGTGGTTAATCCCCAAGCCGCGCAAGAGATCGCCGAGCGGATTCAAGGCCAAGGGGTGCGCGCCTTGCAGTTGAAGGCCGATGTCTCCGATCCCCAGGCGGTAAGCGCCATGTTTGCCAAGGTGGAGCAGAGCTGGGGAGGAGTAGACCTGCTGGTCAATAACGCCGGCATCGATGGTAAACGCGCGCTGAGCTGGGAGGTGGATCTCGCAGCCTGGCGCAAGGTGCTTGAGGTCAATCTCTTCGGGGCCTTCTACTGCGCCCGGGAGGCACTCAAGGGCATGGTGACCCGTAAGAGCGGCGTGGTGCTCAACATCAGCTCGGTCCACGAGCGCATCCCCTGGCATGGTTACAGCGCGTATGCCACGGCGAAAGCGGGGCTCAGCATGTTGACCAAGACCCTGGCCCAGGAAGCGGCTTCCCACGGCGTGCGCGTGCTGGCCCTGGCCCCAGGCGCGGTCAAGACACCGATCAGCCAAAGCGTTTGGAGCGATCCGCAGGCGCTCTCCGACCTCTTGACGAAGATCCCCTACGGGCGGATGGGTGATCCTGACGAGATCGCCCGCATGGTCGTGACGCTGCTCAGCGACGCGGCCTCCTATGTCACGGGCACCACAGTCTTCGTCGACGGTGGCATGACCCTCTACCCCAGCTTTGAGCACGGAGGGTGACCCCGATAGATACACCCCACTCAGGGGCGGAGGGAAAGGAGACCAAACTGGCAAAAAAAGATCGCTTTGTCTACGTAGCGGCTTTCTTTGCCGCGTTGGGAGGTCTCCTGTTCGGCTATGATACCGGGGTCATCTCCGGGGCGATCCTCTTCGTCAAGCAGCAGTTCGCCCTCACTCCCGGGATGGAGGGGGTGGTCGTCAGCGCGGTACTGGCGGGTGCGGTGATCGGTGCGATCGCCGGCGGTCCGCTCAGCGACCGCTACGGCCGGCGCCCGGTCATCATTGCGGCGGCGATCCTCTTCGCGCTGGGTGCGGCGGGCACCGCCCTCGCGCCCGGCGTCTACCTGCTGATCGCAGGCCGGGTGGTGGTGGGCGTGGCCATCGGGGTTGCCTCGTTGATCGCTCCGATGTACATCGCCGAGATCGCGCCGCACAAGATCCGTGGCTCCCTGGTCGCCCTCAACCAATTGGCCCTAACCGTGGGCATCGTCATCTCCTATTTGGTCGACTACGCCCTCGCAGGTGCGCACGCTTGGCGCTGGATGTTCGCCTTGGCCGCCATCCCCGCATTGATTTTGGGCATTGGGATGCTCTTCTTGCCGGAGAGCCCTCGTTGGCTGGTGAGCCACGCGCTAATCGAGCGAGCCCGCACCGCCTTGAAGCGGGTGCGCGGCGAGAGCAAAGAGCAGACCGAGCGAGAGATCAGTGAGATCCAAACCAGCCTGGGCCAGCAGACCGGTGGCTGGGCGGAGCTGCTGAGCGCCAAGGTCCGTCCCGGCCTGCTCATCGGGATGCTGCTCGCGCTCTTCCAGCAGATCACCGGAATCAACACGGTCATCTACTACGCGCCGACCATCTTCCAGTTCGCCGGATTCAAGTCAGCCTCGGCGGCCATCCTGGCTACGATCGGGGTGGGCGTCGTGAACGTGGTTTTCACCGTGGTGGCGGTGCGCCTGTTGGACAAGACCGGCCGGCGACCCCTGCTGCTAGTCGGTCTAGTAGGGATGGTCCTCAGCCTCACTGTATTGGGCTGGGCCTTCCTCTCCCAGAGCATCTCCGGCAGTCTGGGGTTGGTTGCCGCCGCGAGCCTTGCGGTCTACATCGCCTCCTTCGCCATCGGCCTCGGGCCGGTCTTCTGGCTCTTGATCTCCGAGGTCTACCCCCTGAAGGTGCGTGGACTAGGGATGGGCCTGGCAACCCTGGTCAACTGGGGTTCCAACTTGGTGGTGGCTCTGACCTTCCTGGACTTGATTCAGAGCCTGGGGCGGGCGGGAACTTTCTGGCTCTACGCGGTCATGGGGGTCGCGGCTTGGCTCTTCAGCTACCTCTACGTACCTGAGACCAAAGGCAAGACCCTAGAGGAGATCGAAGAACACTGGCGCGCAGGGCGGCATCCACGTGAGCTGAACAGAACGACCTAAGACAAGCCATTCAATTCCGGTAGGGAGACAATCATAGATGGGGCAAGAGCAAAGCTGGTGCCTCTTGCGCCCTGAGCGGCTCAGAGCTGCCACTCCTGTCGCTTGAGGGTGACCCGTTCCAGCCGCTCCTCCAGCACCCGGACGCCCAGGCCGGGGCCATCAGGTACGCTGATAGTGCCGTTGGTGTCCAGCTCGAAGGGTGGCTCCACCAGCTCCAACTCGGGCAGATAATAGCGCTCGGAGGCCGAGATGTCGTTGGGCAAGCTGAAGCCTGGCAGGCTGGCCAGTGCCAGGTTGTGCGCCCGCCCGATGCCCGTCTCCAGCATTCCACCGCACCAGACCGGAATATCTTGCGCCCGACAGAGATCGTGGATCGCTTTGGCCTGGGAGAGCCCGCCCACGCGGCCAGACTTGATATTGATGATGCGGCAGCTTCCCAGCTCCAGCGCCCGGCAGGCGTCGGCGGGACTCTTGATGCTCTCGTCCAGGCAGATCGGTGTTTTGAGCCGGCGCTGTAGGTCAGCATGGTCGAGCAGGTCATCATAACCCAGCGGCTGCTCCAGCATCAGCAGGTCAAAGCGATCGAGCTCTTTCAGCCTGGCGGCGTCGGCCAGAGTATAGGCCGCATTGGCATCTGCGGTGAGCCTGATCTTGGGGAAGTCGGTGCGCACTGCTGCTAGGAGCTGGACGTCCCAACCGGGCTTGATCTTGAGCTTGATGCGGCGATAGCCCTGGCTCAGGCTCTCCTCGATGAGCTTCAGCGTGATAGGAATATCGCTCTGAATGCCGATGCTGATCCCGCTCTCGATCTCGGTTTTATCGCCGCCCAGCGCGCGCGCCAGTGAGATGTCCTGTGACTTAGCGTACAGGTCCCAGAGGGCTTGCTCCAGGCCGGCCTTGGCCATAGGATGACCGCGCACCCGCGCCCAACTGGGCCAGGCCTCATCGGGGTGCTCCAGAGAGAGGCCCGCCAGCGCCGGGATGAGATAGTCGGCGATAATCTGCCAAGCAGTGCGAGTAGTCTCGTAGGAGTACCAAGGATCGGAGCCGGCCACGCACTCACCCCAGCCGCGCAGTCCTTCAGCTTGCACAGATATGATCAGCGCGCGGCGCCGTTGCTGGCGTCCGAAGCTGGTCTCGAAGGGCCGGAGCAGCGAGAGCTCGATCTCCCGCAGACTGATACTCTCAAGTTTGATCATCGCGACATTGTACGCGATGATGCGCGGGTTTGACAACGCCTGGAGCAACACTACCCCTTGCTGAAAAATATCTGATGAGGGTCATGCGGCCAAGCGGTATAATAAGCTAATCCGCTCGAATCATGAGGAGGTCCCATGCCAGATAATGCCAAGCTAGATTGGAAAACGGTCGCTGAGGAGACGACCAAGTTGCTCTCAGAACTCCTGCAGCTAGATACTACTAATCCGCCCGGCAATGAAAAGATCGCCGCAGATTATCTTCAGGGGCTGCTCAGTCAGGAAGGCATCGAGAGCCAGATTCTGGAGAGCGCTCCCGGTCGCAGTAACCTGATCGCCCGCCTGAAGGGCCGGCAGCCGGGCAAACGGCTGATGCTGCTCTCCCACACCGATGTTGTCCCGGTCAACGACCCCGACCAGTGGAAATATCCACCCTTCAGCGGGGTGGTTGCCGAAGGCTACGTCTGGGGACGCGGCGCACTGGATATGAAGTCTATGACCGCCACCGAGACGATGGTGATGCTGCTCTTCAAGCGGCTGAAGCTGGACTTCGCCGGCGAGCTGATCTTGGCCGCCGTAGCCGACGAGGAGCAAGGCTCCTCCTACGGGGGCAACTGGCTGGTCCAGAACCATCCCGACCTGATGCGCAGCGACTACGTGCTCAATGAGGGCGGAGGGATGCCGCTCCAGATCGGTGAGCAAGTCTTTTATACTGTGGACACCACCGAGAAGGGGCTCTGGTGGGTGCGACTGCGCTTCAAGGGAGCCGCGGGTCATGCCTCGGTGCCCCACCAGGACAATGCCATAGCCAAGAGCGCCCGGTTGATTGACCGGCTGGCCGGCCATCAGTTCCCCAAGCAGATCGCGCCGGCGGTGCAGGAGTTCTTCGTCCGCGTGGGTCAGGCCCTGGGTCCCCAGGGTGTTCGAGCTGCGCAGGTGATCACCTCAGATAACCAGCAGGTTGATCTCAAGAGCTTGCTTGCCGGGACACCGCTCGACGCCAATCTGGTCTATGCCTTCACCCACACGACCTGCTCGCCCACCATGATCCGGGCCGGGGTGAAAGAGAATGTCATCCCCGCCCGTTGCGAGTTTGTGCTGGACTTCCGCTTCGTGCCCGGCTACTCCCGCGAGCAGATTGAAGAGACGATCGAGCAACTCGCCGGAGAGTTGGCCGCTGAATTGGAGATCGAGACCATCCAGCATCATCCGGCCTCCGAATCGCCGATCTCTGACCCGTTCTACCAGATAATAGAAGAGACGGTGCGCCAGGAGATTCCCGGCGCGCAGGCGGTGCCCTATCTACTGACCGGCGCGACCGACTCGCGCTTCATGCGCCAGTTGGGGGCGGCGGCCTACGGCTTCAGCCCGCTCTCCACCCAGATGAGCCTCAGCGAACGGACCAAGCTGGTCCATTCGGCCAACGAGCGCATTGACATCGGCAGTTTGAAGCTGGGAGTCAAGCTGCTCTATACCATCGCCCGGCGGGCGCTGCAAGTGGTCTGAAGGTAGGTAGGCCGACGTGTCGCTGCCGCAGCCGGGGCCGGAGATTCTACGCCGCTATCGCCCGGCCATTATTAACTATCTAGCTGACTGCCTGCGCCGCTGGCTGCCCTCGCAGCAGGGTCTGCTCCGCCGGATGATCCGCTATCACTTGGGCTTCGAGTCCAGCTCCGGGCAACCGGCCGGCGGGCCGGAGGGTAAGCTGCTGCGGCCGACTCTGCTGCTCTTCAGTTGCGAGGCGGTCGGGGGGAAGTGGCGGCGGGCGCTGCCGGCGGCGGGCGCGCTGGAGCTGGTGCACGACTTTTCCCTGGTCCATGATGACATCCAGGATCAGGATGCCCAGCGGCATCATCGCCCGACCCTCTGGTCGCTGTGGGGCGTGGCGCAAGCGATCAACGCCGGCGACGCGTTGCAAGCGTTGGCCGGCCTGGCGCTGGGTGATCTGGCCGAGCAGGGCATCCCGGCGAGCCAGCTCACTGAGGCCCAGGCTATTCTGGCTCGTGCGACTCTGAAACTGATCGAGGGTCAAGTTCAGGATCTGGATTTTGAAGGGCACCTGGAGCTCAAACCGGCGGGCTATCTGGAGATGATCGCCGGCAAGACGGGGGCTCTGTTCCAGGTGGCCTTCCAGATGGGCGCGCTGCTGGGCAGGGCCGAGCCGGAGACGATTGCGGCCTTGGCGGCTGGAGGCCGGCACCTGGGCTTGGCCTTTCAGATCCGCGACGATATCTTGGGCTTATGGGGAGCGGAAGATCAGACAGGCAAAGCTGGAGTGAGCGACCTGGCGCGGCACAAGCTGACCCTACCACTGATCTATGCTCTGGAGCGGGCGGGCGAGGCCGAGCGTGAGGCATTGCTGCGCTTTTATCGGGCAGAGCCTGAGACTTTGCCGTCTGCAACTCAGATCATCCAGATCTTGGATCGCTTGGCCGTGCGGCAGGAAGCCAGAGCGCTGATGCAAGCAGAAACCGAGCGGGCACTCGCTGTCTGGCGAGAAAAATTGCCGACTGACGCGCTATTCCCTCTGCGTGAGCTGGTGGACTCTCTCTTTGGGCGATTTACTCCCTAACTGTCAACTCGGATAGTCACCCAGTTCAGAGTTGATGATGTTCCTTCTTTCCCTTGTAAGAGACCAGATGAGTCAACAACTCCTCCATGCCCCATGGATGATTCGTCAGTTCTGCCGCCATTGCCGGCGTCCTCGGCTGCCACGTGCGCCTGCCCTCAGTGACCCGAACCCGCCGCCGGGGGCTGTTCTAGCGCTCCGCTCACTCGCTCAGCCACCTGGGTCAACAATCGCTCGAGCAGGTCTTGATCCCGTTTGCCCACAGCTCGAGCCACCCTCAGCTTGCTGTTGGGGTCAAAGGCGGTCGCCTTCCAGAACTCTCCGCTCTCTTCGGTCTCAGGGTACCCCCTTTTTTACCCTTGTTGCCCACATAAGTCCACAGCTCGTCCAGTATGCACCTGCTCTACCCTAAACTCTTGCAGCAAGACCTCTTCCACGGCCTCCGCGTGTTGGCCCACTCTCTTCAGCCAGTTGGCTACCGTGTCGGGTTGGACCTCCTTAACCCGAGCCACTGCCGCTAGGCTGTTGCGTTCGGCCAGCATCGCCAGGGCTTCGAGCACATCGACCCAATCGGTGCGCAGGCCGTAGAAGGGGGTGCCTTGGGTGGCCGAGAAGATCCGACCACAGCCCTTGCATTGGTAGCGTTGCTGCCCTTGGCGAGTCCGTCCGTTCTTGACGATGTGAGGGCCGGTTTGACCATGGCAAGAGCAGTCCTCGTCGGGGCAGAAGCGCTCTTGAGATTCCATCCTCGCTTGGAGTCGACGTCGCAAAGCTTCTCGATCGCGTGCCATCATGAATCACCGCGACCATTCTACTCATCTCCTCTTAACTGTGCGACTATCCAACAGCAGGACCTTCCATAACAGGATTACTATACTTATGGTTTGCTTCTTTTAATCATCGAAGGAGAGCAAAAAAGATTCAAGAGGGACGTTACCGAGGAGAGCCTCTGCCCTGAAGTGTATCCCGCCTTAGAATATGTAAGTTGGGATCCTTGTACTCTATGATGACCCCGGCGTACTTGAGCCGTTCCTTGACCCACATGCGCACCAGGGTCGTGTGGCCGATCCCCTTCTCCTGGGCGATCGTCTTGAGCGCGCGGATGTCCTCGTGGGCCAACCAGAAGGAGACGGCGCGCCCCCGATCCGGCCGATCGTTTTGTCTTTGGCTCACGGTTGCTCACCTCTGGGGAGACTCTATCATCACCTGATAATGAAAGTCAATGCGTGCTACTTCAGGGACACTCTGCAACTTTCAGCCTTCGTCTTCCTCCAGCAATGACAGGAGCTCTTGGGGGCTCTTGATCTTCGCCATCCAGCGGGTCTGCTGGAGCCGCGCGTTCTCCAGGAAGTCCTGCTTATCACGGGTGAGCAGAATGTCGATGTCACTGAGCATGGCCGCGGCCAGGATGGGTGCATCCTTCGCTTGAATGAGCTGCTCAGCTTCCGGAAGGTGCTGGGCGTAGTCCTCGAAGCGCTTGACCTCAAGCTGACCTGTACCGAGGAACTGCAAGAGGTTGTCCAAGGCGGCCTGGACCTCAACGGGCGTATAGAGTTCGGAGAACTTCCTGCGCAGCTCCTCCAGGATGAAGTCGGTGAGGACAATGACCTCTCCCTCCTCCAGGAGCTTCCAGACCAGCTTGCGCTTGAGCCCGGCGAAGCGCATGCTCGCCACAAAGATGTTCGTATCGACGAGGACTTTCATGTAAGCGCCCGGTCCCTTTAAGGCTGCGGCATCGCCTGGCGGCGCTTGGGAGCGATCAGCTTCTGGTAGACCTCGGCGCGGACGCGCTCCAGGTCAGCTTGGATCTCCGACTCGCTCTGGTCCTCGATCTCCCCCATTTCCAGGAGGCGTTCTAGCACCTCCCAGAGTTGGGCCTTGCGCAGGTAGTCCCGGATGGCTTCAGAGCGATTGGGGTACTTGCCAGCTTGGACGACGCGGTCGATCAGGCGAAGTTGTTCCTCGCTGAGGCGCACCTGCACGGATGTCATCGGCATGAGCATCCACCTCCGGAGCGGACGGCTGTAATGAGATAGGAGTACGCCACCAAGATACCAACTGGAGGGACATTTGTCAAGATCGGTCGCGACTGTTCCCTTGTTATCGAGGTTGGGAAAGCTCGGTGTGCGCCGGTCGACTTGTCGGCCTTTCCCATCTCGACATTACGATGCTAAACCGGTCCGAGTTGGGGTGCGAGAAAGCCGCAAGGGCTGGGGAGTGGGTTGGGGCTTACTCGACATAAGGGCTCTTCTGTCGAGTTACCACCGGGACGTGCCCTACCTTGGAGCAGATAGCGGGTAGACACCGGCCGAGGCGAGCGCTATACTGATCACGCTACTTAAGTAGCAGGAGGCGAAGCATGGCCCTGAGATTTATCAACATCACCGAGCTGCATGACAAGACCTCCGAGGTCGTCCGCCGACTAGACCAGGAGGATGTGGTGGTGACCCATCGCGGGAAACCTAAAGCCTTGCTGCGCGCCATCAGCGAGGAGGACCTGGAGGATTATGCCCTGGCCCACCACCCTGAGTTTCAACGCGCTCTGGAGCTGGCCTACCAGGACGTACAGGCCGACCGGGTTAGCCCTCTGGAGGAGTTGATCGCTCGGACGAGGGAAGAGCTTGGACTGGCAGGTTAAGCTCGCTCAATATGCCCAGGATAAGTTGGCGGTCCTCCCGGCGAAAGAGCGCCTGCAAATCAGCAGCAAGATCCAAGCTCGCCTCGGCCGGCAACCGCTTGGGATAGCGCCGAGGATGATGTCTATGCCCAGCTACTCAAAGAATGACATTATCTTGGTCCGGTATCCGTTTTCAGAGCTGTCCAGCTCAAAGGTAAGGCCTGCGGTGTGAATGTGCCACACGCCCCTCAAGCAGCGGACGCCGCTAGGTGCCTCGCCGCTGAAAGGAGTCATGGCCGACTTTAAGCTCCGCTTACAGTTCGAGCCCCGAGGGGATCAACCGAAAGCCATTGGGGAACTGACCACCGGTCTAGAAGCCGGCCTGCACTGCCAAACCCTGCTCGGTGCCACCGGCAGCGGCAAGACGCTCACCATCGCCCACGTCATTCAGAACCTCCAGCGCCCCACACTGGTGATCGCTCACAACAAGACACTCGCCGCCCAGCTCTGCAATGAGTTCCGCCAACTGTTTCCTCAGAACGCCGTGCATTACTTCGTGAGTTACTATGATTATTACCAGCCGGAGGCTTATATCCCCCAGACCGATACCTATATTGAAAAGGACGCCTCAATCAACGATGAGCTGGATCGCCTGCGCCACGCGGCCACCAGCTCGCTCCTGGAGCGACGCGACGTGATCATCGTGGCCTCCGTCTCCTGCATCTACGGCCTGGGCAGCCCGGAAGATTATCAGGCGATGACCCTCAAAATCCGTCGCGGCGAGCGGCAGGAGCGCGACCGGATTCTGCGGCGCTTGGTCGAACTGCAGTACTCCCGCAATGACATCGGCTTTGGGAGGGGAACGTTCAGGGTGCGCGGCGACACGATCGAGCTGATCCCGGCCTATCAGGAGACGGTGCTGCGCCTCGAGCTCTTCGGCGATGAGATCGAGCGCATCTTGGAACTGGACGCGATCAGCGGCCAAATTTTGGGGGAGCGCCCGGAGGTCACCATCTATCCCGCCTCCCACTTCATCACCCCGGCCGACAAGCTGGAACGGGCCATCGAAGCGATCGAGCAGGAGGCCCAGGAGCGCCTGGCCGAGCTGCACCGTCAGGACAAGCTGCTCGAAGCCCAGCGGCTGGAGCAGCGCACCGGCTATGACCTGGAGCTGATGCGCCGCTTCGGCTTTTGCAGCGGCATCGAGAATTACTCGCGTCACCTGGCCGCCCGAACGCCCGGCTCACGGCCGATGACGCTGATAGATTATTTTCCCGCTGACCTCCTGATGGTGATTGACGAGTCCCATCAGACCATCCCGCAGCTCCACGCCATGTACAATGGTGACCGGGCGCGCAAGCAGGTGCTGATTGACTATGGCTTCCGCCTGCCTTCGGCCGCCGATAACCGGCCTCTCAAGTTCGAGGAGTTCGAGTCGCTGATCAACCAAGTGGTCTTCATGTCAGCCACGCCGGGGCCTTACGAGCGGCGGGTCAGCAGCCAGATCGTGGAACAGATCGTGCGCCCCACCGGCCTGATCGATCCGGAGGTCATCGTTCGTCCCATCCAGGGGCAGATAGACGATCTGCTGGAGGAGATCCGCCAGACCGGTGAGCGGGGCGAGCGGGCGCTGGTGACCACCCTGACCAAGGTGATGGCCGAGCAGCTCAGCGACTATCTGATCGAGATGGGGGTCAAGGCACGCTATCTGCACTCGGAGGTGCAGACGCTCGACCGCTTGGACATCCTGCGCGACCTACGGATGGGCGAGTTCGACGTGCTGGTGGGGATAAATTTATTGCGCGAAGGTCTGGACCTGCCGGAGGTCTCGCTGGTGGCCATTTTAGACGCCGACAAGGAGGGTTTCCTGCGCTCGGATACCTCGCTGATCCAGACGATCGGCCGGGCGGCACGCAACCTGCACGGCCGGGTGCTGCTCTACGCTGATGAGCTGACCGGTTCGATGCAACGAGCCATAGCCGAGACCCAGCGGCGCCGGCACATTCAGCTCGAATATAACGAAAAACATGGCATCACCCCCAAGACGATCGTGAAGGCCGTCCAGGATTTCCTGCCAGAACTGGATCGTCAGGGAAAAGCCGGGCGCAGGAGGAAGGGAGCTAAGCAGCAGGCCGAAGGGCCGGCCCCTCGCCAACTGGCCAAGCTGATCAAGGAGTTGGAAGCGGAGATGTACGCTAGGGCCAAGCAGTTGGAGTTCGAGCGGGCGGCCCGCCTGCGCGATGAGATCAAGGAGTTGCGCCGGGAGTTGCTCGGCTATGTGGATTAGCCACCCCTCCGGCGCAGTTCGCCAAACGCGACGCTCGAGCGGTTTATGCTAGAATTCATCGTTATTATTCGCATATGGCCGGGCTCTTGCCCGTCCGGCCCCTTGACAACGTAACAGTGTTATGTTACAATGCCGCCATTGGAGCATGGAGAGCTAAGGAGGAATGAGATGAAGCATGTAGATATGTTCACCATCGAGCTGAAGGCGGCCCAGGAGCACTATCAGGAGTTGCTGCGCCAGGCCGAGGCCGAGCGGCTGGCTCAGCGGGTTGCCCGCTCGATCTCTGGCCGGGGCCACCCGCTGCGGGTCAAAGTCGGCGGATGGCTGATCGCCGCGGGTCAACGGCTGGCAGGGCAGGTAGCCTCGCCGGCCCTGACCACCGAGCGCCAGAGGCGATCTGTCGCCAGGTAGTCATAACAGTGTTCTGTGATGCAGGGGCAACCCCAGCCTCGCCCTTGCCGGAGAGGAGCGATAATGGCCGATGAAGATGAAGAAGAGATGATCGCCAAGAAGGAGGTGCTAGAACGGGCCGAGATCACCTACGGTCAGTTCTACCGCTGGAAGCGCAAGGGGCTCATCCCCGAGGGCTGGTTCGAGCGTCGCTCCACCTTCACCGGCCAGGAGACCTTCCTACCCCAGGCCAAGATTCTCGAGCGCCTCGCCCGCATCAAGGCGCTCAAAGACGATCACAGCTTAGAGGAGATCGCCGAGCTGCTCTCCCCCCAGAGCGGTGGCCGGCCGGTCGAGCGCGCCGACCTAGAGGGCCTAGACTGGATTTCGCCTGAAGTACTGGAATATTACGCCACGGTCAGTGGCCAGCGCGGACCGTTCAGCTTTGCCGACCTGCTCCAACTGGCCCTGCTGGAGCAATTGCAGACGCTGGACCTGGCGCCGGAGGAGATCGCCCTGGCGCTGGCCACGCTGCGAGCGGATCTGCAGGGCGAGCAGCTCAGCCTGGGCGAGGCTCGACCCGGCTGGCTGTTGCTGGTCATCCGCAAGGAGATCAAGCTGAGCCTGCTCAGCAAGCAGCAGCCGACCGTCGGCTTCTGCTGCCTGGTACCCTCTGGGCAGTTTCAGTTGGATCCGGAGAGCCAGGTGGCGGCGCAGCTCGACTTGAACCGCCTGCGGGAAGAGACGAAGATGAGGATGCGTCGCGAAGCTTGAGCGGCAAATAGACAAGAGGAGGTATCGGATGGAGATGAGTATGAACAATCTGCTGAAGAAGCTGCTGATCCTGGCCGGCGGCGGCCTGGCGCTCTTGCTGGGTCTGGGCTTTTTGGTACTGCTGCTCAAACTGAGCTGGCTGCTCCTCAGGGCCGCTGTGCCGTTGGCCTTCGTAGGCGGAGCGGCCTATCTGGGGTATCGCTGGTGGAAGAGGCGCGCCCTGAAGCCCCCGGCGCCACCGCCACCTGAGGATGACTGGAGCGACCGATGGTAAGCGGGGGCGGGCAGCGGGTGACGATTGCCGGCTCCGGTCGGGTGAGCGGTGGAACTTACCAGAGCGTCAGCGTCGCCGGCTCAGGCGTGATCGAGGGTGACGTGCAGGCCAAGACGATCAACACCGCCGGCTCCTGTCGCTTTGAGGGCTCGGTCAAGGCGGAAGAGATGAAGACCGCCGGCTCCTGTCGGGTCGAGGGCGATATCAAAGCGGGCGAGCTGCAGATGACCGGCTCCACCCGGATAGGTGGGCGGGTGGCGGCCGACGTCTTCAAGTCCGCCGGCTCACAACGCATCGGCAAGAAGCTTACCGCTGGCTACATCAAGCTGAGCGGCTCTTGCCAGGTAGGCTCCGATGTCGAGGCGGACAAGTTCGTCTCCGCCGGTTCCTTTCAGGTCGAAGGGCTGCTCTCGGCCGACGAGGTCGAGATCCGCCTGGAGGGTGACTGTCGGGCCAAGGAGATCGGCGGCGAGCGGATCGAGGTCCGCCGTAAAGGAAGCTTTGGCGCTTCTTTTAGCGCCGAGGATCTGAAAGAAAAGCTCAAGGCGAAGCAGGCGCAGGCCGAGGAGGGCTTTGAAAAGCTGCGCCAGCGCTTCGGCATAGACATAAACATTGACTTTGGCCGCTTGGCCGAGGAGCTGGGCAAGCTGGGCCAGAGCTTTGGGAACCTGGGCCTGCACCTGGGCGGCTTCGGCGGCCAAGGGCGGCTGGAGGTGGAGACGATAGAGGGCGACCAGATCTATCTCGAAGCCACCCAGGCCGAGACGGTGCGGGGCAAACGGGTGATCATCGGACCGGACTGTCAGATCGAGGCGGTGGAGTATGAGGAGCTCTGTGAGGTCGATGAGTCGGCCACTGTTGCGCATCAGCAGAAGGTCTAGGCCTCGCACTCCGAGAGCGCCCGGCTGGCTGCGCGGGACGATCTTGGTCATCTTGATCCTCTGGGGGATTCAGGGGACAGAGTGGCTCAATCTTCGGTTGGTGGGATGGGAGTTGGACTGGGTGCCGTGGGTCATCTTCGGCTTCTGGTGGGTACCGACCTCGGTAGGGCTCAGCCGGCGGCTGGCCGTCGGGATCGTGCAGCTATTCGCCCTGCCCGGTCGGCTGCTCAAGGCGCCGCTTCGGCGCAGGCCCAAGCGGGCGGCTGCCCTCCAGCGCTGCCCCCATTGCGGCCAAGAAGTTTCGGCCCAGCGGGCCATCTGTCCCCAATGTTATCGTGATTTGAAGAGTAATTGCCGCCATTGCGGGCGGATCATCGCTGCGGACAAGCTCTACTGCTCCACCTGTCGCGGGCAGAGCTGAGTGTCAAGTAAGCCGCTAAGCAAATCCAGGAGGTGACCGACATGAGGACGGCCCTTGCCGGGCTGCTGTTGCTGGGGTTTCTCAGCGGAGCCGTCCATTCATGTACACTGATGGCCAGAGTTACCGACAGATTCGAGACGAGATTGAACATGGCAGCGCCGATCAGGCTGATCGTGGATACCGGCAGCGGGGATATTCACCTCAGCCGCGGCCCGGATGATCAGCTCATCGTCCGCTCGCGCTTCACCGTCAGCGCCCCTGACCGGGAGCAGGCGCGGCAGCTCGCCAAGCAGATCAAGGCCGATCCACCCATTGAGACCACCGGCCAGACGATCGAGATCGGTGATCTGAGGAAATATCGTAATAATCTGGGGTTCTTCTCCAAACTGAGTGTCTCGATTACCATGAGCTTTGAGGTGCAAGCACCCTATGAGACTGAAGTGGAATTGAACTCCGGCTCCGGCGATCAGTATGCGGCGGATCTACGCGGGCCGCTGCGTTCCCAGGCGGGCTCAGGAGATGTCGAGATTGCGGAGATAGCGCGCCAGGTCAGCGTGGAGACCGGCAGCGGGGAGATCAGCGTGAGCGGAGCTTCGGAAGTTCGGGCTGAAGCGGGCAGCGGGGACGTCAAGCTGGAGCAGATCTCCGGCGCGGTGGAGGTCAACGTCGGCTCCGGGGACGTGGCGCTGAAAGATATCGCCGCCGACCTGCGGGTGGACACGGGCAGCGGGGAGATTCAGGTGGATTCAGGGCTGAGTGAGGATGTCAAGTGGCATCTGGAGGCCAGCTCCGGTGACGTAGTGCTGAGGTTGCCCGCCGAGGCGCAGTTCACGCTGGCTGCCGAGACGCACTCCGGAGATATTGAGGTGGCGTTCCCGTTGGTGACTACCGGCAAAGCGACCCCGCATGATCTGCGCGGCAGCGTGGGCGAGCATCCCGCCGCCGAGATCCACATTGAGACCTCCAGCGGCGATATCCAGATCAACAAAGGGCCATAGAACCATGAGCGAGCCCATTTTACAGGTGCGAGAACTCCGGAAAATCTATCACAGCCGCAAGCGCGGCGACACTCTGGCCGTGGACGGCGTCGGCTTTGCGGTGGAGCCGGGCGAGGTCGTAGGCTTGCTCGGTCCCAACGGCGCGGGCAAGACGACGACTATCAAGTGCCTCTGCACCCTGATCCGTCCCACTTCGGGCGAGATCACGATCAACGGCGCCGATGCCATCCGGCGGCCTAAAGCTGCTGTAGAATACGTCTCGGCGGTTCTGGAGGGCAACCGCAATATCTACTGGCGGCTGAACGTGCGCGAGAATCTGGAGTTCTTCGCCGGGCTGCAAGGCATCCCCATGCGGCGCATCCAGGGTTATATCAACGAGCTGATCGAGCTGTTTCACCTGGAGAGCAAAGTCAAAACACCGGCGCGGATGCTCTCGCGCGGGATGCAGCAGAAACTGGCCGTGGCTTGCGCCCTGGTCAAACGGACGCCCTTGCTCTTGCTGGACGAGCCCACTCTGGGCCTCGACGTGGAGATCTCTCACGAGCTGCGCGGCATCCTGAAAGGAATGGCCGCGCGGGGCGAGCGGACCATCCTGCTCTCCAGCCATGACATGAACGTGGTCCAAGATGTCTGCGGGCGGGTGATCGTCATCAACGATGGTCGGGTGATCACCGATGATCGGGTGGCGAATCTATTGGAGCTCTTCCGCGCGCGGGCCTATACCGTCGAGCTCTCCGGACTGCTCAGCCCTCAAGATGCCGAGAGACTCCAAGAGCAGTTCGAGCTGATCCAGATCTCACCCGACACCAGCCGGACCAAGGTCGAGGTCGAGCTGCTGCGCAACGGCCAGTTATATGAGCTGATCGAGCTATTGCACCGGAGCGGAGTGCGGATCGAGTCGATCGGACGTCGCGATCCTAATCTAGAAGAGATCTTCCTCAAGATCATCGCCGGAAAGGAGTCCTGAATGCGCGCAGCGGTGCTGTTCAAAGCCGTTTCCAAAAAATATCTGGTCTACTTGAAGCGTTATTACTTCAACACTCTTTCCGGGATGGTCAGCGTCTTCATGATCTTCCTGATTGTATTTTATGGGGCCAAGGCGTTGGGAGCGGGCGCGCCACAGTTCGGTCAGACGCTCGACGGCTTAGTCGTGGGCTTCATCGTCTGGGCCTTCGCCATCTTCGCCTACTCCGAGCTCTCCTGGGACCTGATCAACGAGGCCCAGCAGGGGACACTGGAGCAGCTCTATATGTCGCCGCTGGGCTTTCGCTCGGTGATTCTCTCTCAATTGGTCGTAGCTTTCTTCTACCAGTTGGTCGTTTTGGGGGTCCTGCTGCTCCTGATGATGGCCTCCACTGGCAAGTGGCTGCACATTGACCTGCTGAGCTTGCTGCCCCTGTTGGCCCTGAGCGTGGCCGGGGTCTATGGGATAGGCTTCGTGATGGGGGGGCTGGCGCTGGTCTTCAAGCAGGTCCAGTCGGCCTTTCAGATCTTGCAGTTCGTCTTCATCGTGCTGATCGCGGCTCCGCTGGACAAATTCCCCTTTGCCAAGTATCTGCCGCTCTCCTGGGGGACCCATCTGATCGGCCAGGTGATGATCGGGGGGCGTTCGATCACCCAGATTCCTACGGGCGATCTGCTCTTGCTATTGGCCAACGCGGCCTTCTACTTTCTGGGGGGCCTGCTCGTCTTCAAGTTATTAGAGAACGCGGCGCGCAACCGGGGGTTGTTGGGGCACTACTGACATCTCGAAGCTGAGGTTATGCCCAAGCCGACAGTTCATCTGTCGGGATGATCATTGCCTCCTGACCTTTGCCCTGCCCAGCGCACCGTCTACGCTCAACCCCCTCTTCTCCATCAATCCTATCACTGAGCTCACCCTGAGCCCCTTGATTCGGATCAATCGCATCGCCCGGAAGATTGAGCCGGCCTTGGCCGCCAGTTATACGCTCTCCCCAGATGGCAAATCGGTTACCTTCCACCTGCGCCAGGGTCTGGAATGGTCTGATGGTGCACCCTTTACGGCCGACGACGTGGTCTTCCCTTTCGGGCTCTATCTCAATCCGTTGAGGCTGTAGATGTCATTGAGGAGCTTTAGCGTTCTTTCATTGAAATAAGTGAAGAACACGGTCTCGCGTTCAGTCGACGGTCATACCTCAGACTAGAGTCTGAATAGCCTTTCTGCACTGTTACAAAGGGCAAACGATTCCGTTTTGAGCATTACCATTCAGGCGACTGCTGAAGGTTATTCAACGCAGATTAACGGCTCTATCTAGCCACTTGTAGGCCCCAGGCACCCGTTGCTGTCTTTCGCCAGTCGGCGGAGCCCACGATGCTAACCGTATTGGGGTTAAGCACTACGGCTCTTGCAGTCTTTCGATTACGGAAAGCGAATAGTATGTCCGATGGCGGAACTCTGAACCCACGAATGGTATCGTCATAGGGGTCTGTATAAGGGACGCTAGATTGCCCTTGGTCTAAGGAATAAATCTCTAAGTCACTGATGTCAACTAAATCGCCGCCTACATAATGAAACTGGCCAGAGAGTCGCACCACATAGGTCACATGAACCTGCGGTTTCGACGGTAGCATAGGGGGTTCAACTAATGGCTTAGTCGAAACAAAGATTCTCTTGCACTCACTTGTGGCTATCCGTGAGTTGGTGACAGTCAGGCACACTTTTTTGTCCCCTGGATAGCTAAAACTATGGTTTGGATTAGGTTCGATGCTAGAGATACCATCGCCGAAATCCCAGTACCAATTTGTGATAGACTTATTTCCATAAGAAGAATCATATTTAAAATGAACTGGAGTATTGACCATCGGGTCAATCGGAGAGTAAGTGAAGTCAGCATGAGGATTATCAAATAGCGGAGGAGGAGGAGGATTTACGTGTGTAGGCATCCATTCGCACTTCGTAGCCGAAGCACCTTTGTTGTCAATAACCGTCAGACACACGTTCATATAATCTGCGGTGTGGAACTCGTATATGGGGTTGGGTGTGCCGCTGACATTCCCATCACCAAAATCCCAATGCCACGAAATGATTGATCCATTTGGATCGAACGATCTATCAATGAACTCCACGGGTGAGCTATTGTCCGTAGCGTTTGGCTTGTATATGTAAATAAAATCAACAACGGGTTCGGGGTTCGGTGGTATCGGTGATAAAACAATTGGCATACATCTTCTCGCCGACACACGTTCCCTGTCGATAATAGTTAGGCAGGTTCGGATGTCCCCAGCATTACCAAAGACATGGCTTGGAGTTTGTGAATCGCTAGTGCTGCCATCTCCAAATTCCCAATGCCAAGCAATGATTGGTGCATTGGGATCCCACGATCTATCGGTAAACTTCACCGTCTCTGAGACAATTGGATTCATGGGGGAGTAAGTGAAATCAACAAAAGGCTTCTGTGTCGGCGGCGAGGGTGTTATAGTTATCTGCTCACATATATTTGCTTCATTACCATTGTTATCCACGACCGAGAGGCAAACCTGCTGTGATCCGTCAGCGCGGAAGATATGGACAGGGTTGGATGTCTTGCCAGAGCCTGCAGGGCTGAAACTCCAGTTCCATGTTGTTATCGATGCATGAGGAAAGGATCTATCCGTAAATGCTACGGGCTCATTCACAGCCGGCTTGAGTGGGGAATAAGTGAAACTTGCAGTGAGTTTGATAGACTGAGTAGCGGGTGGGTGTTGTTGATTTTGTTGGGTGAGATTGGTAATAAATCGGTAACTAATATCCGACCATATTGGGGCAGTTCCAATCAGCAAAGCGATGAACACTCCACTAAGAAGCACCACTAATGGGTTCATTTTCTGAAGAACAGGGATCCGATATTGGGGGAATTGCCATTTCATAAGCGCAATGACCACTGACAGCAAGCCAACACTGGCTCCAATAACATATGACAGCAATTCAGCCACCGTTTCTGACAAAGACGTTATCAAAACTTCAAAAGCTAACATCAATCCGAGGTTTCCCATATTGCTTTGCCCCCATACCTCGTACCGCTTGTTGGAGTCAGTATAGCACATTCCCTCACCATGTGTCTGCCGTGACCCATGCCTACGGAACCTCCCCAAACGGCTACATGAATCCTTTATCGGGGGAGATGGATCTCAATGTAGACAATGAGGGTACTGTTCACCATTTACTGTTTAAGTTGGGCGGTTTTTTTAAAGCCGGCCACACAGAAAAAGTGTTAGCCAATCCTTCAGAGGCTTCTGAAGCCGCACTAAATGGAGTCGCAGACCGACTCACCCACCTTGCTTTTGATCATTGGTCCCAAGCTGCAGTAAGAATCCGCTTAAAGCTTGATGGGGAGAAGAAAAAAATTGTGCTCTATATCGAAGACCCAACTAAGCCGCCCTACGAAAAACTGGCTCAACGAGGCAAGGGGCTGCAGCAGTTTCTTTACATCTGGCTTCTACTACAATACAAACTAGATGAGTTGCACAGGCGCCTCAACTCCGAAGAGCTAAAAGATAGAACGATCTTGTTGTTGATAGACGAGGACCTACTCAATATTTCTACGTATCTACACCCACCCGCTCAGCGTGATCTCATGCGATTTCTTTCTGCGTTTGCTAGAGAGAATGTCTTGCAGATCGTCTTAGCCACACACTCTCCATTCCTCGTAGACTGGAATCGCCCAGATCGCGTGCGTGCGTTATTTCGGAACTGGAAGCAGTCTAATAAGGGTGTCACGGTACTATCCAAGCTACACCCTTTGCTTCATCGGCAGCATCGACCCGCTCAAAGAGAGCGCCGATCGCCTTACTGATTATGAGCCAGCTTTGACATCTGTCGGCCTGTATCTAGGTGATTTTCCATTCATGGGACGGAAGAACCTGATTGTGGAGGGTATGACGGACCACATGCTGTTAAGGGCCCTCATTCGCAAATTCACGATAGCCGGCTTACCCACCCCGGACTTAAATGAACTCAGCATCCTTCCAGGCGGGGGCAAGGTGACAGAATATCTAGTTCGGTATGTTGTAGGTTGCGGAGCACCAACAGGCGTGCTCGTTGACAATGACAAATCTGGCAAAGAGGTGACGAAGAAACTCATAGGGGAAAACCTGCTCCCTAAGGAAAGGATTCTCAACGTTGCTCAATACCTAAATCAACTTGAAGGCGCCACAATCGAAGATTTAATCCCGCGGCATCTA
>CAJXGD010000011.1 GCA_913053845.1 uncultured bacterium | reverse complement strand
GATGCAGACTTGGCCCGGCTGGCCGAGGAGCATCGCACGCGAGTTGCCGAGATCGTCAGGAATGGCCGTCTTACTCTTGTTCGAGTTTATGACACCAATGGAAAGAGTGCGCTGCTCTACAACACGCTCACCCCGAACGACACCCGTTTTTCTGCAGACAGCATTGCTGAGCTCGTGAAGCGACAGCGAGCGGGCCAAGCCTTCGTTAATAAGGTGGTGGAGGCATTCCCCAAACTTGACGGCATGGTCGATACAACGATGAAGCGGGATGAGGTTAAACAGAAGATTCTGGAGCTTGCCGACTCGCTACCTGACAACCAGAAGACGGCCGCCGATCAGGCGTTACCGACCGGCATCGACAAGAACATAAAACTGATGCTTCCTGATCCGATCTACATCACGGCGGTGAAGGACCTTGCCGACGACATCAAGACGACCGAGAGCACGCCGTTTGGGAGAATCCTATCGATCCTGCTTCAGGCGGTTGAACCTAAATTGCCGGATGCAAAGAAGCTCTTTGAAGAACTCGATGGCAAGCTTAACCGCGTGCAGCTGCCCGACGGCACGGTCGTGGACGGTCGGCTCGAAGAGGTCAGGATGATCGAGGAAACCGTCGAGAAGTACGTGCGCGAAAGCTTCGCGGATGTGGTTCTCCGCATCACAATCCCGCCGCCGGAGTTGAAAACGGTCTTTTCTTCCGCACGCATCTATGCCAACGATGGAGTGGACGGTTTGATCGACTCCAAGGGTGACGGCTTGCGCCGCGCAATTGTGTTCTCCATTTTCCGGTCCTACGTGTATCTCAAAGCACATCTCGCGCCGGATACTCATGCGTACGTAGAGACGGAATCTGCAACCGAAGGGGTGGAACCACAGGAGGAACCCGCACCGGCATCCTACCTGCTTCTGTTCGAAGAACCGGAGCTATTCCTTCATCCCAAGGCCCAGCACACCCTCTTCGACGCCCTGCGGGTTTTCGCCAAGGAACACCACGTTCTCGTCACGACACATTCACCGATGTTCTTCGGCCCGGGAGCGACCGAGACGTTTGTCAAGCTGCGCAAGGTATCGAATGCAGCGATAACGTCCAGGCCGTTCACGCAGGTTCAACCAGTCGACCTGTCGGACATGACGGCCAAGGACCAGTTCCAGATCATCTGCTTCGAGAACAACAACGCCGCGTTTTTCGCCGACACAGTGGTCCTAGTCGAAGGCGACAGCGACTATCTCCTCATGCAGCATATCGCTAGAACCCTTAACCCCGCGTGGGACGCAGCCCAGGTGCCGGTGCTGTTCGCTCGGATTACCGGCAAGGGCAACATAAGACGATACCGAGACTTCTTTTCCCGTTTCGGTGTGCGAGTGCCGGTTATTGCCGACCTCGACCTGCTGGTCAACGGCTTCGATCACATCGCCCCCAGTGATGAGCTGAAAGACGCTAGGAAGCATCTCCTGGACAAGGTGGATGAGTTGGTCGTTCCTGATGATGACGGGCCAACCGCAAAGGACGCCAAGAACGCGCACGGTTCTGGCGAACTCCGAGCGCTGTGGCGGAAGGTCAGGGTATTTCAGGAGAAACTCAAGGCAGGGGACTGCACGCAGGAGGAGCACGATGAGGCGGTGGAGGAGTTCTTCGCTTGGGAGCGAAAACCGGAGCGGCTCGATGTCCTCAAGAACAACGATGACGCTCAAATGCTGGAGTTGAAATACCGACTGCTGGCAATGCTGAGGGGTGTCGACGTCTACGTGCTCGAGCGGGGTGCTATCGAGCAGTATTACCCGGACACCATCACGGGCGCAGACAAGCCATCGCGCGCCCAGGAGTTCTGCGCGAAGGTCGCCACACGCGACGCTGTTCTCGCCTGTTGCGGCGGGCAAATTGTAGACCAGGATGGCACACCGACAAGTGTCAAGGAGTTTGATCTCATTTTCCGGGGCATCTTCGGGACAGCTCCGAGTTGAGAATGCATGGTCATGCGGCACCTAACAACCGGTTGCAGTCGACTGCCTACAGCGTCCGCTCGTTCCTCGCTTCCTCTTTCGGCAGCGCCTGACGCGCATCGTTAAGCGGCGCTTCGCGGCTTTGCCCCGTGCTCGCGCTGCTAGCCTGCGACTGGCCCGCTTCGCGTGGGGTACAGCTTAGCTCGCACCACGTTAGGCATAGTGGAAAATGAGATGAACTCAAAAAGCGATCAAACAAAGATATTGCGAGTCTATAGAAGCAAGGAGCAGGCAAAAGAAAGTTACGATAGGATTAGTAGATTCTACGATTACTTTGCTGGGGTATTTGAGAAAAAATACAGAAATTTGGCGTTAGAGCGATTGTGCATTGCCGAGGGAGAGACAGTGCTTGAGATGGGCTTTGGAACTGGACATTGCTTAAAACAAATAGCAGAGTTAATAGGAGAAACCGGAGAGGCTTATGGCATCGACATTTCTTCTGGAATGTTAGAGGTAACTAAGAAAAGGCTTGAAAAAGCCGGCCTTATTGACAAAGTTGAACTTTATTGTGGAGACGCCACAGAGATGCCCTTCGATGATGACAAATTCGATGCCGTTTTCAGCAGTTTCAGCCTTGAGCTATTTGACACACCTGAAATCCCAAAGGTTCTTAGTGGAATCAAGAGGGTTTTGAAGCCAAGTGGAAGACTTGGGATTGTAAGCATGTCAAAGGAGGACGGCAACTCCATTTTAACAAAACTCTATGAATGGTCCCATGAGAAATTTCCGAAATATGTTGATTGTAGACCCATCTATGTTGAACAATCGCTAAAGAATGCTGGATTCAAGATAGAACATAAAGATAAGGTAACATTGTTTGGATTGCCAGGTGAAATTGTTGTTGCAGAGAAATAGGAATGGAGTTGGGATGGTTGGTATAAATGCCTAACAAATCGCTGCACCTGAGTGCTATTCCGCTGGCGCTCCATAGTGGCAGGTGAGCTTGGTCATTAGGTAACCATTGTAGTATGGTGGCGGTATAGGGGTGAGCATTGATGAGGACTTTAACTACAGAAATTCCGGTAGACGAAATTGCCGAATTCTGCCGCCGGTGGAAGATTCGTGAATTCGCACTGTTTGGTTCCGCCCTGCGTGATGACTTCCGACTGGACAGCGACTTAGACATTCTCATCGACTTCGATGTAGATGCCAAGTGGGGATTATTGGAACACGTTCAGATGCAGCAGGAACTACAGACCTTACTGCAACGGAAGGTAGACCTTATCACTAAGTATGCTCTGGAGCAGAGTCAGAATTGGTTGCGTCGCCAAGAGATTCTAGACACGGCTCAAGTCCTGTTCTCCAAGACAGAGATGGCTCATGCGAAGGGATGAAGCTACTCTGCTCGATATCGCTCAGGCAGCCCGCTTGGTAATAACTTTCACCCATGTTGTGTAAGGAGGGGCTCCTTCCGCAACCACTTCTGCTCGGCTGCCATCATAGAGAGGCACTCATTGGCTGGTTGCCTCTCCCCTATGCACTATAATAGCAAACGCGAAGGAGGCGCGAGATGGCCAAACCCACAGCGCAGCAGAGACTCAAGAAGCAAGCTCAGCGCTCAGAGGATAACGGGCGCTTCTATACGCCTGAAGATGTCAAGCAACTGGACTACGAGCGCGAGCTGGGCTTCCCCGGTGAGTACCCCTTCACCCGCGGCGTCTATCCCACCATGTATCGTGGTCGGCTCTGGACGATGCGCCAGTACGCCGGCTTCGGCACCGCCGAAGAGACCAACCGCCGCTTCCGCTATCTGGTCAGCCAAGGCCAGACCGGCCTTTCGGTGGCCTTCGACCTGCCCACCCAGATGGGCTATGACTCCGATCACCCCTTGGCCAGCGGCGAGGTGGGCCGGGCCGGTGTGGCCGTGCCATCTATTGAAGATATGAAGCGGCTCTTTGCGGACATCCCCATCGAAAAAGTTTCCACTTCGATGACCATCAACTCACCGGCCACCATCCTGCTGGCCATGTATTTGGCCCTGGCCCAGGAGCAGGGGGTGCCGCCGGAGCAGATCGCCGGCACGGCTCAGAACGACATTCTCAAGGAATATATCGCCCGCAAGACCTATATCTTTCCGCCGGAGTTCTCGATGCGCCTGGCGACCGATCTGATTCTCTATGCCGCCGAGCATCTGCCGCGCTGGAACCCGATCAGCATCTCCGGCTATCACATGCGGGAGGCCGGCGCGACCGCCGCGCAGGAGCTGGCCTTCACCCTGGCCGATGGCATCGCCTATGTGGAGGCGGTGCGGGCGCGGGGCATGGAGGTGGATCGCTTTGCCCCGCAGCTTTCCTTCTTCTTCGCTTGTGATCAGGATTTTTTCGAGGAGATCGCCAAGTTCCGGGCGGCCCGCCGGCTTTGGGCTCGGATCATGCGCCGGCGTTTTGCTGCCCGGAGGCCGGACTCCTGGAAGCTGCGCTTCCACACTCAGACCTCCGGCGCCTCGCTCACGGCGCAGCAGCCACTGAATAACGTCATCCGAGTGGCCCTGCAGGCCCTGGCGGCGGTGCTGGGCGGGACTCAATCGCTGCATACCAACTCCTATGATGAGGCGCTGGCCCTGCCCACCGAGCAGGCGGTGCTGCTGGCCTTGCGCACCCAGCAGATCATCGCCGAGGAGTCTGGCGCGGCCGATTGCGTAGACCCCCTGGGGGGCTGCTATTATCTTGAGAAGCTCACCGAGCAGTTGGAGGCCGAAGCGCTGGAGTATATCGAGAAAATAGCTGAGCTGGGCGGCATGCCGCGGGCGATCGAGCAGGGCTATGTGCAGCGCGAGATCGAGGAGAGCGCCTACCGCCAGCAAAGGGAGGTCGAGTCGGGCGAGCGAATCATCGTGGGAGTCAACGCCTTCACCTCCGGTGACGGGCGACCGGCGAGAATCGCGCAGGTTGACCCTGAAGTGCATCAGCACCAGATCGAGCGACTGGAGCGTTTGCGGGCCACCCGAGATCGGTCGCGCTGGCAGCAGAGCCTAGACCGACTGGCAAGCGCGGCTCAGGGCGAAGAGAACCTGATGCCCTATATTCTATCAGCGGTCAAAGCGCGGGCGACTGTAGGCGAGATCTGCGACATTTTTCGAGCCGAGTTCGGCGAGTATCGGGAACTGACGGGGTTGGGATAAGGTTGGAATCCGCTTTCCCCAATCCGTCTAGATTGAAATGTATACCTTCCTCGGCATAGACGAGGCCGGACGCGGTCCTGTCATCGGCCCGATGGTCATCGCTGGCGTGCTCATCTCGGAGGACAAGCTCGACCGGCTGGCTAGGCTGGGCGTTCAGGACTCTAAAACGCTCTCCCGTCGGCAGCGCGAGCAGTTGGCTCCCCAGATCGAAGTTCTGGCCGATGCGGTCAAGACGATCATCGTGACCCCCACCGAGATCGACCGAATCAACCTGAATCAGCTTGAGGCAGAGGGCATGGCCAGCTTGATCAACGCACTTGCGCCGGACCGGGTCTATCTGGACCTGCCAGTCGCGCCGGGCGGGAGTTGCAATTACCTGAAAAGCCTGAGATACTTGCTCTCAGATGCGGAGGGTGAGGCGAAACGTGCCTTGCCCCAAATCATCGGCGAGAACAAGGCCGACAGTCGCTATGCAGTCGTCGCTGCGGCCTCGATCATCGCCAAGGTCAGTAGGGATAGGCTGGTCAGCGAACTCAAAGCAGCGTATGGGGACTTCGGTTGGGGTTATCCCGGCGAACCCAAGACGCGGGCGTTCTTAAAGCGCTGGTATGAGGAGCATGGCGCCTGGCCGGATTTCGTGCGCACCAAATGGAAGACCGTCCAACAGATTGCTGCTATGGGCAAAGATGGGCCGGCGGACCACCCGACCTCGCGATCGGCAGAGGAGAAGTTATTATGAAACTGCATCACGTGGGCATCGCCGTCCAGGATATGGAGCGCGCCCTGGCGCCCTTCCGGATGCTGGGCCTGCAGGAGAGCGAGCGGGGCACGATGGACAATCTGGCCATCAGTATGGTCCAGGCCGGCGAGTCCCGCTTGGAGTTCCTGCAGCCGCTGGGCCAGGGACCGGTACAGAGATTCTTGGAGCGGCGCGGCGCGGGAATTCATCACCTGGCCTTCGCCACTCCGGATATTGAGGCGGCCTTGGATCGACTGAAACAGCAGGGTGCCGAGTTGATAGACGAGCGGCCACGCCGGGGCTTCGGCGGCCACCTGGTGGCCTTCATTCACCCACGTAGTTTCGCCGGCTTATTAGTCGAACTGGTTGAAGTCAAGCAAGAGGGAGGATCAGCCATTGAGTCAGAAACAGAAACATAATCAGAATCAGCGCAGTAAAGGGCTTTGGATCGCTATGGGCCTGGGCGCGATCGTCGTAATTGCTATCGCTCTGGTGCTCTGGTGGCCACGTAGCCCAACTAACGGCAATAGCAGTGCCAGCAACTCCGATTCGGTCACCAAGCAACCCGCACCGCCAACTCCCGCCGCCAGTCCTCCAGAGACGACAACGAGCACAGGTCCGCTTAGGAAGCTCGATCCGAACGACAAGGGCGACCTCAGTCAGGCCAAAGTGGACGCGGCAGAGCTGCTGAAGCAGGCGGTGGGAGGCGAGGCTGGCGCTGTGGAGATCGGCGGTTATCCCAAGGGGTTTGCCATCGAGCTGCGCTTCACCATCGCCTCGCTGGACAAACAGAGGATACACGACGCGCTGGCAGAGATCTATCGCACGCTCGCCGATAAGTTCCCCGGACCGATCATGCAAGCCCAAGTGATCGTCTTTTACATCACCGGCTACAAGAATGGTCAACCCTTGATAGATCGCTTGGTCACGACTTTCATGCGAGATAAGCTCTACCAGAAGAGTTGGGGAGCCTGCCCTTGGCAATCGCCCTTCTACGATCACACTCAGGCGCAAGTTATCCCCTGCCTGAAAGAGGCGCGTCAGTAAGGGTCGCTCAGGATAGCAACCCTCTCTCTATATCTTGATGGATCGCCTGAGCGGCACGCTTCCCTTGGGCGACCGCTTCGACGACGGTAGCACCCCCGGTGAGGCAATCCCCACCGGCATAGTATTTGCCACTGGCGTAGCCACGCTCATCGGTCTGCAGCAGACCGCGCTTCAGGTGCAGGCCGGGAAGCTGCTCCAGCAGTTCAGTTCGCTTGCGCTGGCCGATGGCCAGGATGACCACATCGGCCCGCGCGGTGAACTCGCTGCCCTCGACCGGCTCCGGACGGGGGCGATCGCCGGGAACGGGCACCAGCCGGGTGCGGCGACACTCGATCCCACTCACTTGCCCTGCGCCCAGGAAGCGCAGCGGCATGGTTTGCCACTGGAAGCGCACCCCTTCCTCCTTGGCCTCGCGCACCTCATGCGCATAAGCCGGCATAGCGGCCTCATTGCGACGATAGAGCACCGTCACCTGGCTGGCTTGCAGCCGCACCGCCTCGCGGGCGACATCTATGGCCGTATTACCTCCGCCGATCACCGCAACCCATCGTCCGGCCAACTCCGGGGGATTGCCGCTCTTAAGTTGCTCGATGAACTCCAGCGAAGGCCAGATGCCCTTCAGATCGGCACCGGGCAGCGATACCAGCACGTCTGTGCCCAGGCCGACCCCCAAGAAGATGGCCTCGTGACGGGCCTCCAACTGCTGCCAGCTCAGGCCGCCCTCTCCCACGGCTTGGCCCAGCTTGAACTGCACACCCAGCCGCTGGAGCGCGGCGACCTCTTGCGGCAGCGGCTCGGTCCACTGTTTGTAAGGGGCGATCGCCGTAGGGATCAGACCGCCAATCTGGGAGCGGGCCTCATATATCGTCACTTGATGGCCCAAGCGGAGCAGCTCGGCCGCGCAGGCCAGGCCGGCAGGCCCGGCGCCGATGATCCCGATATGGCCACGGCTGCGCTTGGCCGGACGATCACTCAGGCTCTGATGCTCGGCCGCGAAGGCCGCATCGGTGGCATAGCGCTGCAAGCGACCGATCTCTACGGCGCGCCGCCCCTCCTGGACCAGCACGCAGGAGCCCTCGCAGAGCTCTTCCACCGGGCAGACGCGCGCGCAGCTACCGCCGAGCACGTTGGCCGTAAAGATAGTATCAGCGGAGGCCAGTGGCTCTCCCCGGTAGATCTGACGGATAAAACGGGGAATGTCAATATGGGTGGGACAGGCCACCGTGCAAGGGGCGGGGTTGCCCTCGCGCCCGCACTCCAGGCAGCGGCTGGCGGCGACGATTGCCTTATCTTCGGTTAGAGGGCCACGAAGCTCGCGAAAAGCGTCTTGAGCCGGCTCTATCTTTCTCTGTTGCACTGTCATGGTCATCGGGGTCACCTCTCGGTAGATCAATCCTGATCAGCTCAAAATAGCAGCATAAGATAGCATCGCCGCGACGGTCAGCACCATGATCTAGATCATATTTATCCCTGCGCCTGGTCATTCTTCTTGATCGCCATTTGGTTGCTGCCCTGCCCGCGGTAAGCTAAGCTTTATCAAGCCAAGCAGGTTCGCCAGGTGCTAAGGTCATTTGGTCTTCGCATGAAAGAAACGGAGTGATGGCTGCTATGAGCTGGCTAGATCGCCTTAAGACGGGCTTGAAGAGGACTCAGCAGCGCTTGGTGGGCCAGGTGACGCAACTGCTGAGCAGCCGGCACCGCATTGACGAAGAGCTGCTGGAAGAGTTGGAAGCTATCCTGATCGGAGCTGACTTGGGAACCGATGCGACCTTGGCCCTACTGGACCGAGTGCGCGAAGAGGTGCGCCAGCGCGGTTTGCAGGACCCCCAGGAGTTGCTGCAGCTCTTGGCCGACATCCTGCGCCAGCAGCTCCGCGCAGCTCAAGGCAGTTTGGCACTGCGCCAGGACGGTCAGCCGACCGTATTCTTGGTCTTGGGGGTCAACGGATCGGGCAAGACGACGACGATCGCCAAGCTGGCCCAGCGCTTCCGAAGCGACGGCCGAGCGCGGATCACCCTGGCAGCCGCCGATACCTTTCGCGCCGCGGCCATCGAGCAGTTGGCCATCTGGGCCGAGCGCACCGGCGCCAAGCTGATCAAGCACCGGCCGGGTGCTGATCCGTCTGCGGTCGCCTATGATGCCACCGATTATGCGCTTAATCACGGGCAGGACATGCTGTTGATCGACACCGCCGGCCGCTTGCATACCAAGCATAACTTGATGGAAGAGCTCAAGAAGATCAATCGGGTAGTCGAAAAGCGCCTGGGGCGCCCGATTGACGAGCGCCTGCTGGTCTTGGACGCCACCCTGGGCCAGAATGCCCTCTCCCAGGCGCGTCTCTTCAATGAAGCAGTCCCCTTGACCGGCATCGCCCTGACCAAGCTGGACGGCACCGGCAAAGGGGGGATCATCGTGCCCATCGCTCAAGAATTGCACATTCCGGTCAAGTTGATCGGCGTGGGCGAATCGGCCGACGACCTGCGCGACTTTGTGGCCGACGAATTTGTGGAAGCGCTCTTTTAACCTCTCAGTTCAGGTTCGAGCCACCCCTTCCTCTTCCGGTGGCCTGATGGAGCGAAAGGCGCGATAAAGCGTCAAGTCATATACAATCTTGAGTCCGCCGGCCAAGAAGAAGGGCACGCTTAACAACAAAGGGGTGCCAAGCAATGCCCCAGCGAGGCTGGGAGAGAGCGAGGCACCGATGGAGCGAGCAATGCCGGTCACACCGGCCGCTGCCGAGCGCTCATCGGGGCTCACCACGGCCATCGTGTAGGACTGACGGGTCGGCACATCCATCTGCGAGATGCTGAAGCGCATCAGCAAGACCGTAATCGCCAACGGCAAGCTCGGCATGAGCGGTACGAGCATCAGCAGCAGGTTGGAGGGGATATGCGTGAAGACCATGGTGTTGATCAGTCCGATGCGATCAGCGATCTTCGCCGCAGCCAAGGCGGAGATGCCGGCCAGGATGTTCGCACCGAAGAAGATGCCTCCCAGCAAGGCAGGTTCGACGCCGAAGCGGATGTGAAACCAGTAGGCCACGATGCTTTGGATCACCAAGCCACCGCCAAAGGCATCTAAGGCGAAGAGCGCACTCAACCTGAGCACCACCCCGCGCGAGCGATGTAGGCCAAAGCGATGCGTAGGGGCGGTTGCTGAACCGCGCCGGGGCTGCCGTTCGCGAATCGCCCCTGCTTCCACGGCCGGCGACAGCCTGCTGAAGAACAGCCCCAGCACGAGCCCCAGCGCCGCGTAGCCGATGACCACCGCGCGATAGCTGGCCAGTGGGGTGTTGCCTAGGCCTTCCAAGGCCTGCGCCAAGGCGCCGCCGCATAGGGCCCCCAAGGCCGTCGCAAATGAACCTACCAAGTTATACCAGGCGAAGATCCGCGTACGCTGTTTGTCCGAGATGATCTGCGAGAGCGCGGCTTGCTCGATGGAGAGGAAGGGGCCGACCTCATAGCCGCTGGGGCTGATCACCCCGATGATTGCCGCAAGCGTCAGGAGCAGAAAATCCCCGGTCAGCACGAAGGCGACGCCGGCAAGGAACATCAGGCCTGCCCCCAAAAGGAGCATGCGCTGCCGGCCGAGGCGATCGGCGGTGGTGGTGATCCAGAGCGAGACGGCCGCATCACCGACCAGCGTGAGCGTCAGGAGCAGGCCGACCTGCACCTCGCTCAAACCCACTTTTATCAGGTAGAGGACCAGGACGACCGACAAGAAGCCATAGGCGAACAGGCGCACGACCCGCGTGGCGAAGAGGAGGCGACCGTCCACCGTCAGGATCCTCAGCACCGGAGCGTTAGCGACCCTTGGCCACTTGCAACCGACACCAGGCGTACAGGGCGTCGTAGACTTCGAACTGGCGGTCTAGATTCTCCTCGTCATCGGGGTAGCGCAGGCTGAAGCCGGAGGCGATTGCCTCCAAGCCAGGCGCGAGCGCATCGCTGTCGGCATCGGCCGAGACGTCGGCGGCGTGAATGATCTTAGCCAGCCGCACCAGCCCGGGCTCTTTCAGGTCGTACTTGAGCATGATCGACTCGAAGGAGCAGCGGCCGTCGCGATGGCCCAACTCCACCTCCGGTGCATCGAACGGAATCGCGCCGGTCTGGGCGGCGACCTCGTCCACTTGACTCTTGGGGACGAAGAGGAACTCGGCCTGGTTGTCCACAAAGCGAGTGATCAGCCAGGGGCAGGCCACGCGATCGACATGAACGTGCGAACGGGTAATCCACTGCATGATGAGCCTCCTATTTGAGGATTTGAACGTCTTGCGCAGTGTAACATACATTTCTTAGTTTTGCAACTTGTGTTACATCAACACTTTGGCGGATGAATGGCTTGCTAGCATGGCGTGTAGACCTTCGAAGAGGGCGACCCCGTGTGATTCGAGTTCGGCGTCCGACAGTCCCGCCAGCAGCCAACCCTTGAGGACAGCATCGAGTCCGGCTATCTCCGGGAGGGGGTAGCGGCCGTCCCGTAGGTCGATCTCGTGGACGATCTGGGCAATGGTCTGCAGGTCAGGGTCATCCAGCTGGAACGCCAGTCGCATGGTCTCGAAGGTGCAGAGGTTGCCCTGATGACTGAATTGGCCGCTTTCCATGTCGAAAGGGATCTCCTCCGGCTTCGGGCGCGTGGCATAGCGGATAACGGCTGTGGGGTCGATAAAGCGGCGAATGAGCCATGCACAGGCCAGGCGATCGACATGAGGACGTGGGCGCGTCACCCAGCGCTTGTCCCGATATTCGTCTCTGTCAGCGGGAGCTATCTTTGTGGCTGAGGTTGGCTTGGCGAAGAGGGTTTGCTCAATTCGGGCGAGCCGTGTCGCGGCACGAATCCCCTCAGGACAATCGAAGTAGTCAACACGAGCAATATCAGCGTGGCATCTGTGGAGCTTGGCCAGCACATCTTGCACTTCAGGATGATCCTGGAGGTTCTTCCCTGCGCCAATCGCTTTTTCCAGCTCTGCAGCCTGGGAATCGATCTCTGCGTATTCCTCTTCCCGCTGCCGGCGGAAGAGATCGATCAATTGCTGATCGGCCATTCCCTCAAACTGCTCGACGCGCATCACCAGGGCCTCTCCCTGCACCTGTCGAACCTCTTGGGCCAACCACTGCAAGGCCTCTTTGCACTCTTCCCGCGCAGGAAGAACATAAACCCCTCTTGTCAGAGATAGTGCGCCCAGGCGACGTAGTCGGCGCCACAGCGCTACTCGTGGGCTCGAGCTCAACTTAGACGATAAAGAGTAGCAAAAGACCAGCCAGTCCATGAGTTACCAGAATGCAGTGTAACATATATTTCTTATCTTTGCAACTTGTGTTATATCAAGGCTTCGCCCGATCTATTCACCCGTTCGATCTGTCCACTTTGAGGCGACTCCATGCTTCGTAGCACAGGCACAGTGGATTTCTTACTCCGTCTCCCCCGGGAACTCCATCCGGCTCAGATGCCAAGCGGCCAGCGCCAGGCTGACCGCAGCGATGGCCAGCAGGACCCCAAGGGCGGCATTTTTTTGGCCCAACGATCCGGAGCTGAATTGAGCGGCATAGCGATGAATGCTGAGCTGCTTGACGCCGGGAAGAATATTGGTCAGCAGGCCCTCCCAGAGGATTAGATAGGCCAGCCCCCAGAGCAGCGCCCGCTTGAAGAACAAACTCAGCGCCAGATAGAACGCCCCGTAGGCCAGCGTGATCAGCGCGACGCTGGCAAACTGTGAGGCTAGCTCGCTCCCATCGGCTAAGACGGCCGCTTGGATGAGCAGGCCCAGCCAGCCGAGCGCCCAGATCAGCAGCAGGCCGGCGGCGAACTTGCCCAACACGATCAGCGACCGGGCGATCGGCTTGGTCAGCAGATAGACGATCGTTCGGTTGTGGATTTCTTCTCTCAGCAGGCTGCCGGAGACGATCAGTGCGATCAGCGGTAGGACCACGGGCAGGTCGAAGTCGGCGAAAAGCTGAGCCGACTGGAGCGGCCGGCCCACCCAGAGGGAGATAGCTGCGAGCAGCGAGGGGATCAGCGCGATCAGCGTCAGGACGACAAGCAAGAGTAGTCGCTGGCGCCCCAGCAACTGGCGCAGGCTCAGCTTGAATAAGTTCAGCGTTGCAGTCATCATGATCAGTGTACCAGATAGCGAAAGACGCTCTCCAGATCCTCATCGAGGCCGGAGAGCCGTCGTAGATGTAGGCCGTTCTCGGCGATGAGCCGGGGCAGTGCGCCGTAAAACGCGTTAGCGTCACCGATATCTACTACCAGTTGTTCATCGGCCAGGTTGACCGCGCTGACCAGCTCACGCTCGGTGAGCAGGGCCGCCAAACGCTGGGGCTCTGAGACCTCCAGCAAAACCTTGTGCGGGCGATCGTCCATCGCCTCGCGGATGGCATGAAAATCACCCAGGGCGATCAGGCGCCCGTGATTGATCAGGATGATCTGCTGGGCCATGCGCTCGACCTCGTAGAGCACGTGCGAGGAGATCACTATTGTCACTCCCGCTTGGCCCAGTTGTCGGATCAGCTCGATGAGCATGCGCCGCTGAGCGGGGTCGGCACCCTGCAAGGGCTCATCGAGCAGCAGCACTTCAGGGTCGGGCAGCAGACTTTGGGCGAACTTGAGCCGCTGGCGCATGCCTCGGCTATAGACCCTGATCAGCCTACCGGCTTGAGCGGAGAGCGCCACTTGCTCGAGAGCTTTTTCGGCCGCTTGAGCGGGATCGGCCAGGCCGTAGAGGCCGGCGCTCAGCTTGAGGAATTCACGCCCGCTCATGAAATCATAGAGCTCGTTCTGCTCAGGACAGTAGCCCAGCCGTCGGTAGAGCTGCGGGTGCCGGCGCAGCTTTTGACCGAAGAATTTGACTTGGCCGGAGCTGGGCGTCAGCAGACCGGCCATCAGCTTGAGCAAGGTCGTCTTGCCCGCGCCGTTGGGGCCCAGCAGACCGGATATGCCCGGTGCTAAAGCGAATGAAACGTCGGATACCGCGACCACTTGGCCGTAACGCTTGGTTACCCTCTCGATCTCGATCACCGGGCTCATCGGTCCACCTCCCGACGATAGCGCCAGCCGATGACCAGAGCGCTCAGCAGCACCGCGGCCAAGGCGGCCAGGAGATAAACCCAGACCGGATAAGGCTGCACGATCACTGGAGTTACCGGTTGAGAGCCGTTTTGAAACTGGATGTTAAGCGTGATCAGCGGCTGGTTGACGCCAAAGAGGGAGCTTTTAATCTGACCCACCAACTGGCTCAGGTCAATCAGAGTAGCCATGCGCCGGTGGGTGAAGGCCAAGACGGTGGAGCCGACCAGCCTGGCCGCTATCAATAATCCCACGATGCCGGCTGCCGCGTAGCCGGTGCTCTTGGTCAACGAAGCGAGCGCCCCGGAGATCAGCGCATAGTAAACGGCGAAGAGCAGGCCGCTGAGCAGCAGCGCTCCCAAATCGCCCAGATGTGCCGCGAGATAGGCTCCCGGCTGCACCGCGCCCAGAGCCTTGGCCAGAAAGAGCAGCAGGGCCGGCGCCAGCAGCACGGCGCTGAGCACGCCGACGATCGCCAGCGCCTTACCGGCCAGATAGTCGCTCAGGCTGATCGGTCGGGCCAAATAGAGGCGCAGGGTGCCGTAGCGACGATCGTTGCAGAGCAGATCGGGGATGATCAGCGCGAAGAGCAGCCAGAGAATGATGCCATTGGCACTATCGAAAAAGCCGTTATAGGGATTGGCGAAGGGGTAGAAGCTGCGGCTCTGTCCTCCGGCACCGATACGCTCGGTCACCGCATTTGTGCCAAAGGCAATCAGGGCGATGATCAAGAGGATGCCAACGAGAATAAAGAACCCCAGTTTATACTTCCAACCGCGCCCGATGCCCAGGGCCCGCTTACCGTCCGCCCAGGCCAGACTGACGACGGCGTGAAGCCGTCCCAGATAGCGCCCCCGATAATGACGATAGCCCTGCTGATAGATGACCCCTTGCGCTTGACCGGCACGCTCGGAGCGTTCATCCGGTGGGCTCATCGCCTGGCCTCACTTTTCCTTAGCGCTAAGAACAACTCTTCTAGTGAGCGGCTGGCCCGCTCCAGCCGGCGCAGTTGCACGCCGCTCTGGGCGGCCGCCTCGATGATGGCGTCGTAGACCTGATCGTCGGCGCCCTCCACCGTCAGTTGCATCCCGGAGCCATGAACGCTCAGTCCGGCCTGGGTCAGGGCCTGACGGAAGGCCTGCACGTCGCCCACCAGGCGCAGGTGCACACTCCGGGCGGCTTGGCCCAGCAATTGGCTCAGCGGTCCTTGCGCTGCCACCTGACCGGCGCTCAGGATGATCACTTGATCACAGACCCGCTCGATATCCTGGAGCAGGTGCGAGGAGAGCAGCAGGCTGATGCCCAAGTTCTCACGAATCTCGCCGATCAGTTGCAGCATCTCCTCTCGGCCGGAGGGATCCATGCCGCTGGTGGGCTCATCGAGCAGCACCAGCTCAGGGTCGGCCACCAGCGCCTGGGCCAGCTTGGCCCGTTGCTTCATCCCGGAGCTGAGGCCACCCATGGGCCGATAGCGCCCCTCGCCCAGTCCCACCAGGTGCAGCACATCGTTGGCCCGTTGCAGGGCCGCCTCGTGGGGCAGCCCGGAGAGCCGGCCCATCCGCGCGGTGAACTCCATCGCGCTGATGTCGGGCGGCAGACACTCGTCTTCGGGCATATAGCCCACCCGGCGGCGCAGCTTGCGGCCCTGGCGGGCGACGTCCAAAGATAAGACCCGCGCCGAGCCGGAGCTAGGCTGCAGCAAGCCCAAGAGCAGTTTGATAAAAGTCGTCTTGCCCGCGCCATTTTCTCCCAACAAGCCAATGCTCCCCGGCGCGACCTGCAAGCTCACCCCATCTAGGGCGACCGTGCCATTATAGCGTTTGGAGAGGTCTCGGGTCTGGATCACAACTCTTAGTTTAAGCCAAGAGGTGGGTTGCCGGCAAGCAGGTGTCTTAGCTACCCTTCCCCGCAAGCACCTGGAGCAGGCCGCTGTAGAGCATCGTAAAGCGCGTCTCATCGAGAGGCCGATCATCGTTCCAGCTGGCGCTGACGCAGTAGGCGTGCCCCTCTTTGCCCTGAATCCAAGTGGTCAGGTTGAGCACTCCCGGCTCCGAGCCGCCCTTATAAGCCAGGTGAGCCCACTGGCTGGGGTCAGCTACCCCGGGGTTGACGCTCATCAGTGGCAGGGCTTCCACCTTGGCCATCAGGCCACACAGCTCTCGCACGCTGAAGAACCATTCCACCTTAAGGGCTACAGGAGCGCCCTTGCTGAAGAGCGATACCGGTGGCAGGGGCCGTGAGGCGGTCTCCTTGAGGACAGTCTCGCGCTCCGTCTCATTTCCCTCGAGGTATTGTGCTAGCAGGTTGCTGTTCTTGGGGTCTTTGAGCACAAAAGCCTCGCGAGTCGTCAGGAGGGGTTGATTCTTACCCGCGTATCTTGCGAGGGCAGCTTGGCCCAAGGTGCGTATCAGCGTGTCTGCTGCGGTGTTATCGCTTTGGGAGATCATCAAGGTGGCCAGCGTCTGGAGCGTGAGGGGTGTGCCGTCGGGCCAGGTTTGCAGGATCCCGGTGGGCAGACTCTTGGAGGCGGTCTGGAGGCGCACCAGGTCCAGCCAACTGCGCTGGCCGACCTCAATTTGCTCTTGAAGTGCCGCTAGCACGGCCAGCTTGAAGGACGAGCCCACGGCGAGCGCCTCGGCGGGTTGCAAAGCGACCCTAGGCTTCCCGTCTTCCAGCACCAGTACGCTCACCTTGCCCGGTAACCCCTTAAAGCCGACCATGGCTTTCTTAAGGCTGCCGACCTGCAACTGAGGTGGGAAGAACCAGAGACCGACGAACTGTCCTTGAGCGTCCAGGGACACGTTGGATGGAACCAGGCCCTTCTGGAAGATGACCAGATACTGGCCGCGATGCCCACCGCTGTTCACTTCCACCCGCAGGTACGATCCGAGAGTCTGCTCAAGCTGGCTCAAGATCTGCTCCATTTCAGGGACGGGGACTTTCGCGAGGAATTGCGCAGAAAACCACTCCGATTGTACCGGCTTGACGGTGAAGAGGCGCTCCAGCGCCGCCTGAGGCGTCAGGGCCTGCGCCGGTGTCGGAGTGCTGCTGGATTTGTGGGGGAAGATGCCCAGTAGCAACCCCAGAGCAAGCAGAACAATAGCTCCTAGCACCCAAAGCTCGACTTTCATGCTTACTGCTCCCCTTTCTTACTCTGCGTCTATGGGGTTTGCCCTGAGCAAAAACGTGACAGCCGCTGAGCTAAATTCTAGACGAAGCTCAAGCGGGCCTGCTCGGCTCCGTCTCCCAGGCGAGGTGGCAGCTTCAAGACGCGAGTGTATCCCCCCTCGCGGTTTTGATATTTAGGCCCGATCTCCTCGAACAACTTAGTAACCACCTTTTTGTCCTGCAAAACTTTGAAGGCTTGGCGCCGCGAGTGGAGGTCACCGGCCTTGGCGCGGCTGACCAACCTTTCGGCTAATTTCTGGGTCTCTTTGGCCCTGGCCACGGTGGTATCTATCTTGCCGTGCGTAAACAGCGTCTTGACCTGGCCGGCGATCATCAGCTTACGATGTGCCGGCGCCCGATTCAGTTTTCTGAAGCCCTTACGATGTCGCATGGCTGGCTCACTCCTCCTTCTTGCTGCCGTTGCCGCTGAAGGAATAACCGAGCTCTTTCAGCCGCGCAGCTACTTTGTCCAACGTCTTAGCGCCGAAGCCGTGGATATCGGTGAGGTCCTGATGGGATTGGGCCACCAGGTCGCCCAGAGTGTTGATCCCCTTGGTCTGGAGCAGGTTGCAGGCTCGTTGATCGAAGCCCAACGCCTCCAGTTCGGTTTGCAGCAGCTCCGCCTCGCGGTCGGTCTCCTTGACCAAGCCGTAGGGGTGTGCGGCGAACTCCGAGAAGAGCGTCAGCTGCTGCATCAGTATCTGAGAGGCTTGGCTGAGGGCTTCCTCCGGCTTGATTCCGCCGTCGGTCTCCAGCTCCAGCAGCAGCCGATCAAGGTCGGTGCGCTCGCCCACCCGGGCGGGTTCCACGGTGAAATTAACCCGTTTGACCGGGGAAAAATCGGAGTCTATCGCTATGACTCCCAGGGGCATATCTTTCTTCTTATTGCGCTCTGCCGGCCGATAGCCGAAGCCCGGCTCCACCTCCATCTCTATCTCCAGCCGGCCTCCTTCGTCCAAGGTGGCCAGCAGATGGTCCTTGTTGACGATCTCCACCCCGGCCTCGCACTCCAGCTGTCCCGCGCTGACCTCGCCGGGGCCCTCGGCCTGCAGATAGAGGTGCTTCGGCTCGCCGTAGCTGAGGCGAATCGCCAACTCCTTGAGGTTCAAGATGATCTCCAGCAGGCTCTCTTTGACCCCGGGCAGGGTGTCGTATTCGTGGTAGGAGCCGGAGAAGTGCACCCGCGTGACCGCCGCGCCGGGAATCGCAGCGAGCAGTACCCGCCGGAGCGCGTTGCCCAAGGTGGTCCCAAAGCCGCGCATCAAGGGCTCGATGACCAATTTCCCCCCGGTATCGTTCAGCTCGGTGGCCCTGATCTGGGTCTGGGCCAGCTCCGTTGTCCTTTCCATGCTCCTCACCTCGAATAGAACTCGACGACCAGATTCATCTGCAACGCTTGCTCGATCTCCTTGGGATGGGGCAGCTCCAAGACGCGCACCGTCCCGTTCTGACGCTCCAACCAACTGGGCAACGAGCGCTTGGCATTGGCCGCGAGAATGGCTTTGAGGCCCGTTTTGCCGGCCGAGCTCTCTTTAACGGCGATCTCATCGCCGGGCCGGGTCAGCCAAGAGGCGATGTCCACCCGCCGGCCGTTGACCCAGATATGACCGTGATTGATCAATTGGCGCGCCTGATCATGCGAGGAGGCCAGGCCGGCGCGATAGAGCGTGCTGTCCAAGCGGCGTTCCAGCAACTGTAACAGATAGGTGCCCGCCACAGCTTTGGAGCGCTTGGCCATCTGCACGTAGCGGAGGAACTGTCCCTCGCGCGTGCCGTAAATATGCTTGGTCTTCTGTTTTTCCCGCAGCCGATCGCCGTAGAGCGACTGCCGCCGGCTGCGGTGCTGCACCCCCGGCGGATAGCTGCGCCGGCTCACCGGACATTTCTCGGTATAACATTTCTCGCCTTTTAAGAAAAGCTTCTCGCCCTCACGACGGCAGAGACGACATTTAGGGCCGACATTTCTACCCATCAGGTACGTCCTCCTTGCTAGCTGTAGGCGACAGGGGTGACATTCTTTACCTCTTCAATGCGCACGCTCGCGCTCTTGAGCGCATTGACCACCGCATTGCGTCCCGAGCCTGTCCCCTTGATCAAAACCGTCACCGATCGAATCCCAAAGTCCTTCATCTGGTCCACCAGGCGCTCGGTGGCTCGCTGGGCGGCAAAGGGTGTACCCTTGCGCGACCCCTTGAAGCCGACCATGCCCGGCGTCTTCCAGGCCAAAACCTGTCCCTGGGTGTCGGTCAAAGTGATAATCGTATTGTTAAAAGTCGCGTGTACGTGCAACTGCGCCCGATCCACCTTCTTGCTGCTGCTCATCTTGTGCTCCTTCGCTTGGAGCTGCCTCCGGCCTTGGCCGGCCGTGATCCCTTGTGGCTGCGGGCATTGGAGTGCGTGTGCTGGCCGCGCACCGGCAGGCCAAGCTGATGGCGCAGTCCCCGATAGCATTTGATCGACTTCAAGCGATCGATATCTCCCTTATGCTTCCGCCGCAGATCGCCTTCGACCACCAGCTCTTTTTCGATCTGGCGCCGCAGATCGGAGATCTCCTTCTCGGTGAGCTCATGCACCCGCCGAGCCGGGGCGATTCCCGTTTGGACCAATAACTGCTTAGACACCGTCGGACCTATCCCGTAGATATAGGTCAGTGCAATCCCCACCCGCTTCTTATTGGGCAGATCAACTCCGGCAATTCTTGCCATGCTGACTCACCACCTTCCTATCCTTGACGTTGTTTATGTTTAGGGTTGGTGCAGATGACCCGCAAACGGCCATGACGACGCACCAGCCGACAGTGATCACACATCTTTTTCACCGAGCTTCGCACTTTCATAGCGATCCTTTCCGTCTAAGCACTTGAGGTCCGCCTTCGGAGACCCAAACCATCTCTTCCACATGGGCCGCCGGCTCACCGCCGGGTGTCCGTACCGTCCAACCGTCCACCGCAACCTGCTCCTCGCGCTCATCGCTGGCGTCCTGGGGCTTCCAGCACATCGGCTCCAAACAGAGCACCATACCGGCCCGCAGCCGCGCCCCCCGACCCGGAAGGCCATAGTCGGGAATCTGCGGCTCCTCATGCATCTGGCGCCCGATGCCATGCCCCACAAAATGACGCACCACCTGGTAGCCTCGGGCTTCGATAAAACTCCCTATCGCGTGGGAGATATCGGAGACCCGCGAGCCGATCTGCGCGGCTTCGACCCCACAGCGCAGCGCCTCCCAGGCCACCGCCAGCAACTCGCGTAGGGCCGGTGATCCCTGGCACCCGATGACGAAGGTAGTGGCCTTGTCGGCATAAAAGCCCCGCCGCCGCAGGCCAATATCCAGTGAGAGCAGATCGCCCTCCCGCAGCACCCGCGCCTCGCTCGGTATACCGTGCACTATCTCCTCATTGAGCGAGGTGCAGATGGAGGCGGGGTAGCCCAGATAGCCCTTGAAGGCCGGCTCGGCTCCTGCCCCGCGAATCCAGCGCTCGGCCTGACGGTCCAGTTGGGCCGTCGAGAGACCGGGGCACGCCTCCTGCTCGAGCTTGGCGATTATCCCATCGAGCAAAATAGCGTTCTCGCGGATCAGCGCCAGCTCGGCTGCGCTCTTGAGGATGATCATCCGAGCGCCTCCAGCAAACGTCGCCTGACCGTCTCCACCGATCCCTCGCCGGAGACGGTGCGCAGCAATGCCAATCCCCGCCGCTCACCCAGCTCCCGGTAGAAGTGCAGCAGAGCCTCAATTTGATTATTATACTGTTCATCGTATCGTTTTGCGACCACCTCCGGCCGGTCATCGGAGCGCCGCACCAGCTCGCCGCCGCAGCGCTGGCAGCGCCCCTCCTGCAAGAGATGCTGATAATTCTGCCCACACCCGGCACAGACCAGTCTAGCGCTCAAGCGTCGGATCACCTCTTCCCGGGAGAGGACCAGATGAATCACCCGCTCCACCTGGACCAGTTGTTCCAGGGCTTCGGCCTGGGCCAGGTCGCGCGGAAAGCCGTCCAAGATGAAGCCCTGCCGGCCCACCTCGGCCAGCCGCGCGCCGACGATGCGCACCACCAGCTCATGCGGCACCAACTCGCCGCGGTCCATATAGCCTTGGGCCTCCTGACCCAGCGGGCCGCCCCGCTGGACCTCGGCGCGCAACAGATCGCCCGCGGCGATATGCGGCACCGCCAACTCCTGAGCCAGCAGCTCCGCCTGGGTGCCCTTGCCTGCCCCCGGAGGACCGAGCAAGACAATCCGCCTGGCTTTTAGCTCGCTGCCGTGCTGAGACGCGCTGCTCATCACCATCGGGCTTTAGCGCCTGCCCAGCACCGCTCCCTTCTGGATCAGGCTCTCATAGTGGCGCTCCACCATGTGGGCCTCGACCTGTTTCAGCGTGTCTACGCCTACCCCCACCACGATCAGCAGCGAGGTCCCGCCCAGACGGCCGGCGTTCAGGCCAGAGATGTCGCTCATCAGGAAAGGGAAGACTGCGATCGCCGCCAGGAAGAAGCCCCCGATCAGCAGCAGGCGGTTCTGAATGCGCTCCACATACTCGGAGGTGGGTTTGCCGGGGCGGATGCCGGGCACGAAGCCGCCCCACTTGCGTAGGTTGTCGGAGAGATCGCGTGGGTTGAAGACGATCGCACTGTAGAAATAAGTAAAAAAGATGATCATCAACGCGTAAATGATCAGATAGCTCGCGCCGGCGCTGCGGAAGTCGAAGATGAGTGCCTGGATAAAGTCGGGGGCTCCAGCCAGTATACTGGTCACCGCGGGCAGATTGAGCAGCGTGGCCGGGATGGTCAACAGCGCCGCAGCGAAGATGATGGGGATGACCCCACCCTGGTTGATCCCAAAGGGAATATAGGTGTTTTGTCCCCCGTAGACCCGGCCGCGCACCATCCGTTTGGCGTACTGGATCTCGATCCGCCGCGCGCCCAACTGCACGATGACCACCCCGGCCACGATGATGATGTAAGTGGCCAGCATCACCAGGCCCCAGAGGGGGTGGACCGAACCGGTGCTGATGGAGACATAATCCTGCTGAAAATAGGCCGGGTAGGTGGCGATGATGCCGATCATGATGATCATGGAGATGCCCTGTCCGATGCCGTTCTCGGTGATCCGCTCGCCCAGCCACATCAGGTACATCGTCCCGGCGGTCATAGTGATGACGGCGATAAAATAAAACTGGGCTAAGTTGGTGCCCGGCAGCAACATGCCCAGGTTCTGGAGCACGTAGGCGAAACCCAGCGCCTGCAAGATGGCCAGCCCCACCGTGCCATAACGGGTATAGCGATTGATCACCCGGCGGCCCTCTTCGCCCTGCTGCTGGAGCTCTTTGAGGGTGGGTACCACCGATTGCAACAGGCTCATAATGATCGAGGCGTTGATATAGGGGATCACGCCCAGCGAGAAGATGGCGAAGTTGCGCAAGGCGCCGCCGGTGAGCAGATTGAGAAAGCCCAAAAGCTGGGTGTTGCCCTGGAAGAGCTGTCGCAGTTGCTCCAAGTTGACGCCGGGGATCGGCAGCCAGGTGCCCAGGCGGAAGATGGCAATGGCCCCTAAGGTGAATAATATCCGCTTGCGCACCTCCGGGATGCTAAAAGCCTCGAATATTCCGGTTAACATGAGAACAGATCAGTCCTTGTCTGACTCCAGAGATGAGTCGGCGGCAGGAGCGGCGAGCGGGATCGCCTCACCGCCGGCGGCGTTGATCTTGGCCAGGGCACTCTTGGAGAAGCGCTCGGCCTTGACGATCAGCTTCTTGTTCAGCTCCCCGCGGCCCAGCACCTTGACCCCGGCGAGGCGTTTCTTGATGATGCCCCGTGCCAACAGGTCTTCGGGGCTGATCTCGGCGCCTTCGGGATAGCGCGCCGCGAGCGTCTCCAAGTTGACGATGGCGTACTCGCGCCGCAGCGGGTTCTTGAAGCCGCGCTTGGGCACTCGCCGCCACAGCGGCGTCTGTCCGCCTTCAAAGCCGGGGGGGATCTGGTAGCCGGAGCGCGATTTTTGGCCTTTAGTGCCGCGACCGGCCGTCTTGCCCCGTCCCGAGCCGTCGCCGCGGCCCACCCGCTTGCCCCGCTTATGGCTGCCCGGAGCCGGGCGCAAATCTTCAAGTCTCAACATGAAGTATCTCCTGTTGGGTTTTGTCGCGCAGCCGCGCGACCTGTTCTACGGTGCGCAGTTGTTTGAACCCCTCGAGGGTGGCCTTGGCCAAGGTGATGGGGTTGGTGGACCCCAGTGACTTGGTGAGAATATCTTGCACCCCGGCCAGGCGGCAGAGCAGCCCCACGGTGTTGCCGGCGATGATGCCGGTACCGGGGAAGGCCGGCCGCAACACCACCCGCGCCGCCTTGTACTCGCCGATGATCTGGTGGGGAATCGTGCCCTCTTTGAGCGGCACGTGGATCATCCGGCGCTTGGCGTCGCGTATCCCTTGCTGAATCGCCCGCGGGATCTCGCGGGTGTTGCCCTTACCCAGGCCGACCTGGCCTTTGCCGTCACCCACGGCCATCAGCACGCGGAAGCTCAAGTTCTTGCCGCCCTTGACCACCTTGGCCACCCGGCGGATCTCCATCACCTCGTTGTTCAGATCATCATCGTCCGGTCGCCTGCGCGATCGGCGTCCGCGGGAGCCACCTCTGGCTTGTCGCTTCAAAATCTCACTCCTCCTTCTCGGCAACGTTCGGCCAAGGCCTTGACCACACCATGATAGGGATAACCTCCGCGGTCGAAGACCACCGTCTTGATGCCTTGTGCGCTGGCCCGCTCGGCCAGCAGCCCTCCGAGCAGTTCGGCCGAGGCGACATTGCAGCCGGAGCGTCCCCTCAACGCCTGTTCCAACGTCGAGGCGCAAAGGAGCGTACGGCCGGACTCATCGTCGATCAACTGGGCGTAGAGATGACGGTGGCTCTTGTAGACGCACAGCCTAGGCCGCTGCGGAGTACCTCGCACCTTGCGACGCACCCGTTCATGACGACGCACTCGTTGTTCCTGTCGGTTTAGCTTAGCCATTTTAGCTCGTTATTCCTTCCCCGCGGCCCCGCCGGCCAGCTTGCCTTCCTTGTGGCGGATCAGCTCGCCCTTGTAGCGCACTCCGGTGCCTTTGTAGGGCTCCGGCTTGCGCAAGGCCCGCAGCTCCGCCGCGATCTCGCCCACCTGTTGCTTGTCGGGGCTACGCAGGATGATCTCCGTCTGGTCGGCCACCTCGGCGCTCAACCCCTCCGGCAGCCGGAAGCGCACCGGCTTGGTATAGCCGATCTCCAAGGTCAAGATGTGGCCCTCCAACTGGGCCCGGTAGCCCAAGCCGACCAGTTGCATACGCTTCTCGTAGGGCCGTTGCACCCCTTGCACCATGTTGGCGATCAGGCTGCGATAGAGGCCGTGACGCGCTCGGGCGGCTTTACTGCCCCCTAGGCGACGGACCTGTAGGATGCCCTCAGTGAGTTCTAGCCGCACCTTATCCGGCTCATAACGCTGGATCAGTTGGCCCTCTTTCCCGCTGACGATCACCTGCTCCGGCTCGATCTGAACCTGCACCCCGTCCGGAATTGGAATAGGCAGTTTTCCGATGCGTGACATCTTTTTTCACCACACCTCACAGAGCAGTTCTCCGCCGATTCTGCGTCGGCGGGCCTGCGCATCGGTCAGCAGCCCTTGCGAGGTGGAGAGCACCGCGATCCCCAGGCCGTTCAGCACGCGCGGGATCTTGTCCCAGCCCACGTAGACCCGGCGGCTGGGGCGACTCACCCGGCTTAGGCCAGAGATCACCGGCTGATTGGCGCGCTTGCCCTTGTACTTGAGCTGCAAGATCAGCCGCCGCCGGGGACCCTGCTCTTGGCGGAGTTGATAATCGTGCAGATAGCCTTCCTCTTTCAGCAGGCGTGCCAGCTCGATCAGCAGCTTGGAGGCCGGCAGGGTGGTCTGGGCCAAAGAGCGCAACTGCGCATTTCTGATGCGGGTGAGCATATCCCCGATGGGGTCAGCTAGCACGATGCCTCGCTGGAACATAGCTCTCACCAACTGGCCTTTCTCATCCCGGGAATCTCCCCGCGCAGGGCCATCTCGCGAAAGCACAAACGACAGACACCGAACTCCCGCAGATAGCCATGCCGACGACCACAGAGCTGGCAGCGGTGATAGCTGCGCACCGCGAACTTCGGCGTACGCCGGTTCTTGACGATCCATGATTTCTTGGCCATAAGATCAAGCCCGCCGATCAGCTAATTTGTCAGCTAATCTTTGAAGGGCAGTCCCAACTCCTTTAGCAAATAATAGGCTTCACGGTCGCTGGTCGCGCCGGTGACAATGGTGATATCCATGCCCTGCACTTTGGCGATATCGTCGTAACGGATCTCCGGGAAGATGAGCTGCTCGGTCAGGGATAAGCTATAATTCCCCCGCCCATCACAGGAGCTGGCCGAGAGCCCGCGAAAGTCCCGCACCGCGGGCAGGACGACGTTGAAGAGCTTTTCCAGAAAGATATAGGCCTGCCGGTTGCGCAAGGTCACCTTGCAGCCCACCGGGTCGCCCTCGGTGATCCCAAAATCGGAGATGCTGTGCTTGGCCCGGGTGATCACCGGACGCTGACCGGTGATGCGGGCCAGGTCGGCCGCGCAGCCCTCGATGATCTTGGGGTTATCATGGTCACCTAGCCCCATGTTGATCACCACTTTCTCCACCCGGGGCACCTGCATAATGTTCTCGTAGCCCAGCGTCTCCATCAGGCGAGGCACGATCTCTTTTTGATAACGTTCTTTGAGCATTTTAGGCTCCTAATCGAAACTCTGACCGCATTGCTTGCATAGCCGTAATTTCTCGCCCGTTTCCAAGACCGTAAAGCCGACGCGGGTGGGACGATCGCATTCGGGACAGATCAACAATACGTTGGAGAGCGGAATCGTCCCCTCGCGCTCGATGATGCCCCCCTCGCGCTGCCTCTGGGTGGGCCGCTGATGGCGGGTGATTATCCCCACGCCCTTGACGATGATGCGCTCTATATTGGGATAGACACGCATCACGTCACCCTCCCGTCCGCGATCGTTGCCGGCGATCACCTTTACTTTATCGCCCTTGCGGATTTTTTTCATGCTAGAGCACCTCCGGCGCCAAGGAGAGGATGCGCAGCATCCGCTTCTGGCGCAGCTCGCGAGGCACCGGCCCGAAGATGCGCGTGCCCACCGGCTCCAGATTGGGGGTGACCAGCACGATGGCGTTGTCATCGAAGCGAATCGTGCTGCCGTCCTCGCGACGGTAGCCGTTGCGGGTGCGCACGATCACCCCGCGCACCACCGCGCCTTTGCTGATCTCGGAGTTGGGCAACCGTTTGCGCACCGAGCCGATGATGATGTCGCCGATCTGGCCCCCGGTGGCCGATGGCTGCCCCAAGACGCTGATCACCCGCACCTCTTTGGCCCCGGAATTATCGGTGACCTTGAGCAGGCTGCGCAGTTGGATCATGGCTGGGCTTCTTCCGGTTGCGCTGGAGTAGCCGGAGCTGCTCCAGCCCGTTGCTGCAGGATCTCCACCAGTCGCCAGTGGACCGTCTTGGCCAAGGGCCGGGTCTCGCTCACCCGCACCAGGTCGCCCAGTTGGGCTTGCCGGTCGGCGTCATGCACATGCAGCTTCTTGCGCCTGCGCACGTACTTGCGATAGCGCCGATGGAGCACCCGCTGCTCCACCAGCACGGTGATGGTTTTTTCTCGACGGGTGCTGATCACCCGGCCGACACGCTCTTTAATCGGCATAGTCGCTCAACTCGCTTTCGCTTTCTCGCTCTCGCTGGCGCAGAATAGTTTTAGCTCTGGCGATATCCCGCCTGGTGGCCGGGAGAGCCGCCGTGTTATCCTGTTGATGGGTGGCCACCTGGAAGCGCAGGGTGAAGAGCTTGCGTCCCAGCTCGCTGACTTTCTCTTCCAGCTCCTCGCGGGTCAGATCGCGCAGCAGCTCGGCCTTCATCGTTCCCCCCCCAAGAGGCGTCGCTCCAGCAGTCTGATCTTGATCGGCAGTTTATAAGAGACCAGTTGGGCGATGCGCGTCGCCCGCTTATGGGTGATGCCGCTCATCTCGAACAGCACCCGGCCGGTCTTCACCACCGCGGCCCAATGATCCACATCGCCCTTGCCCTTGCCCATCCGGCTGTCCGCCGGCTTCTTAGTGATGGGTTTGTCGGGAAAGATGCGAATCCAGACCTTGGAGTTGCGCTCGATCTGGCGCACGATGGTCGTGCGGCAGGATTCGATCTGCCGCGCCGAGATCCAGGCCGGCTCCAGCGCCTGCAGGCCATAGTCCCCGAAAGCGACCTTCTCGCCTCGGGTGGCCAGCCCCTTGCGCCGACCGCGATGGGCTTTGCGATAACGGGTGCGCTTAGGACTGAGCAGGGCCATTGTCCTCACCTCGCTTGCGTTCCGGGGCGTGCTGCTTCGCCGGCATGGTCAGCGGGGTCAGCTCGCCGCGAAAGAGCCAGACCTTGATCCCAATGGGACCATACTTGGTCCGAGCCTCGGTAAAGCCATAATCAATGTCGGCCCGCAGGGTTTGCAGCGGCAGCCGCCCGTCCTGTTGCCAGACGGTGCGGGCGATCTCGGCTCCGCCCAGTCGCCCGCTGCACTGGACCTTAATCCCTTTGCCGCCTTTGGCCATCACCCGGCCGACGATCTCTTTTATCGCCCGGTTGACCGGGATGCGACCCTCCAGCCGGTGGGCCACCTCTTTGGCGACCAAGATGGCCTCTTGATCGGGCGTATCTACCTCTTTGATCGAGATCTTCACCTGCCGGCCGGTCTGCTGCTCCAGCTCCTTTTGGAGCTGATCTATCTCTCGACCCCCCTTGCCGATGATGATCCCCGGTCGGGCGGTGCGCACCACCAGCGAGATGCGCTCCTCGGTGGGGCGCTCGATCAGCACCGTGGCTATGCCGGCGCCGGGATAGCGCTTTTGGATCAATCGGCGCACCTTTTGATCCTCCACCAGGTAAGCGGCGCCGTGCTTGGCGCTGTACCAGTTGGAGCGCCACTGCTGGGTGATGCCCAAGCGGAAACCGATCGGATGTGTCTTTTGGCCCATCAGCCTGCCTCCATTTCCGAGACGATCACGGTGATATGGCTGGTGGGTCGCCGGATGACATCGGCATGGCCGCGCGAGCGGGGTTTCATGCGCTTGAGCCCCGGTCCCTCATCTATAAAAGCTTGGGAGACCACCAGTTGATCCACATCTAGATCGAAATTATTCTCGGCGTTCGCGATCGCCGACTCCAGCACCTTGCGAATCGGCTGCGCCGCCTTGGACTTGGCCAGCCGCACGATGCGCAGCGCCTCGTCTACCGGCTTGCCGCGGATCTCGTCGATGACCAACCTGGCCCGATCGGGCGAGACCCGCACGAACTTCGCGATAGCTCTTGCCTCCATCATCTGCTCCCCTCGCTTCATCCTGCTGGTTTGGCGTTAAAAAGCGGCCCCTCAGTCTGGTAGGGGGTTACTTGCGCGCCAACGCCCCCTTCTTCTTGACGCCACCGTGGCCTTTGAAAGTACGGGTGGGGGCGAACTCTCCTAGTTTGTGCCCGACCATCGCTTCCACGATCAGCACGGGCAGATGTATTCTACCATTGTGAACTTTGATCGTCAAGCCGATCATCTCCGGGGTGATCATCGAGGCCCGCGACCAGGTGATGATCTCTTTGCGCTCGCCCCGTTTGGCCTGGGTGACTTTCTTTTGCAGCTTAGGGTGTACGTAAGGTCCTTTCTTCAAGGAGCGTGGCATGGCTTAGTGCCTCCTCCGTCGCTTCACATCGCGGGCTCGGGTGACGATCAGCTTGTCACTTGGCTTGTGCTTGCGCCGCGTTCGCGGCCCCTTGGCCAGCTTACCCCAAGGCGAAGTCGGTGGACGTCCGGTGTGATGGTGCGCCTCACCGCCCCCGTGGGGATGATCAACCGGGTTCATGGCCACCCCGCGCGTGATCGGCCGCCGTCCCAGGTGACGCACCCGGCCCGCCTTGCCGTGCACCACATTCTTATGCTCGATGTTGCTCAACTGGCCCACGGTGGCCCGGCAGTCTTCCGGCACATAGCGCATCTCTCCCGAGGGCAAGCGCAAGAGCGCCAGGCCGTTCTCCACGCCCATCAACTGCGCGGCCGTGCCCGCCGCCCGGACCAGCTTGCCTCCGCCTCCGGGGGTGAGCTCGATGGCATGGACCAGCGTGCCGGCCGGCATATCTTTTAGGCGCATCGAGTTGCCAGGGCGGGCCTCGATCCCCGGGCCGGCTTGCACAGTCGCCCCTATCTGCAGCTTGAGCGGTGAGAGAATGTAACGCTTGGCGCCGTCGGCATAATGCAGCAGGGTGATCCAAGTCGAGCGGTTCGGATCGTACTCCCGGGAGATGACCCGCGCCGGCACGCCCTCCTTCTCTCGCCGGAAGTCGATCAGGCGGTAGCGGCGCTTATGGCCGCCGCCGCGCCCGCGCACCGTCACCCGCCCTTGGTTGTTGCGCCCACCTGTTTTGGCCAGCGGTCGCAACAGGCTCTTCTCCGGGCGATGGCCGGTCAGCTCCTGAAAATCAGGCAGCTCCGCATGACGCAGGCCCGGCGTGATCGGCTTAAACCGTTTGGTTCCCATATCTCACCTTTATTAAATTTATCTTCGGCTTACCCATATATGTCTATGCGCTCATCGGCCGCCAGTTGAACCAATGCTTTCTTCCAGGGGCGGGTATGGCCTTGCTGATAATACTTGGTCTTGCGAGGCTTGCCGGGCACATGCAGCGTCCATACCTTGGTCACCCTGACTTTGAAGAGCTGCTCGACCGCCCGGCGAATCTCGATCTTGTTGGCCCGGGCATGCACCCGGAAGGTATATTTATTCTCGGCGTCTTTTACCCGCCAGGCCTCTTCGGTCACGATCGGCTCGATCAACACCTCTTCATTTTGCATCTAGCGCCACCCGCCTCTCCAATTCCGCCAGTGCGCCCTGGCTGATGACCAGGCTCTCATATTTCAGGATATCGTAAATATTTGCCCCGGCGACCGGCAGACACTGGGCCTGGGGTAGGTTGCGAAAGGAGAGCCTCACCGCCTCGCTTCCTTCCTTGCCGGCCACGATGATCAGCACCTTGTGCTGGGGGGGGAACCCCAAGTGCTCCAGCAGTTGGAGCGCCGCTTTCGTCTTGGGCTTCTCGAAGTCCAGTTGGTCAATCACTGCCAGTTGGCCTTCGCGGTAGCGCGCCGTCAGGGCCATGGCCAAGCCCAGCCGACGCATCTTCTTGGGCAAGCGGTAGGTATAGCGCTTGGGCTTGGGCCCGAAGGCCACCCCGCCGCCGCGCCAGATGTTGGAGACCTTTGAACCGTGGCGCGCCCGGCCGGTATGCTTCTGGGTCCAGGGTTTCTTATGGCCGCCGGTCACCCCGCCGCGCGTCTTGGTGCAAGCCGTGCCCGCCCGTCGGAGGGTGAGCTGCTGTTGCACGCAACGATGGAGCAGGTCCCGGTTGGGCGCTCGGCCCACCAGACTGTCGGAGAGCTCGATCTGGCGCTCCTCGCCATTCAGGGACACCAAGCGAGCTTTAGCCACTTTTACTCAACTCCACCAGGGCATTGCGTCGTCCCGGCGTGGCGCCGGCGAGCACCAGCAGCTTCCGCTCCGCATCTGCGGCCAGCACCTTCAGTCCCTGGGTGGTGACCCGCCTGCCGCCCATTCGCCCGGCCATCTTCTTGCCCTTGAACACCCGCCCGGTGGCGCAGAGGTTGCCGATGCTGCCCGGCCGTCTCCTCCAGCCACCTGAGCCGTGTGAGGCGGGTCCGCCGTGGAAGCCGTGCCGCTTCATCACCCCGGCGAAGCCGCGGCCTTTGGAAAGGGCACTGGCCGAGATGCGCTCTCCCACCTGGAAGATCTCCGCGCCCAACTGCTGGCCGACCTGATAGTCCCCCAGCTCAGCTAGGCGCATCTCGCGCAGTTGCCTGAGGGGCGACACCCCGGCCTTGGCAAAGTGACCCAGCAAGGGCTGACTAACCAGTTTCTCTCTAATTTCACCGTAGCCGAGCTGCAAGGCGTTATAACCCTCACGCTTGCTCCGCTTGATCTGCACGATCACGTTGGGCTCCACGGAGATCACCGTGGCCGCCACTGCCCGGCCTTCCTCATCGAACCACTGCATCATGCCGATCTTTCTGCCCAATATTCCCAAGCTCATAGTTTGACCTCGATATCTATCCCGGTGGGCAGCTCGATGTCCATTAGCGCGTTGATCGTCTCCGAGGTGGGCTCGCGGATATCCAACAGTCGCTTGTGAATGCGGCGCTCAAAGTGCTCCATAGAGTTCTTGTTGACATGCGGCGAGCGCAGCACACAGTAGCGCTTGATCTCGGTGGGCAGCGGGATAGGACCTACGATCTTGGCCCGGGTCTCGCTGGCCGTCTTGACCAAGCGGCGCATGGCCTCATCTACCACTTCGTGATCATAGCCGCGCAGCCGGATGCGAATCTTCTCTCTTGCCATAATTATCTCCCTTTCAGGATGGCCTCCCTGATGGAGGTCGGCACCGGGGCGTAGTGGGCGAAGCGCAGCGAATAGGTCGCCCGCCCCTGGGTGATCGAACGCAGCACCGTGGTATAGCCGAAGGTCTCCGCCAGTGGGATGGTGATCTGAATGATCTGGGTGTTGCCCCGTACGTCAAAGCCCTTTACTTCGCCGCGCCGTCCGTTGATGTCGCCCACGATCTCGCCCACGTAGTCGGTGGGGGTGACGATCTCTCCCTCCATGATCGGCTCGAGCAGCTTGGCTTTGGCCTGCTGAAACGCCCGGCGCAGCGCATGGGCCGCCGCCGTCTTGAAGGCGATCTCCGAAGAGTCCACCGGATGATAGGAGCCATAGTAGAGCCGGGCGCGCAGGTCCACGATGGGGTAACCGCCCAAGGGGCCGGAGCTGAGCGCTTCTGTTAGACCCTTCCGCGTCGCCGGGATGTACTCCTTGGGGATGACGCCCCCCTTGATCTCATCGACGAACTCGAAGCCGCCCCCCCGCTCCAAGGGCTCGAACTTGATGCAGACATGGGCATACTGCCCGTGGCCGCCGGTCTGCTTGACGAACTTTTCCACGATGTCTGCCGGCTCGCTCAGCGTCTCGCGATAGGCCACCTGCGGGCGACCCATGTTAGCCTGCACCTTGAACTCTCGCTTGAGTCGGTCGAAGAGGATCTCCAGATGAAGCTCACCCATGCCGGAGATGATCGTCTGGTTGGTGTCCGGATCTACGCTGACCTTCAGGGTGGGGTCCTCTTGGCCCAATTTATAGAGCGAGTCGCTCAGCCGATCGGCCTCGGCCTCGCTCACCGGCTCGATGGCCGCCGAGACCACCGGCTCCGGGAATTCGATCTTATCCAGCAGTATCGGATGAGCCGGATCACAGATAGTATCCCCGGTGCTGAGCTGCTTCGGTCCCACCACCGCGGCGATGGAACCGGCGCCGATCGTCTCCAGCTCGGTGCGGCGATTGGCGTGCATCAGGAAGATGCGGGAGACCCGCTCCTTTTTGCCCCTGGCCGGGTTGAGCACCGCGGAGCCCTTATCCAGATGGCCGGAATAGATGCGCAGATAGACCAAGCGGCCGGTGTACTCATCGGTCATCACCTTGAAGACCAACCCCACCAGTGGCTCGCTGCGCTCCGGAGAGCGGGCCAGCCGCTCTCCAGCCTCTCCATCGGGAGACAGGCCAAAGATCTGGCCGCGATCCTCTGGTGAAGGCAGATAGTCCACCACGGCGTCCAGCAGGGGCTGCACGCCGATATTTTTCAGTGAGGAGCCGCCCAGAACGGGGATAGCCCCCTTGGTGAGACAGGCCCGCCTAATGGCGCTCTTGAGCTGTGGGATCGAGATGGGCTCATCGTGCAGGTAGCTCTCCATGATCTCATCGTCGAGCTCGGCCAGCGTTTCCAGGAGCTGGGTGCGGTACTGCTGCGCCTTCTCCCGATAGTCCGGCGGGATCTCCAGCAGCTCATACTTGGCGCCTCGGCTGGCCTGGTCCCAGTGGATGAACTTCATCTGCAATAGGTCGATCATCCCTTGGAACTCATCACCGGAGCCCACCGAGGCCTGCAGAGGTAGGGGAAGCGTTCCCAAGCGTTCCTTCATCATGTCCAGCGTGGGGCCGAAGCGCGAGCCCAGCCGGTCGAGCTTGTTCACATAGGCGATGCGGGGGATGCCATAGCGATCGGCCTGTCGCCAGACCTTCTCGGTCTGGGACTCGACCATCTCCACCCCGGAGAAGATGGTGATCGCCCCGTCGAGCACCCGCAGGGAGCGCTCAACTTCTGCGGTGAAATCCACATGTCCGGGGGTGTCAATAATATTGATCTGATAGCCCTGCCATTCCACGTTGGTCGCCGCTGAGGTGATGGTGATGCCGCGCTCGCGCTCTTGGGGCATCCAATCCATCTCGGTATCGCCTTCATCTACGTCACCGATACCGTGAATACGACCGCTGTAAAAGAGAATACGCTCGGTGGTCGTCGTCTTGCCCGCGTCAATATGGGCGATGATCCCGATGTTACGGATCTTATCTATTCTGGCGTTAATTTTCGGACGTACACTCGTCGCTTGAGCCATTTCGCTTCGCTCACCGTCTCCGGCAGTGACGCACCCCTCTATATTAAGTTTGTCGCCTAAGTTTGCTGCTGCAAATGATACGCGCTTATCCGGCTATCTCTGGTTAATTATTGCTAATACTACCAGCGGTAATGGGCGAAGGGCCGATTGGCCTCTGCCATGCGATGGACTTCCTGCCGGCGCTCATAGGCCTTGCCCTGCCGCTGCAAAGCATCGCCCAGCTCGCCGGCCAACCGCCCGGCCATGGTGCGCTCGCCCCGGGCGCGCGCCGCCTTGACCAACCAGCGCAAGGCCAAGGTCTTGCGCCGTTCCTCCGGCACCTCGTAGGGCACCTGATAGGATGATCCCCCCACCCGGCGCGAGCGGGTCTCCAGATCAGGGGCCAAGGCGACCACTGCTTTATAAAAAACCTCTAGACCCGGCTGCTCCTGGCGCTTCTCCAACAGTGCAAAAGCCTCGTAGACGATCTTGCGCGCGGTGGTCTTCTTGCCGCCCAGCATCACATAGTTGATCAATTTCTCGACCAAGCGGCTGCCATAGCGCAGATCTCCTACCGGAACTCGCCCCGGGATCACCCGTTCCATCGCCTCATCAATGGCCATCGCTCTCTACCTCACTTACTCTGCTTGGCTCCGTACTTGGAGCGGCCTCGTTTACGCCCCTCTACCCCAGCGGCATCCAGAATGCCCCGCACGATGTGATAGCGCACTCCAGGCAGGTCTTTGACCCGCCCACCGCGCACCAGCACCATCGAGTGCTCTTGCAGGTTATGCCCCTCGCCGCCGATGTAAGCGGTCACCCGTTGGCCGTTGCTCAGGCGCACCCGCGCCACCTTGCGCAGCGCCGAGTTGGGCTTCTTCGGCGTGCGGGTGAAGACCCGCGTGCAGACGCCCCGTCGTTGCGGGCAGCCCTCCAAGGCCAACGACTTGCTCCGCTTGGAGAGTTTCTTGCGCCCTTTGCGCACCAGTTGATTAATCGTTGGCATAATGTTCCACAAACTCCTTGATAAATTTGGACAGATCGCTTAGACAAGCACCTAAGGAAGGCGTCCCAAACTCCCTGATCAGCGCTATTATAGAGGGCTGGTAGCCCCTTGTCAAGCCGGTTGTGACTCGGCCGTGCCCTCTGCCGCCGCTTGCGGAGCGGAAGGGCGCCGAAATCCCGTTCCACAGGGGATCTTTTTGCTGACGATCACATTGGGCTTCAGTCCTTCCAGCGGGTCTTCCAGCCCCTTGAGTGCGGCATCAGAGAGCACCGTGGTGGTCCGTTGGAAAGAGGCTGCCGAGAGCCAGGATTTGGTTTCCAGCGCCGATTTGGAGATGCGCAATAGCACACGCTCCCCCACCGGCAGGCGCTTTTCCCGGATGCGGACCGTCTCAGCCTCGGCGGCGGACGAGCCCAGCTTCAGCTCGCTCAGCCCGACCTCCTGGGCCTGCTGCAACAGCCGAGCGCTCAAGCGGGTGCCTGCCGGGGCCAACAGCCGGTCCTCCACCAGCAGTGGCTCGGCCAGCGTGCGGCCGATCAGCTCCGCTTGCTGCCGCTTGATCTCCTCATTCTCGCTGGTCAGGCGCTGCAACTCTTGGCGAAACTCCTCCACGATCACCAGTTGATTGGGAAATAACTGCCCGTCGCCGGGATCTTCGATGCGCACGTTGTTCAGCATCTGCCTGATGATCAACTCCAGATGCTTGTCATTGATGTCCACGCCCTGGCTCTTATAGACTTTATGGATCTCGGTGAGCAGATAGTCGCGCGTCACCCCCACCCCGGCGATCTGCAGCAGCCGGTGCGGGGAGATGACGCCTTTGGAGAGCAGATCGCCCTCCTGTACTTTATCGCCTTCTCCCACGATCACCTTGGTGGCCAGCACCACCTGGCTCTCATAGTGCAGCGTGATGGCCGTCAGGCCACCGGGCTGCTCCTCGACGGCCTCGATGACCGCCGTGCCTTGCAGGGACAAGTTGAGAGAAAAGAGCGGTGTCTTGGTCGTGAGCCGGGCGCCGTTTTCCTTAAGAATATTAATATCCTCGCTCAACGGATAGAACCGCTGCTCGCCTGTCTCGGAGGGTTGATAGACGATCACAAGGCCGGGACCAACGATCAACTGACCGGGCCGCTCCGCCTTGAGCGCCATCCGCGTGGAACGGGTGGAGAGCTTCATACCCGCCTTGACCTGCTGGCCCACCTCCACCTGTTTGCGAGCGCCGTAGGGGATCGGATAGCGCTGGGGGTCCTCGGCGGGGGACTCGACGACGATATAGCGCTCGCCGTTCTCCACGATCTCGCTGACCACCCCCTCGCTGCGGGCCAGCGCCGCCTCTTCGTTGAACGGCTCGGAGAGCGGGGTGCCCACCTCCACCCAATCGCCGGGGCGCACCGTGGGAGCCACCCCTGGAGGCAGCAGATAAATGTGATCGTTTTCGCCCAAGATGAAAGCCCGGCGTCTGCCCTCCTCCTCCAAGATCCTCAGCTCGCCGGCGGCGGGGCTCTTGGTGCGGATGATCGTCTTGGGGTCCACCTGGTCGCCGGGTTTGACCTGACAGAGCGCTGTGGGGACCAGGATGCTGCGCGACCCGCCGCGGATGTTCACCCGTTCTTGGCCTTCGGGGGTGAGGTCCAGTTTGGTGACGATGCCCTTGATCTCGGCGATCTCCGCCTGGGTGCTCTTGAGCGCCTTGCGCGCTTCGAAGAGCTCCTCGGCACGGGGCAAGCCTTGGGTGATGTCCTCCCCCACCACACCGCCGGTGTGGAAGGTGCGCAGGGTGAGCTGGGTGCCCGGCTCGCCGATCGATTGAGCGGCGATCACTCCCACCGCAGTGCCCAACTCTACCAGTTGATGTCGGCTGAGATCCAGGCCATAGCAGTGCCGACAGACACCGCGCCTCGTCTGACAGGTCATCGGCGAGCGGATCACCAGGTTGGGCCGGACGGTCACCTGCTTGAGAGAACTGGCGGCCAACTGCTCCGCCAGATAGGGGCCGATCAGCTCATCCTGGCTGACCAATACCCGATTGGTCTGGGGATCACGTAGGTCGTTGACGCCCTTGGTGCCGGTGACCAGCGCCAGAAAATCCGGATCCTGGGGTGAGAGCTCCAGCTCCAAAGTGCCTAAGCGGTGGGCCAACTCAAGCTCGATCAGTTGGTTCGCCTCCAGGATGACCTCTCCGCCGAAGTGCACTGTCTGAGCGGCCACCCGCCCATAGAGCCGCTCTTCGATGGGCTCCATCGGCTCATCGCGGCCGTAGCGCAGCGGATCAATGGGGATGCCAGCCGAGCTGCCGCAGTCCTCCTCCTTGACGATCAGCTCCTCGGCCGCGTCTACCAGTCGCCGGGTCAGATAGCCGGAGTTGGCCGTCTTGAGCGCCGTATCGGCCGTGCCTTTGCGCCCTCCGTGGGTGGAGATGAAGTACTCCATCGCATCCAGCCCCTCGCGGAAGTTGGACACCACCGGCATCTCGAGAATGCGGCCGGTAGGATCAATCATCGGGCCGCGCATTCCGGCCAACTGCTTGACCTGATTGGCGCTGCCCCGCGCGCCGGAGCTCACCACCAGTTGGATCGGATTAAAAGGATGACCAGCGAAGTTGGCCATGGTGGCCGCTTCGACCTCATCAACGGTGCGCATCCACTCCTTGATTACCAACAATTTGCGCTTGTCATCGGTGACGAACCCCTGTTGGTAGCCCTCGTTGATCCGGGCCACTCTCTGGTAAGCCTTCTGCAGGATCTGCGGTTTCTCCGGGGGAACCAGGCAGTCGGTCACTGAGATAGTCAATCCGGACTGCGTGGCATAGAAGAAGCCTAAATCCTTGAGATCATCGAGCAATTGCACCGTGCGATCGTTGCCATGACGCCGGTAGCATTGCATGATGAGCTTTTTGATGGCTGAGGAGTTGAAGACCCGTTGGTAGTCACGCAGGTCCTCCGGAAAGAGCTGGTTGAGCTTAACTCGCCCCAAGGTGGTCTGGAGCAACCGTCCCTCCAGGCGCAAGGTGATCGGGGCGTGCAGATCGATGATCTGCTCGTCGTAGGCCCGCTCAGCCTCGGCCAGATTGGCGAAAGCCTTGCCGGCGCCGCATCCCTGCTCGTTGACCAAGGTCAGGTAATAAAAGGCGAAGATCGCATCTTTGGTGGGGACGGTCAAAGGCTCCCCGTTGGACGGCGAGATGATGTTCAAGGGGGCCAGCATGATCTGGTTGGCTTCGTTGATCGCCGCCGGGCTGAGCGGCAGATGGACCGCCATTTGGTCACCGTCGAAGTCGGCATTATAAGGGGTACAGACCCAGGGGTGAATCTGGATCGCTTCGCCGCCCACCAACACCGGCTTGAAGGCCTGGATGCCGAGGCGATGTAGAGTAGGAGCGCGGTTGAGCAGCACCGGGTGATCTTTAATCAGTGCTTCTAACACATCCCAGACCTGGGGCATCTCGCCGGAGAGGGCCTTGTTCTTCACTTCATCATAGTTGGAGATCAAGGTGGTGCCCAGGCCGCGGAGAATGAAGGGCTTGAAGAGCTCCAGGGCCATTTTCTTGGGTATGCCGCACTGGCCGAGCTTGAGGTGCGGGTTGACCACGATCACCGCCCGCCCGGAGTAGTCCACCCGCTTGCCCAGCAGGTTGCGCCTCAGCCGTCCGTGCTTGCCTTGAATGCGATCGGAGAGGGATTTGAGCGGCCGGTTGTCTCGGCCCAAGATGGAGTTATCCTTCTTCTCGTTATAAATCAGCGCGTCCACCGCCTCCTGCAACATGCGCCGCTCGTTGCGCAGGATGACCTCCGGAGCCCCCATATCGCGCAGCTTCTTCAGCCGATTATTGCGATTGATGATCCGGCGGTAGAGATCGTTCAGGTCGGTGGTGGCGAACTTGCCGCCCTCCAGCTTGACGATGGGCCGCAGCTCCGGGGGCAGCACCGGAATGACGGTGAGCACCATGTTCTCCGGGCGATTGCCGGAGCGGCGCAGCTCCTCGACCACCTCCAGTCGCTTGAGCAGCCGTTTGCGCTGGCTGAGGGCCGTCTCAACCGCGATGCGGCTTTGCAACTCGCGCGAGAGCGCCTCCAGATCGAGTGCTGCCAGCACCCGCCTGACCCCCTTCGAGCCGGTGGCCGCCTCGAACTGACGGGGAAAAAGCCGCTCGTAGGCCTGCTTCTCCGGCTCCCAGATCTGATCGCCCACTTTGAAGGGCAAGGAGCTATCCTGCACCGAGGTGACCAGATAGATCAGGCTGTCCACGTTCTCACGCACCGCGTTGGCCCGCAAATCAGGATAAACCGACTGCAATAGCCGATAGACCGTCTCGGAGATCAGCTCCTCCGCTCCCAGCGGCGAGGCGGCCAAGAGCTCACCTTGCTCTACCGTGCTGCCCACCTCGACGGCCAGCTTGGCCTGGGAGGTGAGGAGATAATCCTGGTCGCCCAGATGCAGGCGCAGCACAGTCTCGCCGTTCTCGAGCGGCATCTCGCTCAGCTCCACCGTGCCAGCGGCCTGAGCGCGCAGCTCCAGCGGTCCGGCCAGCTCGTAGGCCAGCTCGGCCTTGAACCGTTTGGCCTGGGAGAGAATATCGTATTGAGAGAGATAAAGCAGTTCCCCCGGCGTAAAGCCCTCGTCTTCCGAAGAGGTGACCAGATAGAGCTCCTCCGGCAGGGGCTCGGTCTCGTAGTAGGCGATCTTTTTCAAGACATTGCGCTTGATGCCCAGTAGGATGCCCAGCGGGCTGGATAGCCCCTGCAAGAACCAAAAGTGGATCACCGGGGAGGCCAGCTCGATATGTCCCATGTTGGTGCGGCGCACGTCGCGGGTGGTGACCAGCACGCCACACTTCTCACAGGTCAAGCCCTCATATTTGCGCCCGCGGTACTTGCCGCAGGAGCATTCGTAGTCGTTCTCCGGTCCGAAGATCTCCTCGGCGTAGAGCCCGCCGCGCTCCGGCTTGTAGGTGCGGTAATTTATCGTCTCCGATTCGACCACTTCACCCTGAGACCAGTTGCGGATCTCCTCCGGCGAAGCCAGGCCGATTTTGATCTTGGCGATGTCATCCCCGTGAATCACGTCTGCTCTGCCCCCTTGGTATTCTCCTGGTCACTGCTCTTGGCCGCTGTCTGACTGTTGCTCTTTGTCACACTGCCGTCCGCGTCCTTGGAGCCGTTATTATTGTTATGATTATTATGCAAGCCGTCCTTGCGATAGTCACTGGTGGTGTAAAAGCCACTGCCCTTATAGATAGTGGCCACATGGGCCAACAGGCGCTTAGCCGCCGCCGCGCCGCACTGCTCGCAGATTTCTACCGTCTCTCTGGGAAGAGAGGAGAGCAGAAGCTTGAATTGATGCCCACAGGCCTCGCAACGATAACGATAGATAGGCATTGGTCCCTCCTACAAAAAGACTTCCCTCCCACAAAAATGCAGGAAGGCGTGTAAGACTGTTCGTCGATAGACCATCTCTTCTTTGGATCGTGAAATGTCATTATAGCACAAGTGGCTCGGCTTGCAAAGCCGGAGAGTTGTCCAATACAAGATAAGCATGAGCACCAAGGTGGGCTATAGTAGAGCTCGTTTCGTAATGACGAGGGGTGCCGATATTTGTTTCGGTGCTCCTCGCTACCTATAATTGCTGCATGAGTGAAATGGAGGGAACATGGACTGTAGAGAAAAAGCCAAGACGCTCATAGATGAGCTACACCCGGACGATCTGGAACGGATTATGCCGCTTCTGGAACGTCTCACCGAACTGCGAGAGACCTTAGACATCTTGAGCGATCCCGACGCCCTCAAGGGAATCCAGGCCGCCCAACATGAGTTTGCCAAGGGCAAAGTGATCGCCCTTGAAGAAGTATAAAATCTATCTCGCCACTCAACCGTGTAAGAAGCTGAAACGTGGAGACCGCAAGGAAATAGAACACCTTAGAAAAACCCTCATAGAACTTGCCACAACCCCCTTTCATGGCGCTCAGCTTCATGGTCCACTTAAAGGCAGTAGGAGCTGGCGCGTTGGGAACTGGCGAATTGTATATCGTGTCGAAGGCCAGAATATCGAAGTGGACCGGATCGAGTGGCGAGACAAAGTCTATCAGTAGGGCGTTCAGAACTGGGAGCGCCTTACCCCTCAGCGAGTATACTGAAATAACGACTCGCGCCTTCACGGCCTCCAGGTGACCGTTGGGCGGCTCAGGATGGACAGGGGACCTTGGTCTGGGCTGCTGTTGCGCTATTATAACTAGCATCATGAAAGTACGGCCAGCCCGCCGCAGTCTCTATCGGGAATCTGCGCTGCTCAAATTCACCCTGCTGCTCCTGTTGGTCATCTTAGTTATCTATCCCTTGGGGGGCAGTGGCCAGACGAGCACCAGCTCCCCCATTGTCACCGTGGGCAGTGGCAGCGCGGCGCCCAACGGCAAAACGACCGTCAAGATCAGCGTCTCCGGCATCTCTGGCGCTGGCCTCTCCGACTTTCAGGGTCGAGTTACTTATAATCCGGCGGTGATCATCGTCACCGGCTTTCCCAACGTCAACGGCTATACCGTCTTCGCCCAACGCATTGATAATACCAAGGGCGAGGCGACCTTCATCGTGGCCCAAGTGGCCAGCAGCTATCTCAAACAAGGCGAGATACTCGGCGTGACCGTCCAAGGGGTGGGCGCGACCGGTCAGAGCTCCACCCTGGCACTGACGCTGTTTACTTTTAACGATAAGAGCGGCAATAATATCCCCCGCACCATTCGGAACGGCACGATCACTATTCAAGCCACTGCTCCCTCCGGCGCGACCAACGCCGACTTCAGCTTCGCTCCACTCCATCCCAATCCCGGCGATTCGGTGCAGTTCAGCGACCATTCCAGCGCCAGCGCCGGCATCACCTCCTGGCAGTGGAGCTTCGGCGACGGGGCGAGCAGCACGGCGCAGAACCCCGTGCATGTCTATAATAGCGCCGGTCGCTTCACCGTGACGCTGACCATTACCGATCAAAATGGCACCGTGGCCAGCGCTTCCAAGACGATCTCCGTGGGAGGTGCGGCCTCCGGCGCTGTGGCGGTGCACAACTTCCCCAACCCGGCGCGCAGCCAGACCACCTTCAGCTATGCCTTGCCCACCGGCACAACCTCCGCGACCTTGCTGGTCTACAGCATCAGCGATGGCGCGCCGGTCTGGCGCAAAGCGCTGGACGTCAGCGGTGATAGTCTTACCTGGAACCTGCGCGATAGCCGGGGAGAAGCCTTGCCCAACGGGGGCTATGCCTATCTGGTGAGTGCGCTGGTCTCAGGACGCACGCTCAGCTCCGCGGTGGGCAAACTGGTGATCCAACGATGAAGTTAATCGGAAAAACTTGCCTGCTGGTCTCATTGCTCCTGCTGGCTTGGGCCGGTTCTCTAAGGGCCCAGAGCGCCAATACGCTGTTCGATATCAGCGCCGGCACCCGTCCGCTGGCTATGGGTGGGGCCTTCACCGGGCTGGCCGACGATGAGAACGCCCTCTTCTACAACGCCGCCGGCTTGGCCTTGCTGGACCAAGCCCATCTGGGGTCGCTGCTGGAAAATCATCTGGGCTTGGCCAGCTATGGCAGCGCCGCCTTGGGGCTCAAGCACCTGGGACTGGCGCTGCGCTTCTTCAGCTTGGGCAATATCGAGAGGCGCGATGCCCAGGACAACGCCGCCGGCTCCTTCGGCTACAGCAACTTAGCCCTGACGCTGGGCGGCGGCCTGCGCCTCAACCAACTGCCGCTATTGCAGTTCATTCCCAGTGGGCTGGCCATGGGACTGCGGCTGCAATTCCTGCGGGTCAGCACGCTGGCTCCCGGCTCAGGCTCCGGCTTCGCGCTGGACCCCTCTTGGCTCTATGACTCCGGCCCGCTGCGTCTGGCCGGCCTGCAGTTGCGGGCGCTGCGGCTGGGCTTGGCTTTGGATAATTTGCTCAACTTCGGCGTGGGCTTCGGCTCCGGCCATCGGGAAGGGTTGCCCCTGGGCGCCCGGCTGGGTTTTGCGCTCTTGGCCCGCTCATTCTCCCTGGACCTGGATCTGGGATTGCACAGCGGCTTTCACCTCGGCGGCGAATATCGGTTGGCCCTACCGCTGCTGTCGGTGCGGCAGTTGGCCCTGCGGCTGGGAATATTCGATCAAGGGGTCTTTTCATTTACTTTAGGCTTCGGCGTGCAGGTCTTCCAGGGCTTGCAGATAGATTATGCCTTCAGCTCTCACCCGCGCTTGGGACTGGGAGGCTCTCATCGCCTGGGTTTCTCCTATCGCTTTGCCTTCTCCCCTTTCTGAAAGTAATGCAGAGCACCTAGCAACGCCGGTCTGAAGTGCTATAAAATAACTAAGATCGCTCAAGATTCGCGCTGCGCCGTACCGGCAGCTTGGGGAGGAGACTCAATGGGGCGAAGGCCACAGCAAATCAGAGGACGCAGGCGCCTACTCTGGCCAGTGCTGTTCCTGACACTGATCGTGGCCGTTGGCCTGGGCGGGCTGCGCGCTCAGCAGACGCAGACCACCGTCACAGTGGACCAGGTGACCGCCGCGCCGGGCCAGACCAAGACGGTGAGCGTCGGCGTGGCCAATGCGCCGGGGGTGGTCAGCATCCAGGGCTCCTTGAGCTTCGATACCACCGTGGTGCGCCTGGCCAACTTGGTCTTTGCCTCAGGCTTCGTGGTCAGCGCCTTCAACGTGCAATCCAATAGCGTGCGCTTCGTGGCTACGCTCACCCAGGATCGTCCGGCAATTCAAAACGGGGAGCTCTTCCATATCGAGGCGCAGGCGGTGGGCCAGCCGGGCCAGTCCTCCCCCCTGAATCTGACGCTCCAGTTTATGAGTGATATCGCTTTTCAGGAAATCCCGCGCACGATTGTCAACGGCAGCTTTACGATTACAGCTCAGGTCACGCCGCCGGCGAAAAACCAACCGCCGGTGGCCGACTTCTCCTTCGAGCCTAAGAGCCCGACCACCAACGACACGGTGCGCTTCCTGGACCACTCCCGCGATCCCGATGGCCGGGTCGTCAGTTGGCAGTGGAATTTCGGTGATGGTCAGACCGCCAGTGTGCAAACCCCTTCCCATCGTTATGCCGCGCCGGGCAGCTTCACGGTGAAGCTGACGGTCAGCGACAACGATGGGGCCAGCGACTCCATCTCCAAGTCGCTGACGGTCAAGGCGCCTGCCAGCACATTTAGCGGTAAGATTCCGCAGGTGAGCGTCTTCCCCAACCCGGCCGGCCGTCAGGCCACCTTCCGCTATCGCCTGCCCCAGGGGACGACCAAGGCGATGCTTTTCATCTTCAACCTGCCGGGAGCGCGGGTCTTCCAACATGATTTGGCCCTGACCGCCGACCAGTTCCGCTGGGATTTGCGCGATATTCAGGGGCGAGAACTGCCCGATGGGCCGTATTTCTACTTCGTTTTGGCCCTCAAGCCTGGCAGCGCTGTTCGTTCTACCACCCAAGTGCTGGTGATCCAACGATGAGGAAGCTTTTAAAATGCCGGCCGCTGATGCTTTTGCCCTTGCTCGGCCTGCTCCTGCTGGGGACTGTGAGTTGGCCCGCAGCTCCGGCCCAGGCCCAGAGCCTGGTGAGCCTGTTCGATCTGGGCATGGGAGCGCGACCGCCGGGCATGGGAGGCGCCTTTACAGGCCTGGCCGACGATGAGAACGCGCTGCTCTACAATCCGGCCGGCTTGGCCAGCTTGGCCGGTTTCCACTTCAGCTCGCTCTTCGAGAGCCGCTTCGGTCGCGCGCTTGACGGCTCGGTCGCCCTGGCCGCGCCGCATCTGGGGATCGCCCTCTTCAGCCTGCGGGTGGGCGGCATCGCCCGCACCGACGAGGCGGGCCGGCCGCAGGGCCAATTCGACTATGGCAATTTCGGGCTGATCGCCGGAGCGGGCTACCGCTGGAGCGATTTATTTGGCGGCGATCTGCCCCTGTCGCTGGGCGGGCAGTTCAAGTTTCTCTCCGTGAGCTCACCGCCGGCCGGCAACGGGATCGGCTTCTCGCTGGCTCCGGCACTGCTGCTCGAGCTGCGCCGGCTAACCCTAGGTCCTGTCCAGTTGCGCGCCTTGCGGCTGGGCCTGTTGGTTGAGAATCTGATCGGCTTGCCCCTCTGCTCAGGCTCAGGCCACTGCGAGCCCTGGGCGCTGGGGGCGCGGCTGGGCCTCTCGGCGGACCTTACGCCCGACCTGACGCTGGCCCTCGACCTGGAGACCAGCGGCGACCTGCACTTGGGAGGAGAGTGGCATCTGCGGCGGGCGGACCTGATGCGCCTGGGCCTGGAAGAGCTGGCACTGCGCTTGGGGGCACAGACCACCGGAAACGTCTTTTCTTTTACGGCGGGCTTAGGGATTGCTTATCAGAATTTCAGTCTGCAATACGCCTTCATCTCGCATCCTCGGCTAGGGGGCAGCTCACGCTTCTCGCTGGGGGCGCACTTCAACACCTCCACCCTGCTCTGCCTGCTGCGCGGCGGGTACTGTCCGGGTCTGAAAGATTAGCTAACGCAATGTGCAGGTTTCGTGAGAAACCCGGCCCCTGAAGGGGCGGACTTCTAGCTGCTAAGCCTGCCTCCGCAGGCTTCGTATCACCAAGCCCGCGGCTTCAGCCGCCGGGCGATCCCCAGGTAACCGAGAGAGCCGATCTCCGGGGTTTGTTCTAAAATGAGCACCATTCCGCTTAGTAAGGCAGCGAGCAGCCAAATCATTGATCTATTCATTTGCCCGTCTGGTAGATCAATATGACAGCAAGATGGGAGGTTGCATTCTCCCAACTATTGTATAGCTGGAAACGTAGACGTGAGGATGTGCATAGTCCGGCAGATTTGGCAAGGCCATCTCTCCGATAATGTACTGGTCGCTGACCGTCTCGATGGTCTTGAAAGTACCCTTCACCACCCCAGCAGCGCAATCCGGAGCGCCTACCAGCGTCTGATCCGCAAGCCTCCGCGGATCAAGGCCCGGAGTTGCTGCTGGCGGGTCTTGGCCAGTTCATCAGTCAGAGTCGCGAGTGAGCCATTCAATCTCGATGCGATCTGCTAGCCGCTCAAAGTCGGGATCAACGGTGACCAGGGTCGCCTGGTACTGCAGCGCCGTGGCGGCGGCCATCCCGTCCACATAGGGAATTCCGGAGAATCCCTTAAGGTCGGCCGTGCTCAAAGCCAGCTCCTCATCAAGAGGAATGATCTCAATCCCCACGTTTCGCAGGAGGGCCAAGGCCCGCAGGGCAGCCTCCTTGCCCTCCTCGGCCATCAGGTCATAAAAGACCTCCCCCAGCGTGGCCGCGTTCAGATAGAGCTTGAGCCCCTTGTCGCTGAAGAGCGCCTTAACTCGCTCGGCGCCCGGCTCGTCATAAATGTAGGCCAAGATCGCCGAGGCATCGAGCACATAGCCACTCATGGACTGGCCGGGCCTCGCCCTCCCAGCCGGCGATCTTCCTCTTTCACCCAGGCCCGCATCTCCGCAATAGGGCGCTTGGCCTTAAACATCCCCCGTAGGGAGTTCAGCGGGTTGTCGGGCAGCCGGATCAAGACGATCTCGCCATTCAGCTCCAGCACCTCTAGCTTGGTTCCCTTGGCCAGGTTGAGCTTCTCCCTGATCGCTCGAGGGATCACCACTTGACCCTTGGAAGAGACGGTCATCATCGGCATTGTCATTCACCTCTTCTACCGACGGAATTATGATGTGACTTACCGATTATGTCAAGTGTAAGATTAAACTCTTGATCGGAGCTGTTATCATTACGAATAAAGGTGATCTTCCCCTTGGCTGGTCCGGGAGATGGAGTTCCTTCTCCAACGTTGATTGTGACACTATCGGTGCCTTTGGCTCCTTTATCGTCAACCACTGTCAACTTGGCCGCGAAGGTGTCCTGAGCTTGATAGACATGTGAAACGGTCTTGCCGGTGTCACTGCTGCCATCGCCAAAGTCTCATTTGTAGCCGACAATCTCTCCATCAGGATCATAGGAGCTTGAGCCATCGAAGAGGACCTCCAGAGGTGCTGAGCTGGAGGAAATAGGTCCAACCTTCTGCCAAGCAGATCACCGCGCCCTCTTGTGATTGATCGATTGTTGCCTGGATTGACTCGCCTGGTTGGACCGTCACCGTGCACTCAGCTTGAGCTTGCGCCGGTACGCTTATGCTGTCCTTCACTTTGGGCTCCGACGGCTTCTCAGGCTTGGCCGGGGCCTGGGTTTGCTCAGTGGCGCTCGGTGCTTGCGGTGCCACCGATTGCACGAGCGCCGGTGGCTGCGGAGCAGGTTTCCAGATGGACAGTACCAGGGTAACCGAGGCTAGAAGAAGCAAGGCTCAGAGCCATTTATGGCTGCTCATTTAGTCACCTTACCCACCCCACGATGGACAGTCCTTTGGCTTCTGAGCGTGTTTGGATTCCCACATACCCTGGAACCTTTGCTCATACTTCTTGGCAACCCCTTTGTCTCTGATAATCACGATGTTTTCATCGTTATCCTGGATAGAAGATGCATTCCAGTTGAGGGAACCGGTGATTACCACCTGATGGTCAATCACCAAGAACTTGTCGTGCATGATCCCACTATCACTACCGCTATTACCATAACAGACAGTGAGCTTATGCGAGGGGGTCTGGAAACGATCATCCTCTCTCATGTATATATTGACAGTCTTCGACTTAGCCCCGATCGCATCGAGTATTTGCTTCCTGGCATCCTGACCCAGAAGGTGATTGTTGTCCAGAGATTCGTACATTGCAATATAGACCACCTTCTTCGCACTGTTGATCTCCCGAATCGTCGCACACACCGGTGTTTGAGGGTTACTGACCCCCTTGCAGTTACGTAGCTCCGCCTCACGCTCGGGAGTCCGATTATCCGGTGTCGTAAAGTAGGCCTGATCAGGTGTACCTCCCGACTGCCCGGAGAAGAAGAACCCCAACAGGATCGCTACGGTGAAGACAAGAACACCACCCGCTACCAACAGTACAGCCTTCATATTCCCACCCCTTTTCTCAGCCTCACAGGAAGCTGAAGTCTCTCACGACATCATAAGAGTAGCACTGAAAGCCGTTTTCTCCAAATGGGCTGACAGGCTTAGCGTCCTGCCCCCAAGCGCTTGAGCTGCACTGGACCGCCGACAGCCCGCCCGTTCTCCTCCCATCCGCCGGTGATCATCTCCGTGACCAGCAAAGCTAGCCCGGCGATCAACCAAAGGTAGAATACCATCATGCTCATCCCAGTGAAGCACTTCCCCGGCTATTACCCCCCAGCCGGCTGCCTGATATGATCGCTTTTTGCAGTATAGATCAGATGCGCTGAGTTTGTCAAGTACTAGGGAGGTCAGCTTTAATTAGTAGAGAATGCGTGTTTTGTCCGGGTATACTCTCAAAGCCCCTACAGGTCTGGGTTTATCCTGTTTGGTCACTTCGGCATTTAGAAGAGGTCCTTCACCGTACTACAGCGTAAAATCCCTCATCCTCAAGGCTGGCGTAAACTGCGCTTGCGCTGATGCGGGTCGAGATGGCGCTTGCGCAGGCGCAGGCTCCGGGGGGTAACTTCCACCAGCTCATCCGGACCGATGTACTCCAGCGCGGCATCCAAGCTCATCCGCCTCGGCGGGTCGAGGATCAGGCTCTCGTCCGAGCCGGCCGCCCGCATATTGGTCAGTTGCTTGGTTTTGGTGGGATTAATCTCCAGATCTTTATCACGGGCATGTTGGCCAATCACCATACCATTGTAGACGCTGACGCCTGGTCCCACGAAGAGCGTGCCGCGCTCCTGCAAGTTGTAGAGCGCATAGGTGGTAGTCATCCCGTTCATCATCGAGACCAACGAGCCGTGCACCCGCCGGGTGCGCTTATCTCGGATCGGCTGATAGGAATCGAAGCGATGATAGAGAATGGCCGTCCCGTTGGTGCGGCTGAGCAGAGCGCTGCCCAGACCGATCAGGTTGCGGGTGGCGATCTGGAAGGTGTAATGAACGGTGCCATGCGCGGTGGGCTGCATCTCCTGCCAATTGGCCCGACGCTCGCCCAGCTCCTCCATGATCACCCCTTCGTAGCGAGCGGGCACCTCGATGGTCAGCAACTCCACCGGCTCGCAGAGCCGGTCGGCGACCTCTTTGAGCACCACCTCCGGCTGGGAGACCTGCAGCTCAAAGCCCTCGCGGCGCATCGTCTCGATCAAAACTGCCAAGTGCAGCTCGCCGCGGCCGGCGACCAGGAAACGATCGGGGGCATCGGTGAGTGTCACCTGCAAGCTGACATTGGTCTCTGTCTCCTTGAGCAGCCGCTCGCGCAGCAGCCGTGAGCCGCCATAGGAGCCCTCGCGACCGGCGAAGGGTGAGGTGTTGACCCCAAAGGTCATCCGCACCGTGGGCTCATCTATCTGCACCGGCTTGAGTCTGCGGGGCTGCGCGGCGTCGCTGATCGTCTCGCCGATGCCGATCGTGCCCAGACCGGCCACGGCGACGATCTCCCCGGCCTCGACCTGCTCGACCGGCAGACGTTTTAACCCCTGGAAAACGAGCAGCTCAGTGACCGTGCCCACCGTGCGCCTGTCGTCAGCACGGATCTGCATCACCCGTTGCCCTTTGCGCAGTCGGCCGGCCTCCAGCTTGCCCACGCCCAGCTTGCCCAAATAGCTGTTGGCCTCCAGCGCCAAGACGAGCAACTGCGCCGGCTCATCCAGCCGAACCTGCGGCGCGGGCAGCTCAGTTAAGATGGCATCCAACAGGGGAACCAGATCGCTGCCGGGCACGCGGAGATCACGCGTCGCCGTGCCCTGGGTTGCCGAGGTATAGACCACCGGGTAATCCAGTTGGGCCTCGGAGGCGTTCAGCTCGAAGAACAACTCCAGCGTCTTCTCTTCCACTTGAGGCAGATTGGCCTCCGGGCGATCTATCTTGTTGAAGACCACGATGGCCCGCAAGCCCAGCTCCAGCGCCTTGCGCAGCACATATTTGGTTTGCGGCTGTGGGCCTTCGGCGGCATCTACCAGCAGGAGCACGCCGTCGGCCATGCGCAAGGTGCGCTCCACCTCACCGCCGAAGTCGGCGTGGCCGGGGGTATCTACGATGTTGATCTTAACCCCCCGATAGACGATGCTGGCGTTCTTGGCCTTGATAGTGATGCCCCGCTCGCGTTCCAAGTCGAGCGAATCTAGCACCCGCTCGACCGGCTCGCGGCGCGGATTCAGCGTTTGGGTCTGGCGCAGCAAGGCGTCAACCAGCGTGGTCTTGCCATGATCCACGTGGGCAATGATGGCTATATTGCGAATATCGGTGCGAGTTAAGGTAGAAGAAACGGATGATGTTGGGCTCATGAGGAATATTAGTATATCCGATTCAGACCGGGAGCGCCAGCGGGGGACGGTACTGCCGGCCATTTCGCCCCGGCCGCTTAAAATACCTCGTCCAAGGGGATGATCAGACCGGCCAAGAGCGGCGAGCGCAGCGTCTGACCCCGCTCATAATGCCCGGCCAGTTGATAACCCTGCGGTCCCAGCCTGAGCACCTCAATCGTCTTGGTCTCGGGATCGACTAGCCAATATTCGCGCACACCGTGGCGGGCGTAGAGGGTGCGCTTGAGCGTGCGGTCGCGCCCGGCGGTAGTGGGGGAGAGGATCTCGATGTGGAGGTCCGGCGCACCGTGGATGCCATCCTCGTGGATGATCCTCCTGCGCTCATTGGAGACGAACAGGATGTCCGGCTGGACTACGTCCTCCTCGGAGAGGACGACGTCCAAGGGGGCGAAGCGGACCTCTCCTAGCGCCTTTCCCCTCACAAATTGAGCCAACAACTGGAATAACGTTCCGGCAATCGACTGGTGAAACCAACTGGGCGCTGGGACCATCACCAACTCTCCTTCCAACAGCTCGTAGCGCTTGGTCTCCGACTCGGGCAAGTTCTGATAATCTCGGTAGCTGAACTTGATCGGCGTCTCGAGCTGGGTCATGAGTAATCACCCCATCTTTAGTTTAGCGATTCCCCCGATAAAGGCCAAAGGCCCTGACGCTCCTTATCCGTGCGGGGCCACTTGAAGTGGCCCATGACTTCGTTTAGACTGAAAATAAGAGAGGTGAAAACCATGGGGATTGAAGAGCTGTCCCAAATTTACCAAAGTGAATGGGTTTTGGCCGAGGTCTTAGAGACGGATGAAGAAGGGGCGCCAAAGAGGGTGAAGGTGATCCGGCATAGCAAGAGCCGAGATGAGATTTATAAGGGGCTGGGCAAAATCGAGCAAGGTAAACACGTTTGCACCCTCTATACCGGTGAGATCCCCAAGGAAGGGTATGCGGTAGCCTTTACCAGCCATGGCTCGGGTAAGGTTTGATCCTGCAGCGCCGGTCATAGTCGTCTATGTGACCCTGAGAGGCCGAGTTCTGGAGACGGCCAGGATGGCTCTGGATACCGGGGCGACATACACGATGATCCCCTGGGAGATCGCCGGGGCTTTAGGTTATGAGCCGGAAAAGGCGAAGGAGCGGGTGGATATGGTCACGGCCAGTGGTGTGGAAAGGGCCCCGCTGGTCACCCTGAAATCTCTCAGCCTAGGCGGGGAAGAGGCAGAGAAGGTGCAGGCTCCGGTGCATGACCTGCCACCACGCAGTTACCTGGACGGCTTACTTGGTCTAAGCTTTCTCAGGCACTTTCGCATCAACTTAGAACTCATACCCTATTCCTAGTCAGAAAACCGCAGGCCCCACCGTGGGACGATGAGGCCTGCGCGTGTGCTCATATTCCCTCTGCTTGGCGAGGCTTTTCCCCTTACGGGATGCTGATCGTCTCGCTGCCTACGCTGACACTGCTCACCGAGATGGCGTTGTTATTGCCATCGCCCAAGACCAGTTTGCTCGCATCAATCTTCACCGTGCCGGAGCCGTTCCCCTTCTGCGCCAGCGAGAACTGCACAATCGCTCCCCCGGTCGCCCCTCCGGACGGATTGACCGCGGCGAAAGAGACTTTTCCAGTCGCATTGTCAATCACGCTGGCCAGGACGGTGAAGCCGTGCAGTCCCTTGATCCCGGTG
>CAJXGD010000010.1 GCA_913053845.1 uncultured bacterium | reverse complement strand
TCGGCTAGAGAGCTTGGTTGCTGCCACGGTTGCCATTGCATCCCTCCAATCTTACGAATAAGATCATAGACCGGCCTAGAGCCAAAGTCAACAACCCCTAGGCCGGCACGACCAGCAGAGAGAAGGGTTTCAGCTTACGGATCGCCTCGAAGTCCTTCCCGTTCTGGGTGATCAACTCCGCCCGCTGACGGTAGAGCCCGAGCCGAGATCGGACCGGTCAAGCTGGTACAGCTCCTCGGTGACCTCTTAGCCTGACGCTGTGCTCTCCAGATAGTCGTCCAATAGCAACAGGGCGATCCCTTCCGCTTTGACCAGCTTCAACGCTGCGTCGTTGGTGAGAAACGCCCCAGCGGCCGCGCCGAGCGCGGTGCCGGGCAACAGTGCATCTGGCCTGCGCAGCCTGTATACCTCGCGGAGTCGGGCCGCTTCCTTGCTCTCGCCCCAGGTGCCGCGTAGCAAGCCCCGAGTGAGCGCCGCGTAGCTTCCCGGTGTGGCGATGAGGCCTGCCTCTCCTTCTGCAGCACGATCACGAACGGATCGCCCTCTCTTCTAGCCCCAGAGCCTCGCGGGTCTCCTTGGGTAGCACCATCTGACCCCGACATTACGGTCTCAAGCCGCAACGGACGGACAAATAGGCGCTTAACAGCGAAGAGAGCAGAGCGACCATCGCGAGCGCTCAGCAGCCATCTAAAACCGAAGTTGTATTGCTCAAAAGGCCGACCCGAAGCCGAAATAGAAGCTGGGGCTCTTCTCGCCTAACCCTTGGGCTATGCCGAAGCGCAGGCTGCGCCGCCCGGTGAAGCCGGTGGTGAAGAGCACCTGCAGCTCCGCCCCATAGTCCATCGTCACCGGCGAGCTCCCTAGCGTCGCTCCCGCCGTGGCCGCATCGAAGAAGACGCTGGCCCGCAGTTTATCCAGGAAGATCGGTCGAAGCCCCCAGCCGCGCTCGATCGCCACCAAGGGGAAGCGATACTCCAAGCTCATCGCCGCTGCTCGGCGGCCGCGCAGCACGCCGCGCGCCTGGCCGCGCACCATAAAAAGCCCTCGGTTCCCACCGAGGGCAAAGCGCTTGGCCTGATCGCTCCAGCCGGCCGTCACCCGCAGCGCCAACTGCTGCGGACCCGCAAGGTCAATCACCGGCAGCCGGATGAGATCGCGCGCGCTCAGCGTCGCTTGCCGATGAAAGACATTCTTAGCCACCCGATGGCTGAGCGAGGCGTTCAGCGAGAGCGTCAGGTCATCCCAGGTCAAATCCATGCCGGAGCGATTGAAGTAACTCCAGGAGCCGGAGAGCGCCTGGCTCACCCCACCAAAGTCGCTGCGCCGCAGCTGCAGGGCGACGGTCGAGCTGCTGAAGAGCCGCTGGAAGAGCGAGTAGCGCAGCCCCAGTATTTGCCAGTTGCCCTCCGGCTCCAGGCCGGTGTTGAGTGAGAGGACAACAGACGAAAAGGGCTGCTCGCTGCTCAGGCTCAGCGAACCGAAGGGCCCACCCGCGCTCCAGTCGTAGCCGGCCTCGAGCGAGTAGGATTCGCGGTAGAGCGCATCGGTCCCACCGGTGGACAGACCGGCGCGCTCCTCGCTGAGGATCGGCACCCAGTACTTGGGGAGCAGCAATGGCAGCGGGTTGTAATTGTGCACCGGATAGTCGGTCTTGGGAAAGCCCGGCCAGGCGGGAATCGTCTCCTTCTTGAAGTTGACCGGCTTCCAACTGGACGGATCGTAGGGCATAATCTGCAAGTCATAGCCCCGATCGCCGTAGCCCAGGAAGGCCAGTTGTTTGCCGTCCGGCGAGACGTGCGGCTCAATGGCCAGCGAGAGGGTGTTGGTGATCTGGAAAAATTGACCGTCGGCCAGGCGATAGGCGTAGAGATTGAGCAGATCATGCCGGGCCGAATCGAAGAGGATGTATTTCCCATCGGGCGACCAACTGGGCCGGAAATCCTCGTTCACGTCCTGGGTGATAGCTTTCAGCTCACCGCCCTTGGCCGGCAGGGTATAGAGATCCAGATAGCCGGGGCGCTTCCAGATGGAGAGGACCAGCTCCTTCCCGTCGGGCGAAAGCGCGAAAGTATCAATGACCGTATTCTCATCGAACTTCTGCACCAGCTCGGTCTGGCCCGTCGCCAGGTCGAGTCGGGCCAGGGAAGGCGTCTGATCACCTTGGCCGGCCTTGGCGAAAAGCACGTTTTCCCCATCTGGGGTGAAGGCCGGGTTGTAGGCCCGCTGGCCCCAGGTGAGCCTCCGTTCTTTGCGTGTCTTGAGATCGTAGAGATAGAGATCGTTGTAGTTGAAATAAGGGCCGTAGCGATCGTACTTGGAGTAGATTAGCTGCGAGCCGGCGAAGATGAGCACTACGGCCTCCAAGGGGTGATCCTCTTCGCCGCTGGGTCGGACGGCCCGCAGGCGGCTGCGCCCACGCGGCCCACGGCGGTGAGCGGGGCCCTGGAATTTTAGCGCAGCACGATAAGTTTCTTCAGTGGGCTATAGCTCACCCGGCCGGTGGCGTCCCAGACGATCAGCCGATAGAGATAGACCCCGTTGGCCACCAGTTGGCCGGCATTATTCTGCAAATCCCATTGGAGGGTCCGGCCCCGCAGCGGGCCGCTGTCATAGACCGCTTGGCCGGCTAGATCATAAATTTGCAGCTCAACTTGCGCGCCGACCGCCCCCCGGCCAAGCTGGGTGGCCGAGTAGACCACACCGAGCGCGATCAGCATCGCCAGGGCCAGCGCCCTAGGCCAACCTCCTGATCTGCTCATCTCCAGACCGACCTCCCTCCCCGGTAGACTCTCATGGCTGAGTATAAAACCGCTGCCGTGCTAAGGGCAAGTCGCCTCCCCCTTGACTTGGCTCATTGCTTTTGTCAGTCGCTGCTACTTAGAATCAGGCAACGAACGGAGGTCAATCTATGGCCGAGACGATGAAAGCTTTAGTCAAACCCCAGGCCGCAGCGGGCCTGCGGCTGAGCCGCGTGCCGCTGCCGACCATTGGAGCGCATGACGTGCTGGTCAAGGTGAAGGCCAGCTCGATCTGCGGCACCGACCTGCACATCTATCGCTGGGATCCTTGGGCCCAGGGGCGACTCAAGCCGCCACTGATCGTGGGCCACGAGTTCTGCGGTGAGATAGTCGATAAGGGCGCCGAGGTGGCCGAGGTGCAGATCGGCGACCTGGTCTCCGCCGAGAGCCACGTGACCTGCGGCCTCTGCGATATGTGTCGCACCGGCCGCGGCCACCTCTGCCGCCACACCCGGATCTTGGGGGTGGACCGTGACGGTTGCTTCGCCGAATACGTGGCCATTCCGGCTCTCAACGCCTGGGTGGATCCACCGGGGATGCCGGCCGAGATCGCTTCGCTGCAGGAGAACTTCGGCAACGCGGTGCATACGGCCTTTACCGTGGACCTGCGCTCCAAGAAGGTGCTGGTGACCGGCTGTGGTCCGGTGGGGCTGATGACCATCGCCGTGGCCAAGGCGATCGGTGCCCGCTCGGTCTACACCAGCGACATCAGTCCCTATCGGCTGGAGTTGGCCCAACGGATGGGTGCCGACCTGGTGCTGAACGCCGCCCAGAGCGATATCGTCCAGACCATTTTGACCGAGACCGAGGGTGAAGGGGTGGACGTCTTACTAGAAATGTCCGGCGCAGCCTCGGCGCTGCGCGACGGCTTCACCGTGCTCAAGCCGGGCGGCGAGGTGGCGCTCTTGGGTCTACCCAGCCGGCCGGTGTCCTTTGACTTCGACTCACTGGTCATTTTTAAAGGGGTGACGGTCCATGGGATCATCGGTCGCCTCCTCTGGGAAACCTGGTATCAGGCACGCGGCCTACTGCGCTCCGGTGCTGTGGACCTGGCCCCGCTGGTGACCCATCGCTTCGCACTGGACGACTACGAAAAAGCTTTTGCGCTGATGGCCGCTGGGGAGTGTGGCAAAGTTGTGATGCTCCCCTAAACACGAATGGAGGCAATGCTCCTACCAACTCAAAAGTTGGATGGTTAGCGGCACCGCCCAGCATAAAGGAGCCTATCACCTGTTTTAGCTCCGAGGTGTATACGTGGCGCCGTGTCCACCTAGCCAGACAAAGACCAGCCCGGAGCCCTCATCAGCATGCACCCAACGCGCACCTTGCAGCGCACCCTTGAGCTCTTCTATCCTTGTCATTCCCCACCTGATTTAGCACCCGATCAGCGAGCACAAAGGCCGTCAGCCCAACCCCGACCATCAACAGCGGCTCCAAGACCGCCGCCAGCTCTCTTCCGGCCTGCTTGCCCAATGTGGACCCAAAGTTGCCGTCCAACTCGGTACCTCCGGCTATCAGTTCCGTAACCGCCACGAGTCAATGAGATGGATCATCCCATTGGGTAAGCGGTCGAGTCTTCCCTTCTCAATCATTTGGTCTACAATGTGGAGGATCACTTTGGCCGTCGTATCTCGAGTAGCCTTAAATCCGAAAAGACGAGAGACTTGAACTACTAGGTCTTCGGACCGAGTATCAAATTGGTGACGGAGAACGAGCGCGATGGCCTCTTCAATCTCTTCGGGACAGATCATTTCGATCTTTGGCGAAAGATCACCGATGCGACGCCGCACAGGAGGGGTGCTATTCCCTGTGGGCCAGAGGAAGGCGTTCCGCCTCTCTATTTTACCACCAGCCTCCGCAACGGCGACTCCACCTTCAATAGCTTTCTTAATGCGCTGACCTGGACTCTTGTCAGGGAACAGTTTGTAGTGCTCAACGGCTGCTTCAGCGACCGCTCGGGCCTCCTTTCGATTGACTGAACTGCGACCTCGATCATAGACGGCATGAGGGAGATGAACGAACCGGAGGCCCAGATAAGTGGCATGATCGGTAACCGACGGATAAATAAGCAGATTATTATCATAGAATTCCTGATTTGAAACGGCAATCAGAGACTCATGCCGACTGCGATAATGCCAACGCAGCATCTTCGTTGGGAAACATCGTCTGCACTGGTGCAAAATGCTTTCGACGTCGGAGATAGAAGTTGTAGTCTCCTCATCCTCTGTGTCTTCAATAAGATGATCAAAGAAACTGGTTGGGGGGAGCTGTTTCGTGTCGCCCATGACGACCACCTGTCTTCCTCTGAGGAGCGCGCCGAGCGCGTCCTCCGGTCTCACCTGGCTTGCCTCATCGAAGATGATTACATCGAACTGCGCAGTCTTGGGATCGAGGAATTGGGCAATTGACAAAGGGCTCATCATAAAACAGGGCTTGATCCTCTGTATCAATCCACCCGCAAGGGATAGGAGCTTGCGTATCGGCATATGCCTGCGCTTCTTATTGATTTCTCCCAGAATGATCCCCGCTTCTGAACCGGGCGATGCACCGTTCGGAATACGAGGGCAGTCTTGATAGAGTTGGAAAGCAACTCGGTGACGATTCCATTCAAGTGATTGGCGATCGAGTTCCCTAAACCGCTCAATCTTGTGTTCATGAATCTCGCCGATGAAGTTGAGGAGTTCAGGTCGTGACTCAAAAGCTATTTGAAGGAGGCTGTCTGCGAGACTCGCTTCAAAACATGGGATGACATCATCCGGTTCGAGCTTACCCTCACTGATTATGCTAACCATAGGTTCAGCCACGCTCTGCAAACACGACGCTCGGGCAGAGCAAAATTGAGACCAGCGCGTGATCCGAGCAAGGTTATCTAGCCAGCGGTCGATGTACATTGCCATATCAGAGAAGCTCGTCTGTTCTATGGGGCTACCGAGAATCGTTTCGTCTTCGAAGCAGAGACGCTCCCTTAATTCGTTCCATCGTTTGAGAAACGTTTTTCCGGCCGTGGTGAGATCGGCAATCACCTCCTGTAGGACTCCTTTTGAGAATCCTTGTGTAATGACCTGCACGGCTTTGTCGGTCAGTATCCCGTTCGAGAGTGCCTCTCGAAATGAGACAACCCACTTTGAGAATGTGTGGAGTCGTTGTGAGTCGCTCCTCCCTCCTTCCCAAAGTCTCCCAAACCACGAGTGTCCGTCCGGTTCAGCTTCCCGGAGCTCTCCCTCAATCCGAACGCACTGGTTCGCCTGGGCCAAGTCGAGGACAATCTCCTTGCGACGCCTTTCCGGCGTTTCTCTATAAAGTGCATGAATCTCACGTTTCAACCCGCGATAGCGCCGATTGAAGATCCGGAAGGGGCTCGTCGAGAGGGATTTATACTCTCTGAGCAGTGAAGCGAGATCCGTGTTGCAAATCTCTTCTCTAAACTTCGAAAGCATTGACGAACGCTGAACTTGATAATCCCTCGCTTTTTGGATAAGCGCTTCCGCATTTCGGTTTGTCTGATCCCAAGCTTCGTTCATCAGAACATGTCGCTCCACAGGAACGGCGTCGGTCATAACATTCGCGGCTTCGAGAGCTTGGTTTACGCCGGCTAGAATCTCAACAGGTTGGATTCCAAACTGTTGATGCAAGCGGCTGAGAGCATTTTCGAGGTTCTCTTTTTGTTTCTTGCACTCTTTCAAAAGCGCTCCGATTTCTTCAACGTCTGTTGGTAGGACGGTTCTGGAGGGTTTGCATCCCCTCCACGGATGGTTTTCCAGTGGTCGCAGCAGAGACACCATATCTGCGAGTTGCGTCAGCTTCGAGAGAGCAGCGACCCAGGCTTTAGGGGTGCAAGACTCTGGATTAGGCAATTTAATCCGTGGCATGCTCCGCCCCACCTTCTGAAAGTGCCTCTGCGCCTTCTCTTTCAAACAGAACAACGCGAATGGGGAATGCTGAAGCTCTCCAAGGGGCTCGCGCAGAGCACGAGCATAGCCGTTCAAGTCGGCCTTAAGGACCTCGATCTGATCATATTGTTCATCAAGCAAGCCTGGGGGAGTCGGGGGGTGAAATAGCGTTCGCTCAAGCTCCTTGAGAACTTCCCGTTTCTTAGTCTTGCGACTGTGAAGTTCCAAGCAGAAATCACCGAGACCGGTTTGGTCGAGCCGACCTTTGACGACTTCGAGCGCTGCCATCTTCGCACTGACAAAGAGCACACTCTTCCCCATAGTAAGCAATTCAGCGATGATATTGGTGATCGTTTGCGATTTGCCCGTTCCGGGAGGACCTTCCACCACAAGGTTCCGTCCGGCCTTCACGTCCTCAATGACCGCGATCTGTGAGGAGTCGGCGTCCATAACATGGTGGACATCCCGAGCCGTCAATTTCTGGTCTACCTCGTCCTCTGAAAATCCCTGTGGGAAGGATTCCTGTGAGCTGGGAGAGAGAATCGCTTGAATGAGATGGTGCTCGGCAGGGGATTTTCCTATAGGCCACGCTGTGGGATCGAGGTCTTTGTACATGACGAACTTCGCAAAACTAAAGAAGTCAAGATAGATATCGTTGTGGATCTGCCACTGTGAACGGTCTGAAATAGCTTCTGCGATAACCTGAAAATACTGGTCAACGTCCTTCTTCTTCTCCGGCGTCTCAAATTCGGGGAGATCAATGCCCTGTTCCAAGAGCTTCGCTTGCAGTGAGATATTGCTCTGAACATCTTCGCCCGTCCAACGTAGCTTAAACGCTGTTCGAACTCTCGTCCGCTCTAACTCAACCGGGACCAGAATCAAGGGAGCCCGGCGGCTATGTTGTGCTGCTTGGCTCTCGAACCATTCGAGGTATCCGATGGCCAAGAATAGGATGGTGTATCCTTGTTCTTCCAGCACCATTCGAGATTGTTGGCTTATGTGAAACAACCGGCGCTGAAGCCCTTCACCGTCTAACCTTGTCTGGAGAAAGTGGTCGGTGTAACGGTCCTCCAGAGGCTCCTCGGGGCTAGGTAGGTTCCACAGCCCCGACCATTCAGCTTTGGTGGGTCCCTCCTCATCTATTTCTGAGGGCGAAGATATACTGTTTTCTAAGGATTCTTCACTATTAGGCCGAAATTTCATCACTCCTTCTTGGAGGACCAAGATGTCGTACACCTCTCTTGGGATTTCATCCACCACTCGAATCGTCTTCAGCTTGGTAGGGCGATAGTTCAAGAGCCGATTTCGCATCGTCAGATCGAGCAAACTTTGTCTCGCTGCCTCTAGCTGTTCCTCAATCGTCTGCACGAGCGATCACCCTCCTTTGAGACATGGTTCACCGCGAAATGTATGACTATAAAGAAAGAAGCTTTTTGCCTTCAAGAAGTTCCAAAGCACGCTAGCTTACCTAACGGGTGCGAGTTAATCCGCACCCCGCACGCGAGCTGGCCAGCCACTTGAACCACCTCCGACGCATTCTAGTGCGTCCCGTCTCAGCGAGTCAAAAGTCCAAGGAGAGAATGCGCCGGCGGCTTCCAGGTGAGTCACTTCAGGGGAAGCATGGGGTAAAGTGCTCACCGACGGAGGCCGATATTCGACCGTCTGCGTCAGTTGGAAGATGATGGGTTTTCGGTGAGTTTGCCGTCGGCCGGAATAGAGGATGATCAAGCGCAAGGGGCAGAGCGAGCGTCTCCCGTCAACGTCAGGGAGCCAGCAGTTGGGCAATGGTGAGACTCAGGTGATCGAGCTACTAAGCCATCAGATTGAAGATTTGCGAGCTGAAGCGTGATCAACGTGAAGCATGAAGATTATCACTGAGGAGGAGCAACGATGATTCCGACGAACCGACGTCTGACGCATCCGGGAACAATCCTCAAGGAGATGTATCTTAAGCCGCAAGACGTGTCGCTACGTGCATTAAGTGAGGCAGCAGGCATCTCGCGCAAGCATCTCAGTCGGATTGTCAATGGTCATGTCGGCATCTCGCCCGAGGTGGCGATGAAGCTGGCTGCGGCGTTGGACACTACGCCAGAGTTATGGATTAACGCTCAGCGTAACGTTGATATGTATGATGCCCGACAGAGGTTGAGTGAGTGGAAGCCAACGCGAGTCTTTGGGGAGCTGCAACCGCTTGAGGGCGAGGCGCGCACCGCCGGGCGTAAATCGGAGCGTCGCTGAGATCAAAGCTGACTTATAGGTCCGTTAATTGTAAGTTAACGGACCTAGGACACCCGTCCCCCTAGGGTGTACCGATTCTCAGCGTTGGTAAGACGGTGTTTGCAGCGACGGGATTGCAGACAGGGAGTGGGGTGCTGTTGGAGCCTGTTCAGGCAGACTTTATAAAAAGCACGAAACCCCAGAGCCGGTTGACCGACCCTGGGGTTTCGCCTATTCCTATAGCACTAGCTTGCTTTAGTCCCTGACGGTCACATTTACCGCTCGTGGACCTTTAGCGCTATCTTCGATGTCGAACTCGACTTTCTGGCCCTCACGCAACGTCTTGAATCCATCACCCTGAATGGATGAGAAGTGAACAAAGACGTCAGCTTCGCCATTATCCTGCTGGATAAAACCAAAGCCCTTCGCGTCATTGAACCATTTGACGGTTCCAGTACGCATCGAGAGATCTCCCTACCTTTCTGCTTCGGATTTGACTGTCTGACGACGAACGACCTGCACGGTGTGACTGAGAAGGCTCTCGATGCGGCACCGTCAAATCATTGTCTAGACTAGCCATAGCATCTGATCGGCTCCCGTTCGGTTGGCCAAGGCCACCCTCGAGTAACAAATCATAGATGGAGTATAGCAGAAAAGCAGCTCATAGTCAAGCGGGCTAAGAGTGAGATGCTCAGACCGGACAAGAGCGGTTACAGCGAGAGGCGCGTGCGTGTGCCGAGGAAACAGAACGAGTGCACCGTAGGTTTACCGCAAAAACGGCACGATCAGCAAGGCCACGATGTTGATCACCTTGATCATGGGGTTGATCGCCGGGCCGGCGGTGTCCTTATAAGGATCGCCCACCGTGTCCCCGGTGACCGCCGCTTGGTGAGCGGCGGAGCCCTTGCCGCCCAAGTTGCCCGACTCGATGTACTTCTTGGCGTTATCCCAGGCTGCCCCACCGGTGGTCATCGAGACGGCGACGAAAAGCCCGGTGATGATCGAGCCGACCAGCATCCCTCCCAACGCCTTGATGCCCAAGAAGGGGATTAGCCCCACGATCACCGGCGCCAGCACCGGGATGAGCGCCGGGGCGATCATCCCTCGCTGCGCGGTCGCGGTCACAATACGCACGCAGGCGGCATAGTCCGGCTTGGCTTTGCCCTCCATGATCCCCTTGATCTCGCGGAACTGCCGCCGGACCTCTTCGATAATTGCCCCGGCCGCCCGTCCTACCGCGCTCATGGCCAGCGAGGCGAAGAGATAGGGCAAGGCGCCTCCCAAGAAGAGCCCCACGATCACCTTCGGATCGGAGAGCTTGAAGATGACGGCGTGGCCGGTGGCGGCCAACTCCTGGGCGTAGGCGGCAAAGAGCACCAAGGCGGCAAAACCGGCCGAGCCGATGGCGTAGCCCTTGGTGACCGCCTTGGTGGTGTTGCCTACTGCATCAAGGGGGTCGGTCACCTGGCGCACGCTCTCCGGCAATTGGGCCATCTCGGCGATGCCGCCGGCATTGTCGGTGATCGGCCCATAAGCGTCCAAGGCGATCACTATCCCGGTCATAGAGAGCATGGCCACTGCCCCGATGGCGATGCCATAGATGCCAGCAGCCCAATAGGCCAATAAGATGGCTGCCGAGATGAGCAGGATGGGCAGAAAGGTAGCTCGCATCGAGGCCGCCAGCCCCTCGATGATGTTGGTAGCAGGGCCGGTGAGCGAGGCCTTGGCGATGCGCAGCACCGGCGCGAAGCGATCGGCAGTGTAGTACTCGGTGATGATTACCAGGCCCACCGTGACCGCGATGCCGACCAGCGCCGCCCCATAGAGCCCTGCCAGGCTGAAGAGCCCATTGCCGGCCATCAGCGCACGGGTCACCGGATAGAAGGCGCCCACGCTGATCAGGGCGCTGACTCCCAGTCCCAGATAGAGGGCGCTCATGATGTTTTGGCTGCGCGGCAGGCGGACGAAGAAGGTGCCGATGATCGAGCCTATGATGGAGACGGCCCCCAATGCCAGGGGAAAGACGACGGCACCATCGAACTTGGGCAGCAGCAGGTGGCCCAAAAGCATCGCCGCCACGGTGGTGACGGCATAGGTCTCGAACAGGTCGGCGGCCATGCCGGCATCGTCGCCGACGTTATCGCCCACGTTATCGGCGATCACCGCCGGGTTGCGCGGATCGTCCTCTGGGATGCCGGCCTCCACTTTGCCCACCAGGTCGGCGCCGGCGTCGGCCCCTTTGGTATAGATGCCCCCGCCCAAGCGGGCGAAGACCGAAAGCAGTGAGCCACCGAAACCCAGTCCGATCAGGGCCTTGATTGTCTCTCCCAACGTGAAGCCTGCCAGGTGGGTCAAAAGCAGGAAGAAGCCGGCGATGGAAAACAGGGCCAGCCCTACGTCAAGCAAGCCGGTGACCGCGCCGCCCTTGAAGGCCACCGAGAGCGCCTGCGCCAGGCCGGAGCGGGCCGCTTCCGCGGTGCGCACGTTGGTGCGTACCGCTACGGTCATCCCCATATAGCCGGCTAAGGCCGAGGCGCTGGCCCCTAGGGCAAAACCCAGCGCCGTGGCCCACCCCAGGCCAATCCAGAGCAGGATCGCGACGATCAGCCCCACCAGGCCGATGATCGCATACTGGCGGTTCAGATAGGCCGCCGCCCCCTGTTGAATGGCCCGGGCGATCTCGCCCATCCGCTCGTTACCTTGAGGCAAACGCAGCACATAGAAAGTCAAAGCGATCGCATAGACAATGCCCGCCAAACCGGCGAGCAACGCCCAAGTGGCCACCCAGTCCACCATGCTCATGATAAGAATAACCCTCCCAATGGTATAGTTAAGATATTTGAGCCGTAGTATAGCAGAGAGCCAGCCGACTTGCTAGGCATGTTTGTCGGCCACCGAGGAGGCGGCACAGGAGTCGGGCTTGATCTTGACCTGGAAGCCGGAGCCCACGATCATGCCCACCACTTCGTCGATCAACTCCCGGGTCTTGCCGACTCGACCGACATCCACGTGTATCTCCAGATCGTAATCGAGCACCGTGCGCAGCCGTAGCTCCTCCATGAGCAACTGCGCCAGCTCGAAAGAGAGCGTGGCCTCGTGATAGATCTTCTGCCGCAGGGTATAGATGCGCTGCTGGCGCTGGCGGCACCAGAAATAGCGCCCTCCTTTGCCCACCCGATGGACGATGATCGCCGAGACGAAGTTCACCTCGCCAGGCAGCGAGTGAGAATCGCTGCCGACCATGATCTCATAGCGATCTTTGGGATCCTCCTCCATGATGGTCACGATCTCTTTGAGCACCTGGTCGAAGCTCATCCGGCCTTGGGAAGGGCTGTAGAAGAGGTCATTACGGAACATGATGGGCAATTATACAGCGCGTTTCTGGCCTCAACCAGCCAGGGTGCGCAGGTGGCTGGTGTCGTTGAGATAGGCGATCTGTAGCTCCGTCTCGCGCCGGATGTTGACCAATGTCACTCCGCAATTATCGCAGGCAAAGCTAGGAGTATAGAAGTGTTCATCCTGGCGGGCCTGCACCCCTTGGCTCAGTACATAGTTGACGATCGCCCGGATCACCCCGCCATGGATCACCAGGGCGACGGTCTGATCCTGATGACGGCGGCAGAGCTGCTCGAACTCTTGAGTAGCCCGCCGATAGAGCTCCAGTCGGCTCTCGCCGCCGGGGGTCTGAAAGGCCAAGCTGTCCTCTTGCCGGCCGTTAAACTCGCGGACCTCCGGCCAACGCTGCTCGATCTCGGGGCGGGCCAGTCCTTCCCAGTCGCCATAATCGAGCTCGCGCAGCGCCTGGCGGGTGATCGGTTCCAGATGATGAGGCTGAGCGATCGCCTGAGCGGTCTGGAGTGCCCGGGCAAGATCGCTGCTATAGATAAGGTCAAATGGCTCATCGGCCAAGCGTTGGGCGGTCAGCTCTGCCTGGCGCTGGCCCAGGGCGTTAAGAGGGATATCCCGCTGCCCCATGCAGATTCTCTCCCGATTCCAATCGGTCTCGCCGTGGCGGATCAGATAGATGCAAATCATAGAGAGGCATTATAGGCGCTGGCTGTCTAGCTGTCCAAAGCTAGCAATGGAGTCGAAGCAAATGAGCAGGCAAGGTGATCAGGGCCTGCACCCTTAGCTCAAACTGAGGCTGTTACACTGGAGACGGGGAGCTTAGACTATACTGGTGCGCCAGCTCGCGCGCCCGCCTCAGTTCCTCCGGCAAGGGCACTGCATCGGGGGACCAGCGACCTGAGAGACCCAGCACTTCGGCATATCCTGCCGCAAAGGCGGTCTTAGCTTGGTCGGTCGTCAGCGGGCGGCCCAGTGCCTCAGAGAGCGTTGTCAGCGCCGCGCGCCGGATAGAGCGCGCCTGGCCGGCCCGGCGATAGAATTCAGTGAGGAGCCCCAAGATGCGTTCCCAATCGGCATCAATGAGCACCGTGCCGTGAACCAGTATGAAGCCTTTACGACGCGCCTGGGCCGTCCCGGCCAGCTTGCGCTGGTGAATCACCAGATTGTGCGAGCCGTCGCAATAGGCGCCGGGCACTCTGCCAAAGCTGCATCTCAGTCCCCAGCGCGTCAGCGCCTGCACCACCCCGGCGCTGAGCGTTTCGTAAGCTCGGTGGATGCCGTAGGGCTCCTGGCGCGGGACGCAGACGGAGTAATTGAGCGCGCCTGGCCCCTGCCAGACGAGTTGGCCCCCGCTGACCCGACGCAGCAGCGCCAGATCGTTAGTCTTAGCCCAATTGAGAAAGTGCCCGTCAGCCAAGTCAAGATCGCGCAACTCGAATCGCCCCAAGACCAAAGTTTCTCCGTTTTCCCAAAGACGAACGGTAGGAGGCACTGCCCCGCGGCCCACCGACTCGCCGATCGCCTCATCGAGCGAGACGTTGAGAGCCGGCTCGTTGGGATATTGGGCCAGGAGCAGCCGCCAGGGTCTTTTTGGATACACGGTGAGAATAGCAGACATGGTCGGGAGTATCTTACCGAACGGTGGCAAGTGCTTGCCATTCCCGCTCGGCAGCAGCGCCGGTTGACAGCGGAGAGGTCTCCTGTTATATTTTGCGGTGGAAATCACCATGAATCGCGGAGCTAAACGGGTCTATATTCACACCTGGGGTTGCCAGATGAACGAGCATAAGTCGGAGGGGATCGCCGGCGTGCTGGCCCGCGCGGGCTATCGGCTGGTCGGCTCCCCTGAATCCGCCGATCTGGTCATCTTTAATACCTGCATGGTGCGCGAGAAGCCCGAAGAAAAGGTCTATTCGGAGGCCGGCGTCATTCGGATGCTCAAGGAGAATAACCCTGACTTATTCTTGGGTATCGGCGGCTGCGTGGCCCAGGCGCTCGGCGAAAAGCTCTTCCGACGCAATGGGACGATAGATTTCGTCTTCGGCAGCTCCAATATCGCTGATTTGCCCCGGCTGATCGAGCAAGCGCGCCGCGTTCGCCAGAACGGTCGCCGTCAGGCTCAGCCGGTGATGGCCCTGGATAAGATTCCAGAGCACATCGAAGATCTGCCCTTCCTGCGCGCCAGCTTGTTTCAAGCCAAAGTAACTATCACTGAGGGCTGCTCAAACTTCTGCTCTTTTTGTATTGTGCCTTATACCACCGGCCTGCTGCGCTCCCGCCTGCCCGGCGAGATCCTCGCCGAAGTGAGCACCCTGGCCCAGCGCGGCTATCAAGAGGTCCAGCTCTTGGGGCAGAATGTAGATTCTTACGGGAACGATCTGGATGATCCTCAGATCAACTTCGCCAATCTGTTGCGGGCACTGACCCAACTGCCCATCCCGCGCGTGCGCTTCACCAGCTCCAACCCCCAGGACATCACCCCCGGCGTGATCGAAGTGCTGGGCGAGGCGAATAACATCTGTGAGCATGTCCACATGGCCGTGCAGTCGGGCAGTGATCGGGTGCTCCAAGCGATGCGCCGCGGTCATAGCCGGGATTACTTTCTCGATCTGGTGGCCCGGATCAAAGCAGCCGTCCCCCAGGGCAATATTACTACTGATATTATCGTCGGCTTCCCCGGTGAGAGCGAGCGGGACTTTGAGCAAACGGTCGAGCTGCTGCGGCAGGCTCGCTTCGGCGGAGCCTATATCTTCAAATATTCGCCCCGGCCGGGCACGATCAGCTACTATAAATATCAGGATGACGTTCCTGCGGAAGAGAAGCAGCGGCGCTTGGCTCACCTGCTGGAACTGCAAAAGCGGATCACTGCGGAAGAGAATAGCAAGCGGGTGGGACAAGCCGTCGAGGCGCTCATCGAGGGGCCGGCACGCGGCGGCCCTGGGCTGGTCTGCGGCAAGACCCGTGATAACAAGAGTATCGTGTTGGCTGGACCGGCGGACTGGCAGGGCAAACTGGTGCGGGCGCGGGTAACCGGCGCTGACATCGGTGGGCTCTACGGCGAAGCGCTCGGCGAGCAAGAAGAGCTGTTGAGACCGTCCTATGCCGCTCAAACGGCAGGTGAGGCACGATGATAGCAGCGATCCAGCGACGCTCTTCCCAAGGCGTTCAGGTGCGCGATCTGCTCATTGGGGCCGGAGCGCCAATCATCGTCCAGTCCATGACCACCACCGACACTCGTGATGTGGACAAGACGGTCGCCCAGATCGAGCGTTTGGAAAAGGCTGGCTGCGAGCTGATCCGGGTGGCGGTGCTCAACCTGGATGCCGCCCGTTGCCTGAGCCAGATCAAGGCGCGCATTGGGATCCCGCTGGTGGCCGACATCCATTTTGACTATCGCCTGGCGCTGGAGGCGATCCGCCAGGGTGTTGACAAGCTGCGCCTCAATCCGGGCAACATCACCCAGCAGGCCAAGATCGAGCAGGTCACTCAGGCGGCGCAAGCGACCGGCATACCCATACGGGTTGGGGTCAACTCCGGCTCCTTGGCCAAAGACATCTTAATTAAGTACGAAGGGGCGACTCCCGAAGCCATGGTGGAGAGCGCCCTGCGCGAGATAGAGATACTCGAAGGCCAAAATTTTAGGAATATTATTATCTCACTTAAATCAACCGATGTGCGGGTGATGATCGAGTCCTATCGCCTGATCGCCGCTCAGGTGAAATATCCGCTGCATCTAGGCGTGACCGAGGCCGGAAGCGGTGCCACCGGGGTAGCCCGCTCGGCGCTGGGCATCGGCACGCTGCTCGAAGAGGGGATCGGCGACACGCTGCGCTGCTCGCTGACCGGCGATCCGCTGCCGGAGGTCAAGCTGGCCTATGATATTCTGGGGGCGCTGGGGCTGCGCTGGCGCGGGGTGCAGTTCGTCAGTTGTCCCACCTGCGGGCGGATCGGCATTGGCCTGGAAAGAATAGTGGCCCAGGCCCAAGAGCTGTTGGCCGAGGTGGAGACGCCCTTAAAAGTCTCGCTGATCGGCTGCGTGGTCAATGGCATCGGGGAAGCAGGCCATGCGGACTATGGCCTGGTGGGCCATAACGGCTTTGTGGTGCTTTATCGAGGTGGCCAAGCGGTGGCCCGCGTGGCCGAAGCGGAGGCCGCCGGGGCCTTGGCCCAGTTAATTAAGGAAGATGAATCAACCGTCACCAGCTAGGGGCGACACAGGGCTGGCCCCTACCTTGGCAGCAGAGCAGGTCGGCCCAGCTTCGGCGATCATTCCGGCCTACAACGAGGCCACCCGCATTGGCGCGGTCCTGCGTCCGCTGTGCCAGGCCGACTGCATCGCCGAGATCATCGTAGTGGATGACGGCTCGACCGACGGGACTGCCGAGGTGGCCCGGCGCCTGGGAGTTGAAGTCATCTCGCTGGCGCGCAACGTGGGCAAGGCCGCGGCACTCGATGAGGGAGTGCGCCTGGCGCATCATGACATCCTGCTCTTCTTGGACGCCGACCTGGTGGGGCTGCGCCCGGAGCATATCGAAGGGCTGATCGGCGTTTATCAGCAGAAACACCCGGACATGGTCATTGGGGTATTTAGAAACGGGCGGCTGAACACCGACATCTCCCAGACCTATGCCCCTTATCTCTCCGGGCAACGGGTGATCAGCCGCGCACTCTGGAACCGGCTGAAGCGGGTGTTGGGCCGGCTGGATTTTGGAGTAGAAATGGCTTTAACCAAGCTGTCGTTCAAGGAGAACTGGACCGAGGAGCGGGTTAAACTGCGGGGGGTCACCCACGTGATGAAGGAGGAGAAGCGGGGCTTCTCACAAGGGCTGCGGGCCCGCCTCAAGATGTACGGGGACATCATCCGCTCAGTCTTCACCCGGTTGGATTAAGGAGGTCCGTGATGCTCTTGGCACTCAAGGTGGGCAACACCACGATTGGGGCGGCGGTCTTCACCGGCGAAGTACTGCGCGGCGACTGGCAACTGGCCACCCGCGCGGATTTGACCGCCGATGAGCTGGGGCTAAGCCTGACGGCGCTGATGGCCCAGGCCGGCCTGCAGGCTCAGCAGATCAAGGGTATGATCATCGGCTCGGTGGTGCCCTCACTGCACCGAGCGTTGATCCAGATGGGCCAGCGTTATTTCCAACTGGAGCCGGCTTTCTTGCAGCATGACTGGCAACTGCTGCCGCTCGATGTCAGCGAGCCGGTCTCCGTGGGCACCGACCGGATCGCCGACTGCTTGGCCGGCTATGAGCGCTGCGGCGGCCCTTTGCTGGTCATTGACTTTGGCACCGCAGTGACTTTCAATCTCGTCTCGACAGACGGTGCTTTTCTGGGCGGAGCGATCGCCCCGGAGATGGAACTGGCCGCGACTACGCTGGTCAAACGCACGGCGCAGCTCTTTGGCGTCGAGCTGGTGCCGCCGGAGAGCGTCATCGGTCGTGACACAGTGGAAAACCTCAAGGCCGGCATCGTGCTGGGCTTTATAGATCTGGTGCGAGGCTTAATCGTGCGCTTTCGCGGCGAGTATGAAGAGAATCTGCGGGTGATTGCCACCGGTGGCTGGGGTCAGTTCTTTATGGCGCAAATCCCAGAGATCGAGCTCTATGATCCCTTGCTGACCCTGCGCGGACTGCAAATCGCCTGGCAGCGGCGTCAAGCTGGAGAGTCACATTGACTTTGGCCGGCAGTTCTGCTAGAGTAGCATAGCTCAAAGCAAAGCGGAAATCCGCGATGGAGGACTCTATGATTTACAGTTTATTGATGGTGCCGGTAACCCAGGCGAACTTCTTCTCTGGACCGGAGATCCTGGTCGTCTTCCTGATTGTGCTGCTGCTCTTTGGGGGCAAGAAACTCCCTGAAGTAGCCCGCTCCCTGGGCCAAGGGCTGCGCGCCTTCAAAGATGAGGCCAACAAGCTGCAGGGCGAGATCTCGCTGGAAGAGACCAAGGCTACTGCGGCCAAGAACTCCGCTTCGGCAGCCACAGAGGCTCCGGTAGATGTGAAGCCGGAAGCCGAGGACGAGGCGGAAGCCGAGAAGGAAGCCGAGAAGGTCCAGCAACAGTAGTTAAGCGAACCGGCTAAGGATATCATTTGAAACTCAAGGAATATCAGGGTAAGGAGCTATTCAAAGAGGTCGGGCTGCCCGTCTCCGAGGGCCAGTTGGTCACCCGCCCGGAGCAGGCGGCCCAAATCGCTGCCCGGTTGGGTTTCCCGGTGGTCATTAAAGCTCAAGTGTTGACCGGCGGGCGGGGCAAGGCCGGCGGGGTCAAGCTGGTGACCAACCGTGAGGAAGCGCTCCAGCAGGCCAAGCAAATCTTGGGCCTGACCATCAAGGGCGAAGCGGTGACCGAGCTCCTTGTCGCCCCGGCCGTCGACATCCAGCGCGAATTTTATCTCAGTATCACCCTCGATCGCTCGGCTCATGCTCCGGTGGTGATCTTTTCCAGCGCGGGTGGCATGGATATCGAAGAGGTGGCGCGTAGCTCTCCAGAGGCTATTCACAAGTTTCACATAGCTCCCTTGGAGGGGCTGCACGACTATCAGATGCGCCAGTTGTGCTTCGCCGCCGGCCTGGAGCGTGAGCTATTCCGCCCCCTGAGCGAAGTTGTCGAGAAGCTCTATCGGGCCTTCACCCGTTATCATGCCAGTCTGGTCGAGATTAACCCCTTGGCCCAGAGTGCCGATGGACAATTGGTGGCAGTAGATTCCAAATTCGTCATTGACGACGATGACATACCCCGAGAGCTACAGAGCTGGAGCCAGACAGCCTCCGAAGACCCCTTGGAACGGCGGGCGCGCGAGCACGGTCTTCAGTATGTCAAACTGGATGGCTCCATTGGCGTGGTAGGCAATGGAGCCGGCTTGGTGATGGCCACGCTGGACTTGATTCAGCTCAAGGGCGGTCGGCCGGCCAACTTCCTGGACATCGGCGGCGGGGCGAACGCCAAGCAGATGAAAACTGCGCTGGAGTTCGTGGCCGCCGATAGCCAAGTCCGGGGTATCTGGGTCAATATCTTTGGTGGCATCACCCGCTGCGATCAGGTCGCCCAGGGCCTGGTGGAGGCCGTCGGCGACTTGGGACTGAAGCTGCCCCTGGTGGTGCGGCTGACCGGGACCAATGAATCCGAGGGCAATGCCATTCTCCGAGCACACGGCATCACGCCCGTGGCCGGTATGGAGGAAGGGGCAGAGGCGATCGTGCAGCGAGTTGGCTAAATCTGGCCAGCAGAGCCGCCAGATACGCAGTAGAGGCAGTTTAGCTTAGCAATCATCTAGTTCTCGAAGGAGGAGAAGTTGTGAAAACCATCCGCGTCGTTGCCTTAGCTGCTTTGTTGGCCTTGAGTCTGGGAGCACTGATCACGCCGGTGTCGGCAGATATGGCCGGCCCTCAACCCTTCATGCGTTTTAGCGATATCCGGCCCGGCATGACCGGCATCGGCCAGACGACCCTGGATCGCCTGGGGATGAAGAGCTTCCAAATCAAAGTGATCGGCGTAGTGGACAACCCCGGCGAGCTCAATGATTATATCCTGATCCGCTCCAGCGGGGATGCGATCAGCAAGGCCGGCGGCTACGCCCAAGGGATGAGCGGCTCACCCATCTACATCGACGGCAAGCTGATCGGGGCCTTCTTCGGCGCCTTCGCCAACTCCAAGAGTCCTGATCCGATCGGCTTCGTGCGCCCCATCGAGACCATGCTCAAGCTCAGCCAGATGATCTCCCGCTCCAGCTCAGGATTACAGACCAGCCAGCTTACGCTGCCCCCCGGCCTGGTTAAGGCCAACAGCCCGCTTTATGCCGGTGGCCTGAGCCCACGGGCCTTCAATTGGCTCAAGGAGGGCGTGCCAAGTCGGCTGCTGTCCCAACTGACCACTCTCGGCCTGCCGGAGGAAGCGATCGCCTACCCCGCCAGGGAGAGCTTCCGGCAGCAACTGGCTGCCGGCTTGGAAGCTCAACTAAACGCCAAGCTCTATCCCCTGGCCACCATGGCCGACCAGGGCGTCGACGCGGCCGGCCAGCAGATGAGCCAATTGGCAGCCGGCCGTCCGGTGGGACTGCTCTTCTCCAACGGCGACATCACCTTGGGCTTCGTCTGCACCACCACCTATATTGACGAAAAGACCGATACGCTGCTCACCTGCGGCCACCAATTGTTGGCCCAGGGGAAGTCGCAGATGCTCCTGGCGGGCGCCCAGATCCTCGACACGGCCCAGAACTCCCGGATCTCCTTTGTGATCCCCCAGGTCAATCGTCACCAAATCCTGGGCTCCATCTTGGAAGACCGCTTTCAAGGGGTGGGCGCCGCGCTGGGCCGGACACCGCGCACCGTCGGGGTAACCATCCGCGTGAAAGACCAGGACACTGGCAAGCTGCACGAGTTCAAGTCCAACTTCATTCCGGATGAGAATTTGCTGGCTTCCCTGCTCTTCTCCGGCACGCTAAGCGCGGTGGATCAATCACTCGATCGCATCGGTCCAGGGACGATGCGCATCACCTATCGTCTCAGCGGTGATGGGCTGCCGACCGACCTCAAGCGCTCGGATATCTTCGCCAGTTTCTCCGATATCGCCGTCGCCGGGCCGCTGCAAGCGGCTCAGGTGGTTTTTATCCTGTCTCACAATGAGTTCGCGGCTCCCAAGTTCACCCAGATCGAGCTGGACATGAGCGTGACCCGCAAGGTGCGTGCCCTGCAAGTCCAGTCCATCAAGCTGGATAAGCGTAGCTATCATCCGGGCGATACCATCAATTATACGGTGAATCTGCAACCCTTCCGTGGGGGCAAGGTGCGAATCACCGGCTCCTTGCAACTGCCGCAGCGGCTGAACAGTCGTCGGCTGGTGTTGCACGCCTTCGGTGGACCCCGGCGCACCTCGGCCTCCAACAACAATCGGGCCCCGGCACCGATCTTCAAGAGCCTCTCCGAGCTGGTCAAGGTGATCGAAGGGCTGAGCACCAACGATCAGCTCACCGTGGAACTGTTAGGGCTGGCCCGCAGCTCCGCCAGCCAGCCGTCCAACTATACCGATGTCCAACATCTCAAGGATTGGGTGCTTTCTGGAGATCAGGCGGTCGAAGTCCGCATTGAGCCGAACCAGACTCAGGCGCAATCGTCCCAACAGGAGCAGAGCTCCCAGCCAAAGAAGCAGCAGAAGTCCAACTGCAAACAGCTCTTCTACTGCTAGAGCTCAGGGCGAAGCATTTATCCCGAAGTAGGGGCGTATGGCCATACGCCCCTACTTCGCCCCTACCATGCTGACGATCGCGCGGTTGACTGAGGCCTGCGGGGGTCGGCTGCAGCGGCCCCAAGAAAACACTCGTCCGACCGGTTTTTCTATTGACAGCCGCACTTTGCAGGCCGGTCAGTTTTTTATTGCTCTGCCCGGTCGCCGGACCGATGGGCACAGATTCTTGCGCCAAGCCTTCGCCCGTGGGGCCTGCGGTGCCCTGGTGCAGTCCGGGCAGAAGCTGCCCGACAACGTGGGCTATAACCTGATCGGCGTGCCGAATACTGGGCGAGCGCTGCGCCAGGTGGCAGGCGCCTATCGCTCCCAGTTAGCCATTCCCCTCATTGGGATCAGCGGGAGCGCAGGCAAGACGACCAGCAAGGAGCTGCTGGCACATCTGCTCCGCCGGGCCGGGCGGCGGGTCTACCGCTCACCGGGAAATTATAATAGCGAGATCGGCCTGCCCTTGGCGCTGCTGAATTTGCCCTCCCAAACGGAGATCGGTGTATTTGAGCTGGCCTTGCAGCGGCCCGGTGAGATCGGGCAACTGGCTCAGATTCTAAGGCCCACGGTGGGGCTGATCACCGGCATCGGCGACGCTCACCTGGGATTCTTCCCGGATCGGCAGGCGCTGGCCGCAGCCAAGTGGGAGCTTATTCAGAGCTTGCCCTCCGATGGCTTAGCCCTGCTCAATCTCGATGATGAGTTCTTGAGCGCGCGGGCCGGTGATCTGCCCTGCCGGCTGCTGGGTTATGGGATCAATCGGTCGGACATAGCTTGGCGAGCCAGCCGGATCGAAGATTTCTCATTGGAAGGCTTGCGTTTCAGGCTGGAGACACCCCAGGGCAACTGCCTCCTCAAGAGCAAACTACTAGGGCGACATAATGTCTATAACATATTAGCCGCCACAGCTCTCGCCAGGGTGCTAGGCGTAGATCCGGCCGATTGCAGCCGGGCGTTAGCCGAGTTCGAGCCGGTGAATCACCGTCTGCAGCTTAGGCATTCGCAGCGCTACGGCTGGCTGCTGGATGATAGTTATAATGCCAGTCCTCAGGCGACTAAACAGGCACTGCGCACGCTGGCGCGGCTCCATCTGCCGGGGTATCAAAAAATATTTGTCTTTGGAGGAATACTCGAGCTAGGCGCGCATAGCCGGGAAGCCCACCGGGAGATTGCCGCGGAGCTGGCTCGGCTGGTTCAACACGATCCGGGGGGCGGCAGCTATAAATTCTTTGGCTTGGGTGAGGAGGCTGCTCGAACTGGGCGAGCACTCCGGAGCGAGCAGGGTTGGAGCGCGGAGCGGGTGAGATTAGCCGGAGAGCTTGAGGGATTAGCGGAGCTGATCCAGGCTGAGCTGGCCGGGGAAAAGAATCTTATCCTGATCAAAGGCTCGCGCGCGCTGGCGCTGGAGAGACTGGTGGAGATATTGCAATCAACCTGAGAGTGTGAAGGGATGAAAAGCGGACTAGCATGGTGGGGTATCAGTTACTCACGGCAGTAGATCTGAAGTTTCTAAGGACTTATATCTCCCTAGAAAGGAGGTGATCCAGCCGCAGGTTCTCCTACGGCTACCTTGTTACGACTTCACCCCCCTCGCGAAGACCACCTTCGGCCCCTTTACGGGGACTTCGAGCAATCCCCACTCGGCTGGTGTGACGGGCGGTGTGTACAAGGCCCGAGTACATATTCACCACCGTATGGCTGACCGGTGATTACTAGCGATTCCAGCTTCATGGGGTCGAATTGCAGACCCCAATCCGAACTGAGGACGGCTTTGTGGGATTGGCTCCCCCTTGCGGGTTGGCGACCCTTTGTACCGCCCATTGTAGCACGTGTGTGGCCCCGGGCATAAGGGCCATACTGACTTGACGTCGTCCCTTCCTTCCTCCGGCTATTCACCGGCGGTCCCCTTAGAGTGCCCAGCCGAACTGCTGGCAACTAAGAGCAGGGGTTGCGCTCGTTATGGGACTTAACCCGACATCCTACGACACGAGCTGACGACAGCCATGCAGCACCTGTGCGCGCTCCTGCTTCTTACGAAACAGGTCGTCATCCTTTCGGACTCCTACTACGTGCATGTCAAGCCCGGGTAAGGTTCTTCGTTTACCATCGAATTAAACCACGTGCTCCACCGCTTGTGCGGGCCCCCGTCAATTCCCTTGAGTTTTAGCCTTGCGGCCGTACTACCCAGGCGGTCCGCTTAACGCGTTAGCTGCGGCACTGAGCTGCTATTAAAGAGCCCAACACCTAGCGGACATCGTTTAGGGCGTGGACTACGGGGGTATCTAATCCCCTTTGCTCCCCACGCTTTCGCGCTTCAGCGTCAGCCATCGGCCAGGAAGTTGCCTTCGCTATTGAGGTACCGACTAGTATCTGCGCATTTCACCGCTACTCTAGCCGTTCCACTTCCCTCTCCGACGCTCAAGCTCGGCAGTTTCCCCGGACCTCCCTCGGTTGAGCCGAGGGCTTTCACCGGAGACACACCGTGCCGCCTAGACGCCCTTTACGCCCAGTGAATCCGGATAACGCTCGCCACCTCTGTCTTACCGCGGCTGCTGGCACAGAGTTAGCCGTGGCTTCTTCCTGGAGTACCGTCATCACCTCGGCATTGCCTCCGAGGTTTATTCTTCCTCCAGAAAAGGGGTTTACGACCCAAAGGCCTTCCTCCCCCACGCGGCGTCGCTCGGTCAGGCTTTCGCCCATTGCCGAAGATTCCCTACTGCTGCCTCCCGTAGGAGTCAGGGCCGTATCTCAGTCCCCATGTGGGGGGCCGCCTTCTCAAGCCCCCTACCCGTCTTTGCCACGGTAGGCCGTTACCCTACCGTCTAGCTGATGGGCCGCAACCCCCTCCTCGCGCGAGGCCGAAGCCCCTTTAATCGTCCGGTCTTTCGACCGGGAGATGCCATCGGGTATTAGCCCCGGTTTCCCGGAGTTGTCCCCGTCGCGAGGGCAGGTTAGTTACGTGTTACTCACCCGTTCGCCGCTTTACTCGCCCCGCCCACCCGAAGGTGTTTGGGACTTTCTCGCTCGACTTGCATGTATTAGGCGCGCCGCTAGCGTTCATCCTGAGCCGGGATCATACTCTCTAGAAGTATCTCAAGGTCACGTTGAGCCTGCCCGAGGGCAGCCCCAACGCCTAGAGTGATACGCTCGCACCATGCTATCCACTTTTCAAAGAACGATCTACTTGCTTCCGCGAGTACTAGGAAGCAGTATACCAGACGCCTCAGCCACTGTCAAGCCGAGGCTCGCCACCGACCGGAGCAAGAGCTTGAGGGAGGTCAAGCGTACAACCCACGCGCTCGAGCCGCCTGCGCCACTCGATCGATGGCGACCATGTAGGCGGCGGTGCGCATCTCGACCCGATGTTGGAGATGGGTGGTTAGCACCTTATGGAAGGCCTTGACCATCACTCGCTTGAGGCGCCGATCGACCAATTCAGCGGTCCAAAAATAGAAGGAGCGGTCTTGAACCCACTCGAAGTAGGAAACGGTCACGCCCCCCGCGTTGGCCAAGATGTCCGGGACTACCAGGGTGCCTCGCTCATAAAGCAACTGGTCCGCCTCCCAGGTCGTGGGACCGTTGGCCATCTCGATCACCATCTGAGCCTTAATCCGCTCGGCGTTGTCTACCGTGATCTGGTTCTCCAGCGCCGCGGGAAAGAGCAGCTCGACCTCCAGCTCCAAGAGATCCTCGTTGCTGATCGCCTCGCTCCCGGGGAACTCGACCACCGAGCCGCTCTCCTTAACGTGTCTCTGCAAGGCCGCGATGTCCAATCCGGCCTCATTTTTGACTCCGCCGCGCACGTCGCCGACGGCGATGACCTTGGCCCCACCTTGCTGCAGGAAGTGCGCCAAGTTCGAGCCGACCTTGCCGAAGCCTTGAATGGCGACCCGCGCATCTTTCAGCGATCTCTTCAGGTGCTTCAGCGTCTCCTGAGCGATGAAGAAACCGCCGCGACCGGTCGCCGTATCTCGTCCTTCCGATCCGCCCAAGACTAGGGGTTTGCCGGTCACCAGTCCGGGCATATACTGACCCTGATGGTGCATGCTGATCGTGTCCACGATCCAGGCCATCTCCCGCTCGCCGGTGAAGAGGTCCGGTGCCGGGATGTCGATGTCCGGCCCGATGAGTGGGCTGATTTCGTTGGCGTAGCGCCGAGTCATTCGTTCCAGCTCACCGAGCGACAGTTGAGTGGGGTCGCAGCGCACGCCTCCCTTGGCCCCGCCCAGCGGCAGGCTGACCACCGCCGTCTTCCAGGTCATCAGGACGGCTAAGGCCTCGATCTCCTCGATAGTAACCTGCGGATGGTAGCGAATGCCGCCTTTGGTCGGACCCAGTACCGGATGGTGCTGGACGCGATAGCCCTCAAAATGACGCACGCTCCCGTCGTCCATCTGCACGGGAAAGATCACCGTCAGCTTGCGCTTGGGATAGCGCAGCAACTCCCGCAGCGGCTCTTCCAAACCCAACTGATCGGCCGCCGCATCGAAAAAACGCTGGGCCATTTCCAACAATTGCAACTCCGAGGTTCGCCGTAATTCTGAGTTGGACATAACTCAAGCCGGCTCCCAAAAGAGCCGGTTACTCCTCATCCTCCTCACCATGGGTTTCGTCTAGGTTCTGGCGTAGTTGCCGCAGGTGCTGATCGACGCGCTCATAGATCGTTCCCTGCTCAAACCTGCCCTCTTCCAATCGCTGACCGGCGGACTCGCCGGTCAAAAGCTCGATGCCCTCGTCGATCGTCCGCACTGCCCAGATGTGAAACTCCCCTCGACGTACCGCCTCGATTACCTCCCGCTTGAGGGCCAAATTGCCGATGTTCTGCTGTGGGATCATCACCCCTTGCTCCCCGGTGAGACCTTTGGCCTTACAGACGGCGAAAAAACCCTCGATCTTCTCGTTACCCCCCCCGATGGGCTGGATCTGGCCTTTCTGGTTCACCGAACCGGTGACGGCGATGCCCTGTTTGAGCGGTGTGCCGGAGATCGCCGAGATGAGGGCGTAAAGCTCCGTGCTGCTGGCGCTATCGCCATCAACTTGAGAATAGCTCTGCTCAAAGGTGAGGCTGGCCGAAAGGCTCAAGGGCTTGTCCCAGGCAAAATGCTCCCCCAGCCAGCCCTTGAGGATCAGCAGACCCTTGGTGTGGATCTTGCCTGAGAGCTCCGCCTCACGCTCGATATTGACCAAGCCATCCTTGCCGGTGAAGACGTTGGCGGTGATGCGTGCCGGGTGCCCAAAGGTGAAATCACCCCAGCTCACCACGTAAAGCCCATTGACTTGGCCCACGACCGCACCTTCGACGTCCACTAAGATGTCGCCGCGGGCGATCATCTCTTGGATCCGCTCCTCGATCATGTTGTGACGGTAGATCTTCTCCTCGATGGCCTGCTCCACCTGTTCACTCAAGACATACTGCGCACCGGCCTGCTCCGCCCAATAGCTGGCCTCGCGCACCACGGTCATGATGTCGGAGAAGCGTGCCGAGAGCTTGCGCTGATCCTCGGTCAGCGCCGAAGCGTACTCCGCCACGCGGGCCACCCCCGACTTGTGGAAGGGCTTCAGGCCACGTCGCTCCTGACAGCGCGCCCGGATGAAGCCGCCAAACTGCTTGATATGCTCCTCTTGCCAGTCCATGCGGTCGTCGAAGTCGCACTTGACGTTGAACAGCTTGTGGAACTCCTCGTCATAAGCTTGCAGGGTCAGGTAGATATCATGGTTGCCGATGAGAATGACCTTCACATCCAGGGGGATCGGCTCAGGTTGCAACCCTTCACCGCCGGGATAGCCCATCATCTGGCCGGGGTCTTCCAGTTGGATCAGCCGCGAGCGGATGGCGATCTTGAGCGACTCCCAACTGGTCCAGTACTTGAGCAAATTCTCCGCGTTGAGCACCAGGTAGCCGCCGTTGGCCCGGTGAAGCGCTCCGGTGCGGATCAGGGTGAAGTCGGAGGTCATCACCCCGTACTGCAGGCGTCGCTCCAGCTTGCCGAAGAGATTGGGATAGGTGGCGTTCTCCAGCACCACCACCGGAGCTCCCTGGCTCTGGCTGTTGTCTACGATCACATTGACCTGATACTTGCGCAGCGGATCGGGGTTGCCCGGCGGGGCGGAGGGGGGAGCGGAGTCGGCGGAAGCGCCATTTGCACCTGCGCTCTCCGGCAGGAAGTCGCCCAGGTTCTTGAGAATGTCGGCCTGAGCCGCTTTCAGGAAGCTCAGCACCCGGGGACAGTCGTGGTAGGTCTCTTCCAGGCGGACGACGCGCGGGGTGAGCACGAAGGTGGCCACCTCTTCGTCCAGTTGGCCGATCTGGGTGGCGCGCTCCTCTTCGAGCAGGCCCACCTGGCGAATGGCCTCGGTGATCTGGCTCTGGAGCTCTTGCTGTTTCCGCTCCAGCGCTTGGCGCTGGTGCTCGCCGAGCGCTAGGAACTGTTCCTCGCTCATCGCTTGTCCCTGGTGGAGCGGCACGGTTTTGATGCCGATCTCGGTGCGCTGCAAGGTAAACCCGGCCTCTTGGGCCTGCTGGGCCAGCTCATTGAACAGTTGATCACGGCGCTCGTTGATCCGGCGGGCGATCGCCTGGCGCCGCTGCTGATACTCGGAGCTGTTGAAGGCATCGGGCAGTGCCCGCTCCAGCACCTTGACCAGCCGTCCCATATCCGCTTGTAAGCGGCAGCCCATCCCGGCGGGGAGCTCCAGATAGATCGGACAATAGGGTCGATCGAAATTATGCACATAGCACCAGTCGGAGGGCGGCTGACCGCTAGCACTGGCCCGCTCGAGGAACCCCTTGACGGTTGAGGTCTTGCCCGTGCCGGAACTGCCGGCCACATAGATGTTATAGCGGAAATCGTGGATTCCCAAACCCAGCTCTAGCGCCTTGACCGCACGCTGCTGGCCGATGATCCCTTGCAAGGGCTCACACTCTTCGGTGGTCTCGAAATCGAACAGCTCAGGATCGCAGGAACGTTTCAATTGCTCGGGTTTCAGCTCCGTCGCCATTTGCCATCCTCCTTGCACTTGAGGAGAGGTCAGCTAGATGAGCTCAAGATACCCCATTTGCCCAGGCGCTACAAGCGAGCTACTATTCGCTCATGTATTCGATCACACAGTCCGCCCGGCGGCAGGACCGATCAGGGCGCTGCTGCCGACAGCTCTGTGCTCCTGGCGAGGTCCAGGCCCTGCAAAGCTCTGGTCGAGAGGGCCACTGGCTGGTCGGCGAAGAACTGGCTCAGCTTGCCCGGTTGCGCTCGCCCCGGCGGCGGCGCGACTGGCTGGCCGGACGGCTGGCGGCCAAGCGGCTGATCAGGCGATATTTGGCCCACGAGCTACGGCTGAGCCTAGCTCTCTCCCAGATTCTGATCGGCTACGAGGCTCTGGGCCAACCACGAGCATCTCTGGCCTCTCCGGCCGGAGAGCGCTGGCCCCAGGCTGCAGATCTGTTGAAGGAATTGTCTCTCTCCCTGGCGCACAGCGAGGGCTGGGGACTGGCGGCCCTCTCCGGCGCAGGCGAGATCGGCGTTGATCTCCAGCGGGTGCGTCCGCTGCGGGTTGGATTGGCGCAACGCATCCTGAGCCCCAGCGAGCGGGCCCGGCTGGCCGAACGGTTTTCCTGCCGGGAGCCAGCAGCGTTGCTGCTCTACTGGACGCTCAAGGAGGCGGCGCTCAAGGCGCTGGGCTTTGGCCTGCGGCTGCCCATGCGGGCGGTTCAGGTCGAGCTCGCCCCCCAGAGCGGCCGGGCGCGGCTGCGCATCGAGCTGCCCGGCGGCCCGCGTTATGCAGTAGCCGCTTACCGCTCGGAGCCGCCCGGCTTCCAAGCGGCTGTGGTCCGATTGCAGGATGAACCATCCTAGAGGAGGTCTGATGAGCGAAATCATCCCCGCACGCGGCGAGATACCGGAGAGATACACTTGGGAGGTGGAGAGCATCTTCCCCACCGAACAAGCTTGGGAAGACGAGATCAAGCAAATTATCGTGCAACTGCCTGCTTTACAGCACTTTCAGGGTCATCTGGGCGATAGCGCTGCCGCCCTGGCCGACTGGTTTGAGGCCAGCGAGCCAGTGCTGCGCAGTCTGGGCAAGGTGATCGTCTACGCCAGCTTGAACCATAATGTGGACACCACCGATCAGGCTGCCGCGGCGCAAAATGATCGTGCCCGCGGTTTATATGCCCGCGTGCTGGGCGCGCTGGCCTTCGCCGAGCCGGAGCTGCTCCAACTAGGCTTTGGCAAGCTGCGCGACTGGGTGAAGAGCGAAGCACGGCTGGCAACCTACGGCCATTACTTCGATCGCTTGGAGCGGCACCAGACGCACGTGCGCTCGGCCGAGGTCGAGGAGTTGCTGAGCCAAGTCATGGACCCCTTTCGCACCGCCGCGGCCACCCATGGGATTCTCTCCGATGCGGAGCTGCGCTTCGCCCCGGCCCGCGATAGCAACGGCCAGACGCACGAGATCGCTCAAGGCACGATCGGCAAACTGCTCTCCAGTCCGGACCGAGCGTTGCGCCGCTCGGCCTGGGAGCATTACGCCGATGCCTATCTGGCCCACAAGAACACCACGGCCAACTGCCTGGCCGCCGGGGTCAAACAGAATGTCTTTCTGGCCCGCGCCCGCGGTTATAACTCGGCGCTGGAAGCGGCCACGGGGCAGAACGACATCCCGGTTGAAGTGTTTCATAACGTGGTTGACACCTACAAGAAACACCTGCCCATCTGGCATCGCTACTGGCGGTTGCGGCGGCGGGCCTTGGGCGTGGACAAGCTTTTCGTCTACGATGTGCGTGCCCCGCTGGTCCGGCAAATGCCGGTGGTTCCCTTCGAGCAAGCGGTGGACTGGATCGTCAAGGGCCTGGCGCCCTTAGGCCCGGAGTATCTCAGCATCCTGCGCCGCGGCGTGCTGGAAGAGCGCTGGGTGGATGTGTACCCCAATCGGGGCAAACGGATGGGCGCCTTCTCCAGCGGTGTGCCGGACACCCATCCATTTATCATGATGAGCTATAATGATAATTTGATGGGCTTGAGCACTCTGGCGCACGAGCTAGGTCACTCGATGCACTCCTATTACACCTGGAAGAATCAGCCGTTCATCTATGCTCGTTATTCGATCTTCGTGGCCGAAGTGGCCTCGAACTTCAACCAAGCGTTGGTGCGCGACTACTTACTCAAGGAGAACGATGATCCTGAGTTTCAGATCGCATTGATCGAGGAAGCGATGTCCAATTTCTTGCGCTATTTCTTCATCATGCCCACTCTAGCGCGCTTTGAGCTGGAGATTCACCGGCGCATCGAGCGGGGCGAAGCGCTGAGCGCCGAGGGTCTGAGCGAGCTGTTGGCCGATCTCTTCGCCGAGGGTTATGGGGATGAGGTGGAGCTGGACCGGGAGCGGGTGGGGATTACCTGGTCGCAGTTCGCCACGCACCTGTATGCCAACTTCTACGTCTATCAGTATGCCACCGGCATCTCCGGCGCGCATGCCCTGGCGGAGAGAGTGCTGAGCGAGCCCGACGCGGCAGGGCACTATCTCAAATTCCTCCAGGCCGGCAGCTCACTCTACCCCTTGGAGGCACTCAAGCTGGCCGGAGCTGACCTGACCACCCCGGAGCCGGTCGAACGGACCTTTGCAGTCTTGAGCCGCTACGTGGAGCGCTTGGAGCAGTTAGTTCAGACCAGGGAGAGGAGATCCTGATGGACCGCCAGAGCCAGATCGAGTTCCTGCTCGATCACTATGAGAATCCGAGCCATAAGTATGCTCTCGCTCATCCGGATTTGGTTCAAGAGGGCGGCAACCCCGGCTGCGGGGATCTGATCAGGCTCTATCTGAAGTTCACTCAGCGGGAGGGCGAGTCGTATCTCGAGACAATTTCCTTCGAAGGGGAGGGTTGCACGATCAGCCAAGCCTCAGTGGACGTGCTGGCCGGGATGGTCCAAGGCAAGTCGCTGCGCCGGATCGCCGAGCTGGGCCAGGCAGAGCTGATGGAGACGCTGGGGCGCGAGGTGGTGCTCAATCGGATGCGCTGCGCCACCCTCTCGCTCAATGCGCTCAAGAGTGCCCTGCGCCGCTATCAGCAGCAGCGCCGCGCTCAGCCGGGCGACTGATCCCAGTGTAGCTTGTGATGCAGCAGCTCGAAGAAGGAGGGGTGCGGTCGGTCCAGCAGTACCACCGAGGTCGTCTGTGCCGAGCGGAAGATCGCAATTTGGTCGCCAGCGGATAGTTTTTCGACCTGGTCGCCGTCAATCGCCAGAGCGCCGTCCGTCTCCAGTTGGACGCGAAAACGGGTCTCCAGCGAGAAGACGACCGTGCGCAAGGCCAGGGTGTGCGCGCAGAGGGGGGTGACCTCGATCGCCTCCAGCCTCGGGGTCAAGATAGGACCGCCGGCGGCCAAGGCATAGGCGGTAGAGCCGCTGGGGGTGGCCAGGATCAACCCATCTCCCCCGTAGCGTCCCACCAACTGCTCATCGGCGTAGATGGCCAGCTTGGCGAAGTCGTTGATGCCGACCCGGGAGATGAGCACATCATTGTAGGCTGAATAGCCGGCTTGGGCGGTGCGTGCCTCCAAGCGAGGGCGCGGCTCAATGGAAAGACTGCCCGCGCTGATCTGCTCCAAGGCCGGCAGCAGATCGTCAGCTCCCAGTTGGGTGAGAAAACCCAAGCTACCGAGGTTGACCCCCAGGATGGGCGTCTCTGTCCCGGCTAGCTGTCGGGCGGCTCGCAGGAAGGTGCCATCGCCGCCCAGGGAGATGGCCAGCCAGCGGCGGTTGGGCCGGCAGCTCAAGGGCGCGATGGCTTCGTTGACCAGTACTTCTAGGCCCTGTTCTGCGCCCCAGTGGCGCAATTCGTCCAGGATAGGGAAGACTTTGGGCTTGGTATAATTCGCGATCGCCAGAAGCTTTTCCGGATACATAGGTCCTCATTCTAAACGCCGGCAGGCCGGTTGCCAACTGGAGCCCGAGCTGGGCCAGGTAAAAAGAGCGGCGGAGAGGCTCACCCCTCCGCCGCTCTGACCTTTGCTCTGACCTTCTGCTCGTTGCAACTGCCGGCCTATTCGACCTTGACCCTAACGGTCTGCTGACCGAGCGGCTCTTTGAGCGGCACACTGATGTGCAACACGCCGTCCGCGAACTTGGCCCTGATCTTCTTCGGGTCGGATGCGGACTCCGGCAGGGGAAAGACGCGCTGGAATTTGCCATAGCTACGTCCCCTGCGGAAGTAGCGCTCATCGGCGATGCGCTCATTGCGCCGGGTCTCTCCGCTGATGATCAACCGACCGTTCTCAACCTTGATCTCGATGTCACTGCGCTTGAGGCCGGGCAACTCGGTCTCGTAGACCAGTTGTCCATCCTCTTCGTAGATGTCCGTCTGACCTAGGCCCTGCCAGGGCCAGGCGATCCGATCTCGCTCGAAGCCCTTGAAGAATTCGTCCATCAAGTGCCCTAGCTGATTTGTCATTTGGAAGGGTTCCGTCCAGAGTAATGGTAGTCGTGTCATTGTTGAATTCCTCCTTTCATCTTGCTCGTTAGCAAACTCACCTGCTGTTTGCTAACGAGATTATAGCACCTAACCCCGGAGTTGTCAAGAGGAGCAAACCGCTGATTAGAAGCCGATGATTATCCTGGGAGGGGCTCAGAAGGACTAGGGCGTGTTTGCGAACTAGAGCCATAGGAGTACAGCGGCGATGACCCACATCTCGCGGCTACGGCCGAGCGCTTCCGCTTCGGGATCCCCCTTTTGCTCCGGCCGCATGTTGATGGGCCCGCACCGTCGTGCCATCCACGTAGTGGATCTCCCAGTCCAGCTCCCCCGCGCTGTCCGTCTGCCGTTGGAGCTCAGCCAGCACCCGATCCCAGATCCTGGCCTTCCGCCAACGGTTGAATCCGTTCCCACTGTTCGTTGGTCAAGTCGCCTCTGTTCATGCTTGGCAGTCTAGCCACTCCCTCCTACTTTGCAAACACACCCTAATCTCCCTCCTCGTGGCCATCAGCCGGAGATCTACACGTTTCTGGATGTGCTATACTGGTTTTGAAAAGCGAAACGAGGATGGTGCGAGGTATGAGACGAAGATGCGAATGGGCCAATGTTAATGATTTGATGGTCGAGTATCACGACCGGGAGTGGGGCGTCCCCTTGCATGACGAGCATAAACTATTTGAGTTCCTGGTTCTCGATGCGTTTCAAGCCGGTCTGAGCTGGGCGATGATCCTCGCCAAACGAGAGAATTTTAGGCGCGCGTTTGACGATTTCGACGCAGCCAAGATCGCGCGTTATGACCCAAGTAAAATCCGTGAGCTGCTGCATGACCCTGGCATCGTACGCAATCGCTTGAAAATCGAAGCGACTCTCGGAAACGCGAAGGCTTTTCTAGAAATACAACGTGAATCCGGTAGCTTCGATCGGTATATTTGGCGATTCGTGGGTGGTAGGTCCCAGGTCAACGCCTGGACCTCCCTGGCAGCAATCCCCGCCAGGACACCGGAAGCCGAGGCGATGAGCCAAGACCTCAAAGCACGAGGGTTTCGCTTCGTGGGCCCCACCATCTGCTACGCCTTCATGCAAGCTGCCGGACTGGTCAACGATCACCTAGTGGATTGTTTCCGTTATCCTGCGGTTAAATCCATTTGACAGGTGCACACTAAACGTTAGAATGCAGAATTGCTATCAACTACTCGTCCTAGATGAACGGGTGAATCTCACAGTGATGACCACGCTCAGGTCCTAGCGGCTGACCGTCAAGCATGGCCTGTAAATCCGCTGAGTCATTGTCATAGACCCACGCGCCCCAACCGCTGATCTTATCTCCTACCTTAAACTTTAACTTGTCGGAGTGCGTCTCCAGCAAGAGCAGATCGGTAGAATGGAAGTCTTCGGGTGAGAGCTTGCGATGGTTGAGCACGCTGGCCGCCGCAGCGCACCCCTTGCGTAAGTCCATGTCCTGGCCGGCGAGCTTTGTTTGGGTAGGCTTGATCAGGACGTGCCAGTCACCGTCACTCTTCTCATACTTGGTTGCCTTGACCGTCCCCTGGACTGTAGCTTGACACCAGGCTGCTAGATAGAGGTGAGGGTCAGTACTTCCAACCCCTGCTCCGACGAGCTCCTTTAGTATTTGTTCACTACCGATAATCGTCGCCACGTTCTTGCAGGGCTCAGCGGAGGAGTTGCTGAAGCCCGTTGTGGCTGCTAAAGCCCGTTGTGGTGGACTGCCAACCCCACCCAAGACAAAGCCTAGGCCCAGAATGGCCAGTAGGACAGCGATAAGTATGGTTCTTTGCACGATAATCACCTCGGCACATACCTTACACTGAGTGTCAGTTAGAAGTCAAAAGTGTCTATAAGGAGGTTGGCGATAGTCCGGTCTAGCATCGGCCCACGGTGCGCATCTGGACCAAAGCGACTCTGAAGATTCTGCGCGCCAAACGAGGTTACACCGCCAAGGCTTTAGCTGAGGAGCTAGGGCTTTCGCGTCAGTGGTGGACTGACGTGGAGAACCGGCGTAAGTCCACTTCGCCTCAGACGACCCAAAACGTCTGTCGGCTCTTGGAAGCGCAGTTCGATGAACTCTTCGAGATCGAGCCGTAACCGATAGCTTCTTGAGAATAGCCAAACGAGTTCAATAACGATTTATCTTATTTAGGTGATCTTTACTGAAATCGAAGCTTATCTCCTTGTCTCAGTCAGTTGATGATAGTAGTCTATCAAGGTAACACCAGTGCCAGTGCCTGCTGGGTCCAAGCGAAGACAGGTGCGGGCAGGATGCCCAAGACCAGCACCCCCAAGGCGGCGATGACCAGCGCAGCGGTGGCCCAGCTGCTCGAAGCATAGATCGGCCGCTCGACCGCCGCCGGGCGCATGTAGAGATAATAGACTACCCTCAAGTAATAATAGACCGAGACCACACTGGTCAGCACGCCGATTAAGGCCAGCACCAGCCCCAAATTGCCCGCCGAGAGAGCGGCACTGAAGACGTAGAACTTGGCGAAGAAGCCGGCCGTAGGCGGCAAGCCGGCCATCGAGATCATGAAGAGCGCCATCGCCGCCGAGGCTAACGGGTGACGTAGAGCTAGACCGGCCAGATCATTGAGTGCCAGGTTCTCCCCCTGACGCTCCAAGAGCAGCAGGACGCCGAAGGCCCCTAAGGTCATAAAAGTATAGGCTAATAGATAGAAGAGCAGGCTGGAGGTCGCCAGCCCCGCCGTCTCCCCCCCGGCGGCCGAGACGGCTACGGCCACTAACAAGTAGCCCGCGTGGGCGATGCTGGAATAGGCCATCATACGTTTGAGATCGAGCTGCACCAAGGCGACGAAATTGCCCAGGATCATGGTCAAGGCGGCCAGCACGCCGACCAGCAGACCCCAATCGGAGGCCAGTTGAGACTGCTGGGGCAAGGCCAGCATGAAGACCCGCAGGAGCGCACCGAAGGCCCCGGCCTTGGCCATCACCGCCATGAAAGCGGTCACCGAGGTGGGCGCGCCCTCATAGACGTCGGGCGCCCAGGTATGAAAGGGCACGGCTGCGGCTTTGAAGCCCAGGCCGACGAGCAAGAGGCCCGCTCCAGCCAACAAGAGTGGACTGGCGCTCATGGTGCCCAACTGCTGACTCAGAGCGGCCAGATTGGTCGTGCCGGTCGCCCCATAGACCAGCGCGATGCCATAGAGAAAGACGGCGCTGGAAAAAGCGCCTAGCAGGAAGTATTTCAGGCTGGCCTCTTGAGAGCGGCTCTGGCCGCGGGCGAATCCCGATAAGATATAGAGCGGGATGGAGAGGGTCTCCAGGCCGAGGAAGACCATCAGCAGGTCTGCGCTGGAGCCCATCAGCATCGCACCCAAGGTCGAGGTGAGCAGCAAGGCGTAGTACTCACCGCGCTCCAGCCCCTGTCGCTGAAGATAATCTGACGAAAGCATTAGGCTGAGCGCCGCGATCAGCAACATGACGAAATTGAAATAACCTGAGATGGCGTCTGAAGCGAGCATCCCTTGCCAGGCCTGAGGGTTCGGCTCATGGATGAGGGCGTTGGCCACTAGAGCAGCCAGTAGACCCAGCAAGCTGATCCTACTGAGCCAGGCCTTTCGCTCCGGCGGCAAGAAGAGATCAAGCACTAGGACCAACAGAGCCAGTACGGTGACGATCAGTTCGGGCGATAGCGCGATTAGATCGCTCGTGGTCATCGGGGACGACCTCCTGGACGAAGGTTGGCAGGTGCAGGACCGTTGACCTGCGAACGGGTCAACCTGTACACCTGCGAGCGCAGCAGATCATAGCCGGTCTGCACTTGCACCGAGCTCTGCCTGACTATCTGCTGGACCGAGCTGTTCAAGCGGCCCAAGAAGGGCTTGGGGTAGATGCCAATCCAAAAAATAACCAGCACCAGCGGGATGAGCAAGGCAACCTCACGTGGACGCAGGTCGGCAAAATGCTTTTGCGAGCGAGGCTCTTCGTGAAAAACCCGCTGGGTCATCCAGAGCATGTAGATGGCCGTCAAGATGACGGTGGCCGCGCCGATGATGGCATAGACCCGATGCTGAGTAAAGGTCCCCAGCAGGATCATGAACTCGCCCACGAAGCCGTTGGTGCCGGGCAGGGCGATCGCAGCCAGCATGAAGACGGTAAAGAGCGCGGCCAGGCGCGGCATGGGGCGCATTAGCCCGCCGAAGTCATCGAGGGTGCGCGCCCCGCCGGCCCGCCCAGAGATGGCGGCCACCGCCCAGAAGAGCGCGGCGACGATGATGCCATGATTGACCATCTGCAAGGTGCTGCCTGAGAGGCTGATGGGGCTGAGAGCGAAGACACCCAACAGGACAAGCCCCAGGTGCGAGATGCTGGAATAGGCCACCAAACGCTTCAAGTCCCGCTGAGCGGCGGCGACCAGCGCGCCATAGATCACCCCGATGAGTGCCAGACCCATCAACCAGGGGGTAAACAGGGCGGCCGCCTGGGGGAAGAGTGGATAGGCGAAGCGAATAAAGCCATAGATGCCGGCCTTGGAGAGCAGTGCGGCCAGCAGCACTGTGCCCGTCGTGGGCGCCTCGGTGTAGGCCGCCGGCAGCCAGCTATGGAAGGGCCAGAGCGGCACTTTAACCGCGAAAGCGATGGTAAAAGCTAGGAAGAGTGGCACCTGCAGGGCCAGCGACCAACCGGGCGTCAGGCTCTGCAAGGTGATCAGGTCGAAGCTGCGCCCTCCGAGAGGGCCACTGAGAAAGTAGAGGGCGATGATGGCGATGAGCATGAAGACGCTGCCGGCCATGGTATAAAGCAGGAACTTGAGCGCTGCCGGTCCAGCCTTGGGGGTGCCCCAGATGCCGATGATAAAATACATCGGGATCAGCATACTTTCCCAGAAAACGTAGAAGAGCACCAGATCCAGCGACAGGAAAACGCCGATGACCGCCGTCTCCAGTAGCAACACCATGATGGAAAAAGTCTTGACGCGCTCGGTAATCGCCTCCCAGGGAGCCAGCAGCGCCAGGGGCACGATGAAGCCGGTCAGCAGGAGGAGCAAGAGAGAGATGCCGTCGAGGCCCAGGTGATAGCCGATGCCCAGCTGAGGTACCCAAGGAGCCTGCTCCACGAACTGCATCCCGCCGCGCGCGCCGTCGTAGGCGAAGAAAAGCACTACGGCCAGTGCGAAAACCGACAAGCTGGCCCCCAGGGCCACGGTGCGAATCAGGCGCTCCTGCCCTCGGTCCAGCAGGCCGATGAGCAGCGCCCCGGCGGCCGGCAGGAAGACGATCAGGCTCAGAATCGGAAAACTCATCGCTGAGGCTCCTTTAGTGTTTTTTTCATCTCATCAGGAAAAGATAGGCCAAGACCCCCAAAGCACCCAGGAGAAAGAGCGCCGCATATTGCCGCACGTAGCCGGTCTCAATTCGGCGCAGCAGGCCGCCCGAGCGGTCGATCAAGCCACCCACACCGTTGACCAGACCGTCCAACAATCGCAGCTCAAAGACGGTCGCCAGGAAGCGGGCCAAGCGAATGCCGGGCCGCACGAAGAGCGCCCCGTAGAGCTCATCAAGCCAGTATTTATGGCGCAATAGGGTGTAGACTGGCCTAAAGGTCCGGGCCAGCGCGTCGGCCGCGCTGGGACGGGTGAGATAGAGATACCAGGCGATGGCGATACCGACTAAGGCGGCGAGCACCGAGATGATGAGCAGCGAGCCCTCACCCAAGGCGGCCGGCACCGCTTCCGGCTTAAGCGGCAGGTCGGCGAAGACCGGGCGCAAGAAACCTTCTAAGGGCGTGAAGTTAGTGCCGGAGATCCAGACCGCGCCACCCAGCACAGAGAGCGCCGCCAGACCGCGTAGCGGCCAGAGCATCACCGGCGGGGACTCGTGGACCTGGGGCTCGAGCTCTTTGCGGACTCGTGAGCGACCGAAGAAGGTGAGGAAGGCCGCACGCAGCAGATAGAAGGCCGTCAGGATGGCCGTCAAGAGCCCGATGAAATAGAGCACCGGATGCCCCCTGGCAAAGGTCTCAGAGAGAATCAGATCCTTGCTGAAGAAGCCGATCAGCGGCGGGATGCCGGACATGGCCAACGCCCCGATCAGGAAGGTCCGCGCGGTCGTCTTCAGTTTGGGATAGAGCCCTCCCATGAGGCGCATATCGGTCTCGCCGCTCAGGGCGTGCATCACCGAGCCGGCGGCCAGGAAGAGCAGGGCCTTCATGAAGGCATTGCCCATCAGATGGAAGATGGCTGCTGAGTAGGCTCCCACGCCAGCGGCCAGGAACATATAGCCCAACTGGCTGATTGTCGAGTAGGCCAGCACCCGTTTTAAGTCATTATGAACCAAGGCGATGGTCGCCGCGATGAGGGCGGTCACCGCGCCGATGATCGCCACCAGCTCTAGCGAGACCGGAGCCAGCGCATAGAGCGCGTGCGCACGCACCACCATGTAGACTCCGGCGGTCACCATGGTCGCCGCATGGATGAGCGCCGAGACGGGCGTGGGACCCTCCATGGCGTCGGGCAGCCAGACGTAGAGGGGGATCTGCGCCGACTTGCCCACCGCACCGGCGAAGAGCAGCAGGGTGATCGCCGTGACCAGTGCCCCTCCGGGGACCAGCGCGCCGGGAGCTTGGCTGAAGACCGTTTGATAGTCAAAACTATTAAAAGTCACGTAGATCAAAAAGATCCCGATGAGAAAACCCCAGTCGCCGATGCGATTGACGATGAAGGCCTTTTTCGCTGCTCGAGCGGCCGCCGGTCGCCGGAACCAAAAGCCGATCAGCAGATAGGAGCAGAAGCCCACCAGCTCCCAGCCGACGAAGAGCAGCAGGAAATTATCGGCCAGCACCAGCAGCAACATCGAGAAGGTGAAGAGATTGAGCCAACTGAAGAAGCGCGAATAGTCCGAATCAGCACTCATATAGCCGATGGAATAGATGTGGATAAGCAGGGCCACGCCAGAGACCACGATGATCATCAGCGCCGAGAGTGGGTCTACCTGAAAAGCGACCTGGGCCCCCAGCATCCAGTCGAAGAGCGGCTGGATGAAAAGCTGCTGGCCGGCCGGGCGGGCGAGCAGGTCCAAAAGCACCCCTAGCGAGACGATCAGCGCTAGTCCTATCGAGCTGCAGCCGATCCAGCCCACCCAACGTTTTGAGATATGCCGCCCGAAGAGGCCGTTGACCAGCGCACCGACCAATGGCAAAACCGGCACCAACCAGACCCAACTCAAGCTTGCTTAGCCCCCTTTAGCCTCTCAAATTGTCGGCATCATCCACATCAACGCTGGCCCGTGTCCGATAGATACTGACGATGATGGCCAGGCCCACCACCACCTCGGCCGCCGCAACGACCAGCACGAAGAAAACATAAACTTGCCCGGTCATATCGCCCAATTGCCGCGCGAAGGCCACGAAGCTCAAGTTCACCGCGTTGAGCATCAGCTCGATCGAGATGAAGACGATCAGGGCGTTGCGGCGCAGCAGTGCCCCGGCCGCTCCGATGCTGAAGAGCGCCGCGCTGAGCAGCAGATAATCTATGCTGGGGATCATTTGGGTTGCTCGTCCTCCTTCACGGTGAGCACCACCGCGCCGATGACGCCGACCAGGAGCAGTACTGAAGCCACCTCAAAGGGCAACAGAAAATGATTGAAGAGTATGCCTCCCACGGCTTGGACCGTCCCCATGCCGGCCGGCAGCGGGCGCGCCGCGCCCAGCGGGCTGCTCAAGAGCAGATAGCTCAAGCCCCCGAAGAGCAGCAACGCCAACGCGATGGCCAAGGGTCGCTGAGAAGGCAGCTTGATTTGCGGCCCCTCACCGCTTTGGGCGTTCAGGAGCATGATGACAAAGAGGAACAAAACCAAGATGGCCCCGGCATAGATGATGATCTGGATCACGGCCACGAACTGGGCGCTGAGCAGCAGGAAGAGCACCGCCAGGCTGAGCAAAGTGACCAGAAAGGCCAGGGCGCTGTGCACCGGCCGGCGGCTGCTAATCGTCGTCAGGGCGGAGACTACGGCCACGACGGCCATGAGCCAGAAGAGCACCTGTTCCATGCTTAGCCTCCTCCTCCCAGCCAGGGCCAGATGAGGACGATCAACGCGGTGAGTAGCAGGTTGAGCAGCGCCAGCGGCAGGACGACCTTCCAGCCCAAGTCCATCAGTTGATCGTAGCGGATGCGCGGCAGGGTGGCCCGCAGCCAGATGAAGATGAAGACGAAGGCTAACACTTTCACTAGGAACCACAGGACACCCAGACCAGGGAGCTGTTGGATGAAAGGCCCTTGCCAGCCGCCCAAGAAGAGCAGGGTGGCGATGGAGCTGACGAGTACGATGTCGATGTATTCGGCCATATAAAACATGGCCGACTTCATCCCGCCGTATTCGGTCTGATAGCCGGTGGTCAGCTCTTGTTCGGCCTCGGGCAGATCGAAGGGGGCCCGGTTGGTCTCGGCGAGGGCGCCGATGCTGTAGAGCAGGAATCCCAAGGGCTGCAAAAAGATATTCCAGCGGGGCAGAAAGCCGAACCAGGTGCCCGCCTGCTGCTCGACTATCTGAGGCAGCTCCAGCGTGCCGGCCAGCAGGATAACCCCCAGGATGGCCAGCCCCACCCCCAGCTCGTAGCTGATCAGTTGGGCCGTGGAGCGCAGGCCGCCCAGCAGCGAATACTTGCTATTAGAGGCCCAGCCGCCCAAGATCACCCCGTAGGCCCCGATGGAGGTGACCGCCAAAATGAGCAGAATGCCCACATTGACATTGGAGATATAGAAGAGCGGCACGCCGAACAACTTCACACTGGGCGGTCCGAAGGGGATGACCGCAAAGGCGGTCAGCGCGACGGCCACGACCAGAGCCGGGGCTAGCCAGTAAGCCAGTCGGTCAGCCTGAGCCGGTACAAAATCCTCCTTAAAAATTACTTTCACCCCGTCAGCCATCGGTTGCATCAGCCCCAAGGGACCAACGCGATTGGGGCCCAGCCGCAACTGAAAACGTCCCACCAGCCGGCGCTCCAGCCAAGTGCCATAGGCAAAAGCCATCAGTAGGGCACCAATCAAGACTGCGCCCTTGACAATGGTGATCAGCACCAGCGCGAGGAGGGAGATGTTTGAGGGCATGGGTTCAGGACGCCTTGGCCAGGAGCTCTCTTAGGTCGGCTTGGCGGGCCACCGGATGCAGCGGATGCTCGCGGGCGATCTTTCCCTGAAGCTTGATCAGACCGTAGAGCAGGTTATCCGGGCTGGGCGGGCAGCCGGCCACGTAGACGTCCACCGGCACGATCTTATCTACGCCTTGAATGATGGCATAGTTATTGAAGATGCCCCCTGAGGAGGAGCAGTCGCCCATGGCGATGACCCACTTGGGCTCGAGCATCTGATCGTAGAGGTGCTTGAGCACCGGCCCCATCTTCTGACTGACCCGGCCGGCGACGATCATCAGGTCGGACTGGCGCGGCGAGTTGCGAAAGACCTCCATGCCGAAGCGGGCCATATCGAATCTGGAGGCTCCGGCCTCCATCATCTCGATGGCGCAGCAGGCCAGGCCGAAGGTCATGGGCCAGACGGAGTGCTTGCGCCCCCAGTTGATCAACTCTTCCAGCTTGGCCACCAGGAAAGGGCTGTCTGCCACCGGAGAGGCTACTCCCATTTGAGCGCACCTCGCTTCCAGGCATAGAGATAGCCCACCATCAGGATGACCAGGAAGGTCAGCATCTCCAGCAGGCCTCCCAGGCCCAGTCGGCGGTAGAGCACCGCCCAGGGATAGATGAAGGCGATCTCCAAATCGAAGAGCAGGAAGAGCATAGCGATGACATAATAACGGATATGGAAACGCCCGCGCGCGTTGCCTTGAGGGTGAATGCCGGATTCATAGGCTTCCGCCTTGCCTGGGGTGGGCCGACGGGGACCCAGCAGGCGATTGACGAAGAGAATCAGCGTGCTGATCGCCACCGCCAACAAAAAATAAATCAGAATCGGCAGATACCCAAGTTCCATAGGTGCCTAGGCCCCCTTCTAAGTGGGGATTATAATCAGCAGCTCCAGGGGTGTCAAACCCATTTGTCAGAGTCAAGCCAGTATGCTATAAAAGTAGCAGCAGCTAAATTTCGTCCTGAGGAGGAGTCTGACGATGAAGAGGTTCTGGGCAGTGGGATACTTAACTGTGATGATCGTCGCGCTGATGGTGGCTCTAGGAGGTTGCACTGGGGGCGGGCAGACCAGCCAAAAGCCGGCGACTACTCCCCCGACAGCCAAGCAGCCGCAGCAACCCCCCAAGGCACAACCAACTTCGCCACCGCCAGCCAAGCCACAACAACCTGCCCAACCGACTTCACCTCCGACCACTCCGGGCAAATTGGCCACTGCCAAGGTGCAAATCGTACAAGTGACTGCCTTTCCGGCCAGCGGCTATCTGCTGGCCGGCAGCGGAGCGAGCTTCCAGGCCACCGTCAAAGCGGGCGAAAAAGCCCTCCAGACGAAGCTGGAGCTCAAGTTAGACGACCAAGTGGTCACAACCAAAACGCTGGACCTCAAGCCAGACCAGAGCCAAGTCGTCACCTTTCAGTTGGCCGCGGTCAAGGGGGCCGGTGAACATACCGTTAGCATCGGCGATTGGACCATGAAGCTCAACGTCATCACCCCAGCCAGCTCGGCGGCGCGTGCCGGCCATATTCCACCGGACGCTCAGGTGCTTACGGCCAACCTAGGGTTGACCGATCCCGGAATTCCCGGCGGCAAGTTGATAGTCACCACCTTTGGCACCGGTCCCAAGACGCTCAATCCGGGGACCTCCGCCGAGACCAGCTCAGGGGACATCATCAGCTTGATGAATGGTGCCGGCCTCCTAGATATCAATCCCCTGAATGCGGAGTTGATCCCGGGCTTGGCCAAGAGCTGGACGATCGCACCCGACCGCAAGAGCGTCATTTTCCATCTGCGCCGCGGGGTCAAATGGTCCGATGGCAAACCGTTTACCGCCGATGACGTCGTCTTTACCTTCATGGATGTCATCGGCAACGACGACGTCAATAGCAACTCCCGCGACGGCTGCACCATCGGTGGCCAGTTCGTTCAGGTGAAAAAGCTGGACGATTACACCGTTAAAGCCTCGGTCAGCGAGCCCTTCCGCCCACTGCTGCGCAACTGCCTCTCCAACCTGCTCCTGCCCCGGCACCTCTTGGCCCAGCATCTGGCCAAGCTCAATCCTGGCGCCGATGGTGACTTCAAGGCGATCCAGAGCACGGTGAGCAACAACCGCGATGCCCTGCAGAAGGCCAATGCGAAATCACTGGCTGCGCTCAAGCGTGCACTGGATCAATTGTCCAAAGCGATTAAAGCTCAGGACGCCAAAGCGGCCCAACCGGCCGTGGGAGCGATCCGGGAGGCGCTGGGGCAGTTACTGAATGCCGTTCCGGCCGGCAAATTGCACGATGCCTTGAACAAAGCGAAAGATTATGCCACTCGTGCCCTAGCGGAAGCTAAGGCCGGCCGGTTCTCCGGGGTAGCGCCAGGCACGTTCAATAACACCTGGAACACCAATACTCCTCCCGATCAGTTCGCCGGACTGGGCCCCTATGATTTGCAAAGCTATCAGACGGGTCAGCAGATACTGCTCAAGCGCAACCCCTACTACTGGCGGGTGGATGAGCATGGCGTCCAACTGCCTTACTTTAACCAACTGGCCGTGCTGATCGTGCAGAGCGTTGACACCCAGTTCCTCTATTTCAAGAGTGGCCAGTCGGATATGTACGCCGCCCGGCCGGAGGACTGGGCAGATATTCTGGGTGAGGCTAAGACCAAAGGCTGGCAGACCATCAAGGACGGTCCGGCCTACGGGGACCAGTTCGTGGTCCTCAATCAAGACTACGCCACCCTCAAGCCCAACGACCCCAGCTACCAAGCGATGCAATACGTGATGCGGGCGAGAGAGTTCCGTCAGGCATTGGCCTACGCGCTCAACAAACAGGCCATGATTGACAACATTTATCACGGCCTAGCCGCGCCACAATGGACCTGGATCTCGGTTCCTTCGCCATTCTATGATGCGGAGTCGGCCAAGACTTATCCCTATGATCTCAAGAAGGCCAAGCAGATGCTGACTGCACTGGGCCTGACCGATACCAACAACGACGGCGTGCGCAACATCACCGACAAGTTCCTGATGGCCCAGAAGGCCTGCAGCGATGCCTCCGATTGCGCTCAGAAGTTCGGACCGGAGGACCAGCGCGAGGTCGGCTTCCCCTTGACTACCAACACCGGCAACACCATTCGTGAGGCCGAGTCTCAACAGATCGAGCATGACTGGCAACAGGTCGGCGTAGATGCCACTTACCAATCAGAGCAGTTCAACGAGCTGGTCACCGAGCTGACCGGCAGTCGCTATGGCGCAGTGGTCATCGGTTTCACCGGCGGTGTTGATCCCACCAGCTTTAACGTCTGGCGCACCAATGGTTTCTATCATTTCTGGCGCTATTCCTCCAAGCATAATCCCCCGGCTTGGGAGGTGCGAGTCCAACAACTTCAGGAGGAGGGGGCCCGCGTCTTCAACGTCCAAGAGGCCAAAGAGAAGTACTACAAGGAGTTTGAGCGGCTCGATTCGGAGAATCTGCCGGTGATCTATTTGATCAACGGGATATTCCTCTATGCTGTGGATCAGTGCCTGGCGAACAGCCAGAAGTTCCGGCCGCAGGCGGGCAACGCTCAACAGTGGGTCGCCTTTAGCGACCGGCTATGGTGGCAGCGCGGCGGGGATTGCGAGCGCGAGCTAGAGCAGAAGGGACGCTTGAGCACCAGTAAGTAGCTCATAAGTACCATAAGGAGGGAAAACGCTCCATGCTGAGCTACGTCATCCGCCGACTGCTGTTGATGATCCCCACGCTGATTCTGGTCTCGTTGGCCAGCTTTGCCATCATCGCGCTGCAAGAACACTTCAACGGGGATTTCGTCTCGCAGCTCAAACTCAACCCCCGGGTCAGCCCGGAGACGATTGAGCGCTACGCCAAGAACTTGGGGCTGGACAAACCCTGGTACGTGCGCTATGTCAAGTGGCTTGAGGGGACTCTCCACGGGGATTTCGGTTACTCCTTTGCCAAGCGTCAGCCGGTTGGCGCGCTGATCATGCAATATCTGCCGATCACGTTGCTGATCACCATACCGACCTTCTTCCTCGTCTGGCTGCTGGCCATTCCTATTGGGATATATTCGGCCACCCATCAGTATTCGCTGGCCGATCACAGCCTGACCCTCTTGTCCTTTACCGGTCTGTCGGTCCCGGTTTTTTTCAGTGCACTGGTGGTGCTCTATCTATTGACCAACTGGGGTTATCCGGCGGTCGGCGGCATCTTCTCTCAGCAGTATATCGCCGGGTCGGCCTGGCCTTGGACCTGGAGCTGGGGCAAGTTCGTGGATTATCTGGCCCACCTCTGGCCGGCGGTGCTGGTGATCGGCGCGGTGGGCGTGGCTGGCCTGATGCGCATCATGCGCGGCACCTTGCTGGACATCTTCGGCTCGCAGTATGTCCAGACGGCACGGGCCAAGGGACTCCCTGAGCGGGTGGTAATTTATAAACATGCCGTGCGCAACGCCATCAACCCGATGATCTCCATCTTCGGGCAGTCGTTGCCGGCATTTGTCAGCGGCTCGCTGCTGGCCGCCCAGGTGCTCAATCTGCCCAATTTGGAGATATTTTACTTCCAGTCGCTCCAGCCTCCGGACGAATATGTCATCATCACCGTGCTGACCTTCTTCGCCCTATTTTTGCTGGCCGGTAATCTGATCGCTGACATCCTCTTGGCCTGGGTGGATCCACGAGTGCGCTATGATTAGAGAGATAGGAGGTAGGGGCAGGCCTCTGTGCCTGCCCACCCAGGGCAACCACGGGGGGTTGCCCCTACAAAAGGAAACGTCCGATGATCCTGTGCACCGATCTAGGGGCAGATCAGGGAGGTCCAATCACTGATGGCCGTCGCCCAGGCGCCAGGACAGGAACGTGCCGGCGGTGAGTCTGAGCTCAGCCAGAAGCCGCTGCTGACTCCGGGCCAGCTCATCTGGCGGCGCTTCAAGCGTCACCGGCTGGGTACCTTGGGTGCTTTTATCATCATCCTGATGACCCTGGTGACCGTCTTTGCCGATTTCATCGGGCCCTATGGGGTAGGTCAGTTCCATCAACAGTTGGGCTTTGCCCCGCCGACGCCGATTCACTTCATATACCAGGGGCGCTTTAGCGGCCCCTTCGTCTACGGGGTGGTGCGGACCTTCGATCCGAACAGCGGTGCAGCGTTCTTCCGCGAAGACACCAGCCGCATCTATCCCATTCGCCTCTTCGTGCGCGGCGATCCGTACAAACTGCTGGGGCTCTTCCCCACCGACATCCACCTCTTCGGCACGGGCCAGCCGGACAGCTCGGACGGGCAACTCTTCCTCTTTGGGGTCGACCGCTTTGGGCGAGATCTCTTCACTCGCACCCTGATGGGTGGGCGGATCTCCCTGTTCATCGGGCCACTGGCCCTGATCTTGATCTTGATCTTGGGGATCTTCTTCGGCGGGCTCTCCGGCTTCTACGGCGGCTGGGTGGACATCCTGATCCAAAGGCTCATCGAGGTGCTGCAATCCTACCCGCAGCTGCCGCTCTTGCTGGTCCTGGCGACCATCTTGCCCCGGGGGCTCTCGCAAGGGGTTCGCTTCTTGGGGATCATCCTCATCCTGTCTATCACCGGCTGGACCGGAATCGCCCGCGTGCTGCGCGGGCAGATTCTCTCCTTCCGCGAACAGGAGTACGCCCTAGCCGCTAAGGCGATAGGGGCTAGCGATTGGCGGATCATCTTTCACCATCTGATGCCCAACACGATGAGCTACCTGATCGTCATCTCCACCCTGACCATCCCCGGCCTCATCCTGACCGAGGCGGCGCTCAGCTTCCTAGGCTTGGGCATTCATGAGCCGGCAACCAGTTGGGGGCTCTTGCTCAGCGCGGCCAATAACATCTTCGCCCTCTCGAACCACTGGTGGCTGCTCATCCCCGGCTTTTTCATCATCGTCTCGGTGCTGGCCTTCAACTTTATGGGCGACGCCCTGCGCGACGCCGTTGATCCCTACGCTTCGATCCGCGGCTGAGGGCTGAGGGGTGAGGAAGATAGAGGTTATATGCGATGGGTAAAGAACTCCGCTGTAAAGATTGTGGTCAGGGGAGTAGAGAATATTGTCTGTTAACTGTATTGTCTGAGGATAGCTTTTCCGACTTGGCTCATATAAGCAATAGTATTCACTACGAGAAAGGGGAAACTCTATTTCAACAAGGTGATCCTGTCCATAGCCTCTATATCATTTGCGATGGATTCGTGAAGCTGGGTAGAAGGACGCTAGAAGGGAAAAATCAAGCGCTGATTTTCTGCGGCCCCGGTACCTTTGCAGGGGCTACTGTAATTATGTCTCCACGAAAGCAATATATATTATACGCTAAATGTTTAACACATGTTAAGTCTATTCCAATCCCAAAGCGGTGTTTCCTAGAGTGGCTAAATAATGATCCGCTGATATTGAAGCGCGTAGCCGAACAATGTGCTCAAAATTTTAATGGTCTCGCAATATGGGCAAGTTTCCTCGCTTACAAATCCCTTAAGGAACGACTTATCTATGTTTTCCAACAAATTGGGCGTCATTATATCGATCGAGCTGTAGAAAATGAGATTATTTGTCCATTTCCTCTTTCAAGACGTGACCTGGCTGAAGCGATAGGAAGCGCTTATGAGACTACAGTGGCTCAATTACGTGAGTTTGAGGCACAGGGTCTTATTAAGATTAGCGCGTCTAGTATAGAGCTGTCTCCTCGAATATTTAATATGATAGTAGAATAGCGACTTATGTAACTTTCCTGCCTTGCTAGTCACGCTGTTTCATCCGGGCATAGAAGTCATAACATGCCACTCCACTGCGTCTAGATAAAGATATTTACCCTATTATATACACTAATCCATACTTAAAATATAGCTAAGATGCATCCTAGCCTAATGGTCAAAGTCCGATTATTCTTATCGGTAGATCACAAGGTCTTCGCAGGCGAGCATGTCATAAGCGTGGAGAATATCATGATTTATTGTATGTAAGACTCTTGCATGATAATTCTCTACCAGGGAGATGAGTAGCATATGTCCCTACGGTTGCACAGAAAGTCAGGTGTCAAAAGCCTATCTAGTGGATTAGGTGTTTCTGCTGTAGGAGACGGCATGCTCTTTGTTGCTCTCCCGGCATGGGTCTTCTTTACCACACAATCTCCCATCTCTACAGCTCTGACCTTCTTCGCACAAGCCTTGCCCAGACTACTGTTAGGCCCGCTTGCTGGGGTGCTTGTGGATTGGTGGGATCGCAAGAGAATACTTGTTGCAGCGGATCTCCTTCGAGCGGTAATTGTTCTAGGACTTTTCCTTGTAACCGATGGGGTATATCTGTGGATCCTTTATCTGATTGTCACCCTTGAATCAATTATTTCGACTTTAGCACGTCCAGCAGCGGCAGCACTTATCCCTTACTTAGTGGATAACGATGCAACATCTCTAAATAGGGCGAACTCTCTACTGTATACCGGGCTGTCGATTGGACAAATTGCTGGTCCACCTCTTGGGGGATGGTTGATCATGTCTGCAGGGCTTGGGGTGACAAGCCTCATCGATGCTTTTACATATGTAATCTCCGCATATTTAATGTTCCAAATCACACCGCATCGGCCAATCTCCTCAGATAAGCAAACAGCAATGCCCATAAAGGTTTCCCAGAAACTGATCCAAATCTCCGAAGATATGCGAATCGGATTTACGTATTTATGGCGAATGTCTGTACTACGTCTGCTCGCTTCAGCCTGGTTTATCGCTTCCTTAGGACAAGGGGCGCTCACTGCCTTGCTCATTATCTGGGTCGAAGAGCATCTCCATGCTGACGCTAATGCATTTGGCCTAATTGTTATGGCAATAGGCGTTGGTACTGCTGTTGGCAGTGTCTTTATGCGATATCTGTTGGCGAAATTCCCTGTTGTTTCTTTAATCCGTCTGAGCCTATTTGCCACTGGAGGAACTCTGTTCGTTGTAATTAATCAAACGAACTTAATCGCTGTGCTGGTCGGATTTGTATTTGTAGGGACTTGCTTCATCATAGCTGTGATCACAGAGCAAACCATGTATCAAGAAACGACCACAGATCAATGCCGTGGACGCGTATTGGCAACCACAAATAGCATCTCAGAATTTGCTTTTCTCATGGCAACTTTGAGCAGTGCGGTTCTCGCAAGCCAGCTTGGGGTGCAAACTGTTTTCGTTCTCGCAGCCTCACTCTATATCATAGCGGGGCTTCTTATGTTCCTTCCCATAGCATCTAGAGAGAGTCAGTCCTTATACACTAGGGAGTCATCGTAGCATCACGGTCAATGTAAAGGCACTATACACGAAAAGGGGGAATCAGTATAGCTGTGTAAGAGATCAGATGGACGGGCGGTCTCTATGAAGATGACGTTACGTTGTGAGATTGGGCCTGATAAACTAAATAAAGGAGGAGTAACACATGAAGACGAGCGCGAAGAAGATAGGGAGAATATTAATCGCCCTTACAGTGTTGAGTGCATCTGGCCTTTTAGGCCTTTCACAATCTACGGTGATAGATAGCGGAACACTCATAATACAGATTCCTGGAGGAGATCATCTGGGTGTCGAGTCTTTCGCTCTTCAAGAGCTCAGTAGAGGTCGTCTGTTGCTCACTTCCACTTCGTCCTTGACCTTACCTGGACAAAGCGATCCAGTGATCCAATCTCAAATCCTAACATTGAGCAAGGATTTCATCCCCCAGAGCTATTCCTTGCACAAGAGGACACTAGGCCAAGAGGCACAGGATATCGGGGTAACCTTTCAGGACAACGTCGCTATGATCTCCATCAAAACGGGCAACACAATACAGCAAAAGACTATAAAAGGAACGGACGAAATTGTCCTTCTCGATGGAAATATGGTCAGCCAATGGATGCTCATCCTGGAGCGCATGCAGCAGCTTCAAACAGAGCAAGCTAACTTCACAGCGTTGATTCCTCAACTGCTAAGTAGTTTCACTCTTAACGTCGTAAAAAATCGTGAAAAGGCAATCCTCCAAAGCGGTGACAGGGTTGTTCAGGCCGACCAATGGACATTAAAAGGACAGCTGACGCCTAATCTAGCACTATCGTTGCTACTTTTCTCAATAAATGGGAGTTTCGTTGCCGCCCAACAGCTCGAACCTAACCCAGTGATCGTCTTTCGCCAGGTAGTCTTCCCGGATGGTTTCAAAGTTGAAGGCGCGCAGTGAAATAGGTTTAGGTGGTCAGCGGCCGCCCTTTATAGGTCCACTTAAATAGCTTGGCCAACGTGCGATTGGGTAGTCCCCCAGCTGAGTGCAGTTAGAGGAGCGATGAGGTAATATGGTGGTGATCAATCATGCGTACAACCAAGACACTTTCCTGTCCCAACGCCGACTGTTCTGACCAGGGCAGCTCAGAGCAGGTGATCAAAGCAGGCAAAGACAAGCGCGGCCATCAGCGCTACCTATGCAAGCAGTGTGGCCAAGGGTTCTCGGCCAGCAAAGGGACCCTGTTCTACCGACTGCGTAAACCGAAAAAGGATTTTCTGGAAGCCCTGGCACTGCTGGTCGAGAGAGGTAGTATGGCAGCCGTAGCCCGGATCAAAGGGATCAAGGAAGAGACGGTGGCCCGCTGGGCGGAGAAGGCCGGTCAACAGGCCCAAGCGGTGGAGGAAATCCTGCTGCGGGACTTTCACCTCTCTCAGGTTCAATTGAACGAGCTATGGACCTACCTGCGGAACAAAGGTGGAAAAGGGGGTACGCGGAGAGCGAACGGAGCGGGGAGTTCTGGAAGGCGACCGCCTTTGACCCCCAGAGCAAGTTGAGGGTAGCTCGTGCCGTGGGCAAGCGGAATCAAGAGTTGCTGGAGCGACTGTTGAGCCAGGTAGCTGGGCGGGTGAGCCAAGTGGTGGAA
>CAJXGD010000009.1 GCA_913053845.1 uncultured bacterium | reverse complement strand
GCAACGCCCTCCTCCCTAAATATCTCTCTCAATGGCTGAACGCTAAACATGTACATAATTTCAGCCCTCCGTTGTGCTAAAATGAACTTGGCCTAGACGTCACCGCCCAGGCCCAATTCAATCAGGAGGCCAGCGTTATGAGCGATAAACTCCAGTTCATCAGCGATAAACTCGCCCAGTTGCAACAGGCTGGACTGGGCATTCGAATTCGCACCATCGGATCGGCTCAAGGAGCCTGGACCGTAGTTGATGGCCAGAAGGTGCTCAACTTTTGTGCCAATAATTATCTGGGCTTGGCAAACCATCCCCAGATGCGCCAGGCGGCAATCGAAGCCATCGAAAAGTACGGGGTGGGGCCGGCGGCGGTGCGCACCATCGCCGGCACGATGGAGCTGCACCTGCAACTGGAAGAGCGCCTGGCCCGGTTCAAGGGAGCGGAGGCGGCCATCGTCTTGCAGTCGGGCCTCTGCGCCAATCAGGCGGTCATCCCGCTGCTGATGGGCCAGGGGGACCTGATCATCAGCGACGAGCTCAACCACGCTTCCATCATTGACGGCGTGCGGCTGAGCAAGGCCGACCGGGCAGTCTATCGCCACTGCGATATGGACGATCTCAAAGCTCGTCTGACCGAAGCGCGGCAGAAAGCCTATCAGAAAATCCTGGTGGTCTCCGACGGGGTTTTCTCCATGGACGGGGATATCGCGCCGCTGGACCGGATCGTGGAGCTCTGCCGGCCCGCTAACGCCCTGATCATGGTGGACGATGCCCACGGCGAGGGGGTGCTGGGCCGCGGTGGCCGCGGCATCGCCGATCATTTCAATTTGCAGGGCCAGGTGGACATCGAGATCGGCACGCTCTCCAAGGCCTTTGGGGTGGTGGGCGGCTATGTGGCCGGCCCGGTGCTGATCGTTGATTATCTGCGGCAGCAGGCGCGGCCCTTTCTGTTCTCATCTGCCACCACGCCGGCCGACACCGCCGCCTGCCTAACGGCGGTCGAGATATTGGAGCGCTCCACCGAGTTGGTCGATAAACTCTGGGAGAACACGCACTATTTCAAGGGCCAGATGAAGGAGCTAGGTTTCGACATCGGTCGGAGCGAGACGCCGATCGTGCCGGTGATGCTGGGTGAAGCTCCCCTGGCGCAGAAGTTTAGCCGGCGGCTCTTTAAGGGAGGTGTCTTCGCCATGGCCCTGGGTTATCCCACCGTGCCGCGCGGCAAAGCGCGCATCCGGGTGATGATCTCGGCCGCTCACAGCCGCGAGGATCTCGACCGAGCGATCGCGGCCTTCAAGAGGGTGGGACAGGAGCTCATGGCTCTTGTGCCCCCTACTCGCCAGCGCGCTGGCCCAGGCGATGGTCCATCATGAGGATCGGCGGAATGTGATCGCCGACTAGCTTGAGTTGTGCTACGATCTGGGAGGCGCTTTTCTCCTCTTCGACCTGCTCTTCGATGAACCAGTGGAGCATCACCTGGGTGGGATAGTCGTTTGTCTGGGTGGCTAGTTGGTAGAGAGCATGGATCTTGCCGGTTATCTGGCGCTCGTGCTCCAGGGCCTGCTCAAAGAGGTCCAGCGGCGACTTAAACTCGGCCGGTGGCCTGTCAATGGCTCCCAGCAGCGCGCGGCCGCCGCGATCATTGATATAGTCAAAGAGCTTCATGGCGTGGGAGACCTCCTCCTGACCCTGCAACCGCATCCAGCGGGCGAAGCCCGGCAGGTTGGTCGCCTCAGAGTAGGCGGACATGGCCAGATACAAATAAGCTGAATAGAACTCATCTTTGATCTGTTCGTTGAGCGCATCCTGAATTTTTTGGCTTAGCATGGCTTGTTGCTCCTTTCGCATCTGCGTTGGACTGTCAGCTAGGATAGCTTCCCCGACCGGCCAAAGTCAAATCGGCGGCCCTTGGTCAGTCGGGCCGGCGACAGGCTCCTCGGCAGGTCGCCGCCCGCGCCAACGAGCCGGCTTGAGGTAGGTGGAGAAGAGCCGCGCCATCTCCTCGGTAGGGCGAATGCGCCCGGAATAAAAGACGAAGGCCGCCAGCGGCAGCGCGAAGGCAATGTCAAGCAGCACGCCGGAGAGGCTAACCTGAAAGGACTTAGGAAGTGGCTGAGGGAACAGTGTGAATAAATCGATGAAAAAATCATTGGCGAAGTGGAAGCCGATCGGCAGCCACAGCGCTTTGGTCTTGAGGGCCATCAGGGCCATCACCAGCCCCAGCGTGCCGGCATCGAGCACATAGAGCCAATGCTGCGGCGCATTCTCGTAGTGCATCAGGCCGAAGAGCAGCGAGCTGAGCAGCAGTGCCGGCACGACGCCCAGCCCCTCGATGAGCGTCTGCAAGAGGTAGCCGCGAAAGAAGAGCTCTTCCAGCAAAGCCACCCCCAGCCAGGCGATCGACGAGAAGATCAAGAGCTTGATCGTTTTAATATCGAGCGCAAAGGGTACCCAACTGGCACCCTGAAAGAGCAGGACAAAGAGCGTCTCCGAGCCGATCAGGGCCAGTCCCAGGGCGACGCCCCAGAGGAATTGCCGCAGGTAGGCTCGCCCCCAGGGCAGCCCCAGCGAGCGCCAAGGTCGCCGGTCTATCACCACCACCATGTACCAGGAAGCGGCCAGCAGCCCCGGCACCAGTATGCCCTCATATAATATCCGAGCGCGCGAGGGATCCGGAGTGAAAAGCTTGACCAGTAGCCACTGAAGCGGCGTAGCCACCGGCCAGAAAAAAGCCAGACCGGTAAACACGGTGACGAACAAGAAGAGCAGCAGTCGCCAACCGGCGCGCAATCTGCGCCAGTTATAGAAAATATCAGGCACGTACGGCATCCATCTTGAGGTAGAGGCAAGCCATCAGAGGGCGATTAGCGGGTTCGCCCCTACGGTACCTAACGATGACCCGGTCGGGCGGCCAGCCGGCGGCGCATCCGCCGCTGGGCACGATATTTGCGTTTCTGCTTGCGCCGGGCTTTGGGGATATATTGCTTCTTCATCTTGGCCATCAGCGTGACCTCCTCGCTGGCTCGCTAATCTGGCCCCTGCCCGCAACGGGAGGAGGACTAAGGAGCTAGGTTTATCTCATCATAGCGCACTGTGCTTCCCCTTGCCAGCGTGACCTGCTATAATCTCCAGTTGACCGCTCAAGGGGGAATTTTATGTCTTTAGCCATCTCTATCTACGTGCCGGCGGGCATCGTGATGACCGCCGACAGCCGGGTGACCGGCACACTGACTCGCGAGGAACAGCAGAGCTCGCCGGAGGGTCTGTCGCAGACCGTCCGGCTGCAGCAGCAGTTGGCCTTCTCCGACAATGCCCAGAAGCTGATCGCCCTCGATGAGGCTGGCGTGGGCATCTCCTGCTTCGATTCGGTGATCATCGAGGGACAGGCGATCGAGACCCACATCCGGGAGTTCGACATGAGCGAGCGCCCGCGGCCCACCGAGAGCGTCCAAGCGATCGCCCTGAGACTGATCGAGTATTTCAAGCGGGAGTTCCCCGAGGTGAGCGTCGGTTTCCACGTGGCCGGCTATCGGCTGGAGCACGATCGCCAGCTGCCACAAGTCTACAGTTGCCACACCCAGATCGAGCCGCTCCCCGTGCGACGCAATGTCAATGAGCAGGGCCAAATCGTCTACGGGATCACCCGCAGCGGTGAGACCAGCATCACCAACCGGCTGATAGATCCTCAGTCCACGCCGTATTTCGACGCCATGCCCCTGCAAGACGCCGTTGATTATGCCCTATTTCTCATGCGCACTACTGTAGAGGCACTGCGCTTTGAGCCGCGCTATGCCGCCGTGGGCGGGCCGATTGACCTGTTGGTCATCACTTCCAACCGGATGCAGTTTATCCAGCACAAGGAGTTGCACGGCGAGCGCTAGGCCATCAAGTTGAGATTGCACACCTATCGTCTTGGCTGATATGATCAAACCCAGGAGGGCGAAGCTCAGATCCGCCCCTACTATAAGGAGGAGTTTTCTAATGACCAGACGCATCGTAGCCGTCTTGACCGTCGCCGTGCTGCTGTTAGGCGGCCTGCTGGCCGTGGGCGGCGCCTCGGTGGGCCTCGGCCCTCAGGCCATCGCCATACTCAATGACGGGCAGCTCGTCATCGGCCAGCCCTTCATCGTGAATGACCAGGGCCTCTCGCTGCTCACCGAGCGTGGGATGCGCAGCTTGCCGCGCGCCCAGATCAGCTCGCTCAGCTTCCTCACCTCCACCACCCTGGTGCTGCGCTCAGAGGGCGTCTTTACCGGGAAAAACATGCTGAAGGGCAAGATATTCTATGTGGGAGGGCTGATGGACGGGCGCCTGGCCGGCACCTTTCAGGAGAAGATCTCTCCCGATCCCGCCGACCCCGGCAGCGGGCGGCTGATGGTGCGCACCCGTCACAGCTTCAACGATGGCAGCACCCTCGAAGATTGGGCCATCTGTAACTGCGGCGGCGATCGGCCGGTGAGAGGTATTCTGCGACATCAACTGGCCGGGGTGATCACCTCCGGCTCCGGGCTCTTCGCGGAGGCCCAAGGGACGATGAGCATTCTGGTCAGCATTGACATCGCGCGCAAGCCGGCAACTACGCTCTCTTACTTCGTCTTCCACTTCCGCCGGCCGATCGCCGGCTGAGCCCATGGGCGAGACTGATGGCCTGAAAGCGCTGGTCGGAGCGCTGAGAGAGAATGAGCTAGGGCTGATCACCGGGGTCTACGGCGACCCCTGCACCGTCCTGCTCGATGAGCTGGCCCGCACCGGCCTGCACGTTGAGATCAGCGTCGAGGAGAAGACGGCGCTGGCCCAGGCGCTGGGCGCCTCGGTCGCCGGGGTGCGCGCGGCGGTGGTGATCAAGCAGGTGGGGGCCAACGTGGCCTCCGATCCGCTGGTTGGCGCGACGACCCACGGCAGCGGTGCGGGCCTGTTGGTCGTCGTCGGCGACGACCCCGGGGCGCAGAAATCAACCGTCGAGCTCGATTCGCGCTGGTACGCCCTGCTCAGCGAGCTGCCGGTGCTCACCCCTCAGGACCCGGCCCATCTGGCCCGCTCGGTGCGTGAGGGCATCGAACTGTCCGAACAATTAGGCCTGCCGGTGCTGATGCAGATCACCGCCCGCCTGTTGGGCAGCAAGGGCTCGGCGGCGCTGCCTGACTCCCGGGCCCGCACCCGCGGCCAGTTCGAGCGGGGTCGCGCCTGGGACAGGTTGGTCCTGGAGCGCTATCAATACTTCTATCAGAAGATCCAGCCGGAGATGCAAGCTCAAGTTGAGCGCTCAGAGCTGCACCGGATATCCCGAGGACCGGCCAAAGAGGGCGTGATCTCCTGCGGGTTCGTCTCCTCGTTGGTGGGGCACGAAAATCACTTCGCTCTGGGCTATGCCCATCCCCTGCCCCAAGCGCGACTGAGTGAGTTCATGCGGCCCTTGCAGCGGGTGCTGGTCGTCGAGGAGGTGGCCCCGATCATCGAGCGGGCCGCGCAGGCGCTGGTGGGCCTGGCCCAGCACGAAACCGAGATCATCGGGCGCCTGAGCGGCCATCTGCCCCGCTTCGGTGGCCTGGAGCGGGAGCAGATCGAGGCGGCTTGGCAGCGCCAGCCTCAGGGACCTGATCTGAGGGTGCAAGCGCAGCCCAATAGCTCGATCATGGAACTGCCCTGCGGCGGCTTCGAGCCGCTCTACCGGGCGCTGGCTGAGCTATTGCCGGAAGGCTATCCGGTGGCCGGCGACGTGGGCTGTTCGATCCTACACGGTTATTTCCCTCCCAAGATCATCACCACCGCCTATGGGCTGGGCACCTCGATCGCCACCGCCGGCGGCCTGTCGCTGGCCGGCCAAAAGGGCATCGCCATCATCGGGGATACCGGCTTTGTGCATTCGGGGATCACCGCCCTGCTCAATGCGGTCGAGCAGCGGCACAATTTGCTGGTGATCGTGCTCTCGAATGGGATATCGGCCATGACGCCGGGCGCGCAAGCGATCCCCGGCTTGGAGCGGATCGCGGAGCTGGCCCGGGCCTGCGGGGCAACGGAGGTAGAGCAACTCCAGTTGGCCCAGACCGGTCCGAGCGAACTGAGCGCGAAGCTGAAGCGCCATTTGGATCAACCGGGGGTGCAAGTACTGCTGATCCGGGCCCAGGCAACCAGGCTGTCCGGCTGAGCATTGATTGGGGGAAATGGATCGCAGGCACTTGCATTTGACTGGCCCATGGTTTAGAATTAAATCAATACCAACCAAGGGAGAGCCGGGCTGAGAGAAGAGGGAGGTAGCAGTTGGGCTCTGATCTCAGTCCACTTCCTTATGAAAAGGAGGATGATAAGCCATGCCGATGGACAAGCTGAGCATCTATGTCCCACAGGACAAGCGACAGCAAAAGCCGATCGAGCGCTTGGCCAAGCTGGCCAGGAAGCGTGATCGTTCGGTGAACTACCTGGTGGTCCAGGCAATTCTCGATTACGTGGACCGTGAGGAAAAAAGCACAGTTGGGCGACGCTAACCGCCCATATATGCGCTTGATAGTTAGGGGAGAGCCGCAAAACTGCCGATAGGGCTAGGCGGCTCTCTCTGCTTTTCCAGAGCTTGACCGGGGGCCGACCGGTCGGTTAAGCTGGCCGCAGCAGAGGAGGTCATGACAAGCGATGGCTAAGCGTAAAGCCAAGCAGAAGGGTACAAAGCATAGGAGCGGCTTATGGTACGGGGCAGGCGCGCTGCTGCTGATCATCATCGCCCTGGGGCTATATTTCGGGTTGGCCGGCAACCGCGCTCCGGCGCAGGCCAGCGCCAACAATAGTAGTAGCAACAGCAATAGCAAGCTCGCTCCGGCTAAAGGCCAGGTGATAGACGGCATACGTTGTGAATCCTCGGAGAGTCTGGTCTTTCATATCCATCCCGTGCTAACCATCGTGATCGAGGGCCAGGAGCGCACGGTCCCGGCCAATATTGGGATATTGCCTCGTTGCCTCTACTGGCTGCACACCCACAGACCCAACGGCGTCATCCATATCGAGTCTCCGATTCAGCGCGATTACACGCTGGGTGATTTCTTCGACATCTGGGGTCAACGGTTGGACTCGCAGCATTTGCTGGATAAAGTCGCCGATCAGGGGCATAGCGTGCGAGCCTTTGTCAATGGCCAGCGTTACTTGGGCGACCCGCGCCAGATCGTGCTCAAGGATCGAGAGCAGATCGAGCTGATGTACGGGCCACCCTTTCCCAGTCCATAGATAACTTGCATAACTTACTAAGGGGGCATGATGCTGAGCAAGCCACAAGCAGAGAATAAGCGGCTAAACCGCCGGAGTTTCTTGCGTCGGATGGGTCTGGGCACCCTGGCTCTCTGGGGAGCCGGCCTGGTCGGCTCTTGGCCGCAGAGCGCGGCCGCCGGGGTGAGTCCCATCGAGCATGTGATCATCATCGTCAAAGAGAACCACACTTTTGATAATTATTTCGGCAGATTCCCTGGAGCCGAAGGGGCGACCAGCGGCAAGCTTTCCACCGGCGAGACTATTCCGCTAGCCGACGCCCGAGATGCCCTGCCTTTTGACCTGGGCCATTCGCACGCTGATGCGCTCAAGGCCGTTGATGGGGGCAAGATGGACGGCTTTGATCTGGTCAAGAACGGTACCTACCAAGGCGTCCATTTCGGCTATACCCAGTATGATGAAAAGTCCCTGCCGCACTACTGGGCCTACGCCAAGACCTTTACGCTTTGCGATCATTATTTCACCTCGGTGCTCGGTCCCAGCTTTCCCAACCATCTGCACACGATTGCCGCCCAATCGGGTGGGGGCTTCGATAATCCGATCGGCACGCTCTTTTGGGGTTGTGACAGCCCTCCGGGCACGCTGATGCCCATCATGACTCCCGAGGGCAAGGTGAAGAAAGTCTTCCCCTGCTTCGATTTCCAGACTGCCGCCGATCTGCTCAATGCGAAGAAGCTGAGCTGGAAGATGTACGCCCCGCAGGACAAGACGATCAGCGTGGAAGCGTTCGACGCGATCCGCCATATCCGCCGGTCCAAGCAGTGGGCAACCAACGTCGTCTCCACCCGCAATTTCTTCCAAGATGTGAGGCGAGGGTCATTGCCCCAGGTCAGTTGGTACATTCCGGAGGTCTTCTTTAGCGATCACCCGCCGATGTCGGTCAGCCAGGGTGAGCTGGACACGGTGCGTCTGATCAATGCCCTGGGCAAGAGCCCGCTGTGGCAGAGCAGCGCGATCTTGCTCACCTGGGATGACTTCGGCGGCTTCTACGATCATCTGCCCCCACCGCAGGTTGACGCCATCGGCCTGGGACCCCGGGTGCCCACGCTGGTGATCTCGCCCTTCGCCAAGCCGGGCTTCATCTGCAAGACGCAGTTTGAGCACTCTTCGCTGGTCAAATTTCTGGAAGTGAACTTTGAGCTGGGCTCGCTGGGCCAACGGGACGTCCAGGCCAACGACATGACCGACTGCTTTGACTTCGAGCAAAAGCCGCTGCCGCCGCTGATCCGCTAGTTATTCTGCGAGTGTGCAGAGGGTCAGAGCTTGTGATGACCAATCACTATCATCTGCTGGTGGAGAAGGAGAATCATCTATTTGGAGGCGGCGCGTTATATAGTGAAACGGGTGGAAGGGAGTCATCAGATATCAAAAGGCAAACTCTGACCCCCTAGCCCGCAGCTTGGCCAGCAGCTCTTTGGCTCGCTTAGCCGTATCTTCCACTCTGCCCGAGGTCGAGATCAGATAATCGGCCCGGCCGATCTTCTCCGCTTGCGAGCTCTGGGACTCGATGCGCGCCAACGCCTGCTCGCGGCTCAGCCGGTCGCGGGCCATCAGCCGCTCAAGCTGACTGGGGGCATCTACAGTAACAAGTACATAGCAGTCGTAAAAGCTGCGCTCCACCGGATCGGACTCTAACAGCAGCGCCGCCTCAATTACCAAAATCTCCGTGCCTTTGGCGCGCGCCCGCTCGGCCAGCTCGCGCAACCGCTCGCGCACAGCCGGATGAACGATGGCGTTGAGTCGCCGGCGCGCCCGCTCATCGCCAAAGACCAGTCGGCTCAGCGCCCGCCGGTCTAGCTGGCCCTGTGAGTCTATGATCCCTTCCCCAAAAGCTTCGACCAGCCGGTGATAGATCGGGGTACCCGGACGATAGAGAGAATGCACCACCTGATCGGCATCGATGACCAGCACGCCGGGCTGGTGCATCCAGGCGCGGGCTACCACGCTCTTGCCGCTGGCGATGCCACCAGTCAAGCCCACGATGAGCATGGGATCTAGCCGGCCGCCTGGCGCTCGAAGCTGAGATACTGCCGCCAGTGCCGATAGAGCTCGGCGGTGGCCTGCACATCCCCCAGACAGTATTCGGCCAGTTCGCGGCAGCGGCCCTCGGCGAAGTATTGCCCCACTTCGGTGCCGTTGATCCCTCCGGCCTTGGGACTGTCGATCCCAAAGGCCTTGCAGAGGAAATCCAGGGTGTATTTGCGCGTCGCCCCGTAGAAGTCCAGTTGCTCCATCAGATCGCAGTGGAGCTTGAAATCATAGCGGTAGGGCATCAGATTGCGCGTGGGCTGAACGCCCAAGAGCGCCGAGCGCAGCAGCACAAATGGGCAGTCGAATCTACGACCATTGAAAGTTACAAAGCGCCGATACTTGGGGATCGCCTGCCAGAAGGCCTGCAAGATCTCCACCTCGGAGCCGGGTAGAAACTCTATCAAGCCATCGGCCGAGCGCCAGCGGCTCCGGTCAGCGCTCGGATCGCTCTCCTGATAGTAGACCACCCCGCGTCGGCTCTCCACGTTGAGCATCCCGATGATGATAATTTGAGCTGTGTACGGGTATAAGCTCAGTTTCGCCTTGAGCTCTTCCGCTTTGAGCTTTTTCTTCTCCTCGTCCGGCTCCAACTCGGCCAGCTTGAGCAGATAATCCTGCTGAGCCTGATCGAACGATTCGAAGGGCAGAGCAGCCGTCTCGATGTCGAAGACGACCGTGTGGGTCTGGCTCATGGCTCTTGGTGCGCTTCGCTCACCAACCGTTCCAAATCTATCGGCTTGGCCAGATCGGGTGCATTGAGCAGATAGAAGAAGAACTCCAGGTTGCCCGCCGGTCCCCGCACCGGACAGGTGATCACCGCCTGCAGCGACATCTGCAGCTCCTCCTGCGTCAAGTGGGCGATTTGCTCCAAGACGGCCAGATGAACCTTGGCCTCGCGCACCACCCCACCGCGCCCCACCTGGGTCCGCCCGGCCTCAAACTGCGGTTTGACCAGCGCGATGATCTTCCCTTTAGGTCGCACGATCACCGCCAGGGGCGGCAGGATCAGCTTCAGCGAGATGAAGGCCACATCCACCGTGGCCAGGTCCACCGGCTCGCCGATGTCCACCGGCTTGAGATAGCGTGCGTTGAAGTCTTCAATGTTGATCACCCGCTGCTTGTCCTGACGCAGCTTCCAAGCCAATTGGCCGGTCCCCACGTCCACGGCGTAGACCTTGTGCGCCCCGTGTTGCAGGAGACAGTCGGTGAAGCCACCGGTCGAGGCGCCGACATCCAGGCAGGTCTGCTTGGCCGGGTCAACGTCAAAAGCGTTCAGGGCGGCCTCCAGCTTGAGGCCGCCTTGTCCCACATAGGGATTTTTCTTCGTCAGGGTAATCTTGGCCTCCTCGAGAATTTGGGCTCCGGCCTTATCCACCAGCCGACCATTTACCCTGACCTCGCCGGCCAGGATAGCCCGCTGAGCCGCGCTGCCGCTCTTGAAGAGCTTTCGCTTCACCAATAGATGGTCGAGTCTTTCTTTCATGCTGGATAGCTTATCTGCTCGCTATGCTCCTTGCCCTAGAGTAACTATAAGCCACCGCAGGTCAGGCCGTCAAGCCCGTGGCGAGCGCCAACCCCGATGCTTATACTGCGAGCATCAGTAGGGACATATAGCTATACGCCCCTACTTAACCAAGAGGCGATTCCCATGAAGAGTGAGATTGTGATCGTAGATGCCTTGCGCACCCCGATCGGCCGCTTCGGTGGCCGACTGGCCCAATTTAGCGCCACCGAGCTAGGAGCTCAGGCCATCGGGGCGCTGCTGAAACGCAATGGCCTGCAGGGCGATGAGCCCGACGAGGTGATCCTGGGCAACGTGCTGCAGGGTGGCGAGGGCCAGGCACCTGCCCGTCAGGCGGCCATTCGCGGCGGGGTGAGCCCGGCTGTCCCGGCGCTGACGGTGAACAAGGTCTGCGGCTCCGGCCTGAAAGCGGTGCTGTTGGCGGCCCAGGCGCTCAAGGCCGGCGACGCTCGGCTGATCATCGCCGGAGGGATGGAGGCGATGAGCAACGCGCCCTATCTGCTCTATGGCGCTCGTCGCGGCTTCAAATACGGTGACCGCAAGCTGGTGGACATGCTGATCCATGATGGCCTGTGGTGCAGTTTCGCCGGGCAGCACATGGGCAACTCGGCCGAATATACCGCCGAGAAATCCGGGATCTCCCGCGAAGATCAAGATCGCTATGCCTACCAGAGCCACATGAAAGCGGTGCGGGCAGCCCGTGAGGGCCGCTTCGCCCATGAGCTGATCCCGCTTCAGGGCAAGGACGGTCCGATCGAGGCCGACGAGACTCCTCGGCCAGACACTTCTTTAGAGAAACTGGCTCAGCTGCGCCCGGCGTTCGTAGCGCAGGGCACGGTCACCGCCGGCAACGCGCCCGGCCTGAACGATGGTGCTGCAGTCTTGCTGCTCAGCACTCAGGAGGAAGCGGCCAAGCGGGGCTGGCAGCCCTTAGCCATCATCTCCGACTATGCCATCTCCGGCACAGAGCCCTTGGAGCTCTTCTACGCCCCGATCTATTCGACCCGCCACCTGCTGGCCAAAATGAACGTTGAGATCAATTATTTTGATCTGATCGAAGCCAACGAGGCCTTCGCCGCCCAGACGCTGGCCGATGGCCGGGAGCTGGAGTGGGACTGGGAGCGGGTCAATGTCAACGGCGGAGCGATCGCCCTGGGGCACCCGCTGGGGGCCTCGGGGGCGCGCATCCTGGCCACGCTGGTCTGGGCCATGCACGATCGAGAGGCCCAGACCGGCCTGGCCACCATCTGCATGGGCGGTGGCAATGGGATCTCGCTAGCGGTGCGCCGCGCGGCCTGAGCTCGGCTGGGACGCAGCCGGTGTCTGGCCAAACGGCTCCCGCTAACTACTGATTGCTGAGCGCCTTCTTGAGCAAGCGGCTCAGGACATCGTAGCTGGCCGGCAGCCCACGAATCTCTTTGCCATCGAGGAAAAAGGTCGGGGTGGCATTGACCCCTCGCCCCTTGCCCTCTTGGAATTCACTCTGCACTTGGGTCGCATATTTGCCCGAATCGAGGCACTGGGAGAAGGTGCCCATATCGAGTTTCAGATCACGGGCGAAGCCCTTGAGTCGCTTTTCGCTGAAGTTTCCGCTATTCTCACCGCGCTGGCTGGTAAACAGCTTATCGTGATATTCCCAGAACTTGCCCTGGTCAGTGGCGCAGTTGGCCGCTTGGGCCGCCAGCTTGGATTCAGGACCGATGAAGGCGAAGTCTTTATAGGTGAAGCGCACCTTGCCGGTGCAGACAAAATTTTTGATCATGCGCGCCTCGTAATCACGGGCGAAGCGCCCGCAGACCGGACATTGGAAGTCGGAGAACTCGATGAACTGAACGGGTGCCTCCAGCGAGCCCATAGTCCTGGTGTAGCCGGAGATCAGGTTGGGGCATTCGCTTTTCGCCGTCACTATCGCTCCGTTGGGGGTCGAGGCCTCCTGGGGTCCCCGGGCTGAGAATTGGCTAATTGCAATCAAGACGATCACCGCGATGACCGCTAAGGCGACCGCGCCGATCATCAGTTGAATAGGCTTGAACATCAGCTTGGATGAAACTCGGTTCTTTTTGCGCTGCTTGGGCATCTACTGGTTCCTCCTCACAACTAGATATTAACCACCGCTCACCCGCACGGTCATCACCGGCATAGAGGCCGTGCGCACGACCTCTTCGGCGATACTGCCCAAGAGCATCCGATTGATCCCTCGGCGCCCATGGGTGCCCATGATGATGATATCCATCTGGTGCTCGCGGGCATAGCGGACGATCTCTTCGGCCGGATGGCCCTCCAGCATCGCACTTTTGACCTGATCAATTCCCGATTGGCGTGCCGTCTCGGTCGCCTGGGCCAAGACGTTCTCGCCCTCCTCGCGGGTGGCTTGCAGCGCGTCCATCAAGATGGATTCGGAGTAAGGCGCGGTGAGCATGAGGTGAGGCTCGGTGACGAAGACCACTTCCAGTTCACTATCGAACTTGCGCGCGATCGCCGTAGCACAGTTGAGCGCCTCAGAGGCTCCCTGTGAACCGTCGGTCGGCAAGAGAATTCGCTTAAACATGGCAACCCCTTTCAGCTGAACTGCCCCACTTGAAGTGAGGCTTGACTATTATCCCCGATTCAAGCTGTCTTGTCTAATCCAATTGGCGGCGGCTGGATGACAAAAAGGAGCCGGGCGACCGCGAGGTCGCCCGGCCGAAGGCTTACACGTAGGATGAGCCACCGGCGGGAAAAACCTCGCGGGCGCGAGTAAAAACCGCCAGCGCTCCTCTCGGAGCTTCTGGCTCACCCCAAGCCCTCCAAGGAGGTGAGTTGTCAGTAGCTTGGCTCTTGGGCAGGCAGGCTGCCTAGGAGTCAAGGTAATAATAGTCGCCCGCGCCCGGTTTGGCTATGATCGCCGTCATGTTTCCGGTTGAGTCTAGTCATATAAGCAGTCTAGACGGCGGCGGCCAATCTGTGCTATCCTGTTCATCATGGCAGCTTCAGCGGAACTCTTGGCGACCTACCGGCTGGCCAGGCAGTGCGTCTATCAAGCTGCGGAGGGCTTGGCGCAGCAGGATGCTGTTTGGAAGCCGGCCGAGCAGGTGAAGTCTATTCAGGGACTGTTGGTGCACTTAGGCGGAGCCGAGCGCTACTGGCTGAGTATATTGGGCTATAGCGTGCCCGACTGGCCGGAGGGCGATGCTTTGGAGAATACTCTGGCTTTTCTCCGTGATATGGAGACATTGCTGGTGCGCTCGGTGGAAGAAGCCGGTCCGGAAGCGTCCAAGCAACAAGTTGCGACGAAGCGAGGGCCGCTGAGCTTGGCCTGGACGGTGAAGCGGGTCACCCAACACGTTTTCTATCATTTGGGCACGCTGGTCTATCTGCGCCGCGTTCGAGAGCCCGGCTGGCAGGCCGAAGCCGGTCTTTCTTACTGGCAGCAAGCGGCCGATGGCTTCTCTGAGCTGGTGCCGTAGATGTCCTCGGCCAGGCGATAAGGACAGGTCCCCCCGGGCCTAGGAGGCCTTTTCCAGTTGTGCGGCTAGCGCTGGTGGATCGAGGCGTCGGATTCCCTTGATCCAGGTAAAGCGGCGATCGGCGGTCACGATCTTCGTGATCCCCTGCACCCGCATGGCCTGGGCAATCAGCCGATCGTTGAAATCCTGCTGTTTCTGCTGGTAACCGGCGAGCGCCCCAGGGCGTAGACGATCAGGTTGGTATCGAGGAAGTAGAGCTTGGCTTCAGTCCTCCGCGGCAAAGGCATCGGTGATCTCCTCTTGGAGCTCTTCCAGTGGAGGCAGCGGTCCCACGTTCAGGCTGAGCAGGTCCTGGGCCGCCTCGGCGTGGGAGGCCTGCCGGCTGCGGCGCACCACCGGCTGGAGCATAAAGCCACTTTCGTCGATCAAAACGATGCTTTCCCCCTCGCGCCGGGCTTTTTTTTGATCCGGGGCCACTCCTCCTGGCGCCAGGTGCCAATGGTCGCTTCGTCCCGCTCTCGCGCCCGCCGCTCCGGCTTCTGGCAACTCCAGCCCATAGCGCGCAGCAAATACCAAACATAGCCCGGATGATAGCTCACTCCAAACAAACGCTCGATCAGTTGTGCCACCCGCGCCAGTGTCCACAGATCGGTGGCAAATCCCGCCGCCTGTGGACCGGCCCGCAGAACCTGTACCAGCTGCTGCTTCTGCTCCGGCTGCAGTCGGGGCCGACGCCCCTGATGTGGCTTGGCCTTCAGCGCCTCCAGGCCCCCTTGCTCCAGGGCCTGTTTCCAGCGACTGACCGAAGAGGGCCAGGCCCCCACCAGACGCGCTACCTCGCGCACGCCCTTGCCTTGCTGCAGCAATCTGCCCCCAATCCGACGACGTACTTCCAACTCTGCTGCACTGCCTTTAGGTCTCATTCCAGTGATTATACCTACCCCGTCCCCTTCCAACAACGAAGATCAATAGAAAGGAAAGTCGGAGCTCGGGGGCCTAGGCCCAAAGCGAGCGGGTTATCGGCGGGGCGGTCGGGGCCAATGCGTTGTTATCTCTGCATTTAACGGACCTAGAGGGCGATATCGCACCCAGAGTCGCTCAGTCCCGACAGCACCGGTTGGCCAGTGTTTAGGAAAGTGCCACCCGCCTCGAAAGCAAATTGATAGCCTCTCAGACGGCATATTCTTAAAGCCGGTCCTATATGCCCTTATGCTAAGCTCTCATAGACGCAAGAACACTGCGCTTGCCATCTGGCTAGCGGGTCGGGTAAACTGGCTCGTTGATCCAGTGCTAAATTCCTCACTGTGAGATGGAGGCAATCGTGAGCGAAACGATCTTAGCTAAACTGGCCGAGTTGGCCCACCAGAGCCAAGCGCTAGCAGAGCAGCTTAGCCGGCCCCAGGCCATAGCCGACCCGCATTATATCGAGCTATCTCAGCGGTACGCCCGACTGAAGCGGGCGGCTGACGCTCATCAGGCTCTCCAAGTGCTGGAGCGGCAGATCGGTGAGACTGAGCAGTTGCAGCGTGAAGAAACCGACGAGGCAATGCTGGAGCTGATCCGTGAGGAGCTCGTCGCCCAGCGGGAGCAACGCCAGGCTCTGCTGGCCGAAGCCAAGCAGTTGTTGATCCCCCAGGAGCCGCAGGATGCCAGGGGGACGATCATCGAGATCCGCGCCGGCACCGGCGGCGACGAATCCACCCTCTTTGCCGCGGACCTGCTGCGCATGTACGACCGCTATGCCGAGCGTTGCGCCTTCAAGCTGGAGCTGATGGACGCGCATCCCACCCCCATTGGGGGCTTCAAGAGCGTGGTCTTCTCCGTCTCCGGGCGGGGTGGGGTTCACGGCCGCTTCAAGTTCGAGTCTGGCGTCCACCGGGTGCAGCGGGTGCCCAAGACGGAGAGCGCCGGACGGGTGCATACCTCCACCGTCACCGTGGCGGTGCTTCCCGAAGTGGAGCCGCTGGAGATCAATATCAAGGATTCCGACCTAGAGGTCGAGGCCTTCCGCGCCGGCGGTCCGGGCGGACAGAATGTCAACAAGGTCAACTCGGCGGTGCGCATCGTGCACAAACCCAGCGGCTTGGCGGTCACCTGTCGCGAGGAACGCTCGCAGCACAAGAATAAGGAGAAGGCGCTACGCCTGCTGCGGGCCAAGCTGATGGCAGGCGCCACGAGCAAGGCCGAGCAGGAGCGGGCCTCCACCAGGCGCATCCTGATCGGCAGCGCCGCCCGTGCGGAGAAGATTCGCACCTACAACTTCCCTCAGAACCGGGTGACCGATCATCGGATTGACCTAACCCTCTATCGCCTGGCAGAGATCCTGGACGGCAACTTGGACCTACTCCTGGAACCGCTCTCTCTGGCCTATCGCGAGGAGCAGTTGGCCGGCATCGTGAGCTAGGCTGAACCGGTTGTCCGAAAGGAGCTTTCCGGTGCGTCGCTTCTTGCGCTTTTCTTATGAGGATTTAGACGGTGCGACCCGCTTGCCCCATACCTTTAGGGCGCTGAAGCACCGCAATTTCCGGCTCTTCTGGACCAGCCGCATCATCTCACTGACCGGCAACTGGATGCAGACGGTGGCCCAAGGTTGGTTGGTCTATCGGCTGACCGATTCGCCGCTCTATCTGGGATTGGTGGGCTTTGCTCAGTACTTGCCGGTGCTGCTCTTCGCCCTCTTCGGCGGCGTGCTGGCCGACCGCTTTCCCAAGCGCAACCTGCTCATCTTCACCAACGCCGGGGCGCTGCTACAGGCCCTAGCCCTGGCCATCCTGACCTCTACGGGGCAGATTCAGGTCTGGCAGATCATCGGCTTGGCCTTCCTGCTGGGCACAGTTCAGGCCTTCGATATCCCGACCCGCCAGGCGATCGTGATGGAAATGGTCGGTCAGGACGATCTGCTGAACGCCATTGCCCTCAACTCCTCCGCCTTCAACGCCGCGCGTACTCTCGGACCAGCCATCGCTGGTATCCTAGTCAGCACAATCGGTGAGGCCGCTTCTTTTTATCTCAATGCCCTCGGTTTCTCGGTCGTCATCGGTGCACTCCTGCGGATGCGGATTCCTGCCGGGCGATATGCCGATCTCTCCGGCAGCGTCTGGGCGCGGCTGAAGGATGGCCTGCGCTACGCGCGGAGCAACCGGACCCTCCTGGTATTGCTCAGTTTGGTCATCGTCTCCAGCGTCTTCGGGATCTCCTACGGGACCCTTCTGCCCGTCTTCGCCCGCGATCTGCTCCATGCCGGCCCTTCAGGCTATGGCCTACTGCTGAGTGGCACTGGTCTAGGGGCGCTCTTGGCTGCCCTGCTGCTCGCCTCACGCCGCAGATCGAGAGACAAGGGGCGTTGGCTCACTCTGGGCAACCTGCTCTTCCCCAGCATGCTGTTGCTGCTGGCGGCATCGCGGCTATTTCTACTCTCTTGGCTGGCACTCTTCGGGGTGGGCTTTGGGCTGGTACTCCAGAACGCCAATGTCAATGTGCTCTTGCAGACACTCAGCCCGGAGAGATATCGCGGGCGGGTGATGAGCCTCTATGCCCTGACTTTCATGGGCATGCTGCCCTTGGGCAGCTTACAGGCCGGCGCGGTGGCCAATGCTTACGGGGCACCGGTGGCCGTGGCGGCGGGGGCGCTGATCTGCTTGCTCTTTGGCCTGGTGATCCTGCTCAAGAAACCCCAGTTGCGGCGACTGGAATAGGTGGCATTTGCAGGGGCAACCAGCCAATTTAAGGACTCTCCTCCGGCGGCTCGACCCGAATGGCCGCAGGGAACTCAAATGGCGGCAGCTCCTTGGGTCCCACGCGGCCCAGACCACCCTTGGCCTGCTTTTCCAGGGCCTGGAGAACTTTTTCGGCGGTCAGCGGCAGCTCGTCTATGCGCACGCCCAGCGCATCATAGACCGCGTTGGCCACCGCCGGCATCACTACCAAGAGCGGTCCCTGCCCCACCTCCTTGGCCCCAAATGGCCCACGCTCCTCGTACTCCTTGACCAAAATCGTCTCTACCGGCGGCATGTCTTTCGCGGTGGGGCTCTTATAATCGAGCATCGAAGGTATCTTGTGCGTCCCCAGCTTGGTGCGGAAAGGATACTCTTCCATCAATGCCTCACCCAAGCCCATGTAGACCCCACCCTCTACTTGACCGATCACCAGCGTCTCGTTGATCGCTTGACCGATGTCGTGCGCCAGCCAGATCTTTTCCACCCGCACCTCACCGGTCTCCCGGTCGCAGTGCACCTGGGCCACACAGGCCGAGTAGCTGTAGGCGGGCGAGGGACCCACGCCAGAACCCTTGTAATCGCCCAGCTTGGGTGGCGGTGTGTAGCTGCCTACAGAGGTCAGAGGTCCTTGCTCGGCTTCGGCCAGTTGGACCGTTTCGAGAAAACTGACGCCCTGCTGCGGGTTATCCCGATCATAGACGCGACCGTTTTTCATGACCAGTTGCTCGGCCGCAAGACCCAACTGCCGGGACACCGGGGCCAGCAGCTTATCCCGCATCCGCCGGGCGGCCTGGAGGGCCGCGTTGCCCATCATCATCGTCACCCGACTGGCATAACTGCCCAGATCAATCGGCGTCAGGTCGGTGTCCGCAGTGACCAAATGAATCTCACCGGGCCGCAGGCCCAACACTTCCGCCACGATGGTCGCCAGCACGGTGTCGGAGCCCTGCCCGATATCTATCGCCCCCGAATAGGCAGTGACTGTGCCGGAGCGATCCACCTTGAGCTGCACCTCGGAGTGGGGCAGCGCGTTCCAATAGATCGGCAAACCCGCCCCGCAGATATAGGCCCCCACCGCCAGGCCCACCCCTTGACCTTCGGGTAGCCGGCCATGTTTTTCATTGAAGCCTGAGGACTTGCTGACCTTCTCCAGGCACTCTCGCAAGCCACAGGTGGTGATCTCCAGCCAGTTGACCGTGACCGAATGGGGCTCGATCAGGTTGCGCCGGCGCAGCTCTGCCGGGTTCAGGCCCAACTGCCGGGCCACCTTGTCCAGATGGATCTCCACCGCATAGCGGGCCTGCGGCGTGCCGTGTCCCCGCTTGGGACCGCAGGGCGGCTTGTTGGTGAAAACCCGCACTCCCTCGAACTTGTAGGCCGGCACCTGATAAGTGGAGGTCTGCAGAGCGCCGGTATAGTAGATGCTCGCCGGACCATAGCTGCCGTGCGCCCCGCCGTCCAAATACGACTTACAGTGCATGGCAGCGATGGTGCCATCGCGCTTCCAGCCGGTCTTGATCCACATCAAGGTGGGATGGCGCCCGCGGTGGGCATAGAAGACCTCCTCGCGGGTGAGGGTGATCTTCACCGGGCGCCCAGTGATCATGGCCAATTTGGCCGCCGCCAGCTCGTGCGAGAAGGGATCGTCCTTGCCGCCGAAACCGCCGCCCACCGGCGGGGCGATCACCCGCATCCGGCTCATGGGGATGTCCAGGACCACACCCAAGGCCCGGTGCAGATAGTGCGGCGTCTGAGTGGCAGACCAGACGGTCAACTTGCCATTGGCCTCGTATTGGGCCAGCACGCTGTGCTGCTCCATGGGCAGATGGGTATTTCCCTCATAGAAGAAAAGATCTTCTGCGATATGATCGGCCTGACGGAAGCCCGCTACGGTATCACCGAACTCCAGGGCGACAACCTTGTGAATATTGCCCCCCTGACCGAAATCCTCATGAATTCGGTCCTGAGCATGCTGGACCGGGGCCAGCGCCTTTGCGATCGAGAAGACCGATGGCAAGGGTTGATATTCTACCTTGATCAGTTCACAGGCTGCCTCGGCCGTCTCTTCGTCTATCGCTGCCACCGCGGCGACCGGATCGCCCACGTAGCGCACCTTGTGGGTGGCCAGCGTCAACTCATCCTGGCTGACGGGCATGATGCCGAACTGCGTCGGCAGCGCCTCGCCGGTGAGCACGGCGTAGACGCCGGGCAGCGCTTCGGCAGCGCTGGTATCAAGAGCAACGATGCGGGCGTGCGCCTCGCTGGAGCGCAGCAGTTTACCGTAGGCCATGCGCGGCAGACTCAGGTCATCGGCATACTTGGTCAGACCCATGCACTTGGCCAAGCCGTCCACCTTGGGTCCGGGTTTGCCCACGAACGAAAATTCCCTGGTGCTCATGCGTTGCCTCCTTCGCTCCGCCCGAGCTGTGCGGCGGCCAGCTCGACCGCCTCAAAGATTTTCAGATAACCGGTGCAGCGGCAAAGATTGCCGGAGAGCGCCTCCTGAATCTGCTCGCGACTGGGGTGGGGTGTTTGCTCTAGCAGCGCCTTGGCAGTCAAGATCATGCCCGGCGTGCAGTAGCCGCACTGCGCCGCGCCCAGTTCGGTGAAGGCGGTTTGCAAGGGATGTGGTCGGCCGTTATGGGCCACCCCTTCGATGGTAGTGATCTCTTGGCCCTGTACCTCAATGGGCAAGGTCAGGCAGGACAGCACGGGTCTCCCATTGACCAACACCGTGCAGGTGCCGCATTCGCCCAGCTCGCAGCCGTGTTTAGTACCGGTAAGCCCCAATTCCTCGCGCAGCACTTCTAACAAGCTCTTGTGCACCGGAGCCACGAGGTCAAATATCTCGCCGTTGATTTTGAGCCGTAATACTGTTTTTTCAGCTTCCAACCGAACTCTCCCCCTTTAGGCGCAAATTGCTCTCCGGGTCTGGCCGGCCGAGCGCGTATGCATAGGAGTATAAGTGATCGCCCGCCCGGCAGACAAACGGTCGGCGGGCCAGTACATGACCATGTTAGTGCTTTAAGGTGACCAGTAGGAGGTAGAAATGCCTAGGAATACGGGTTATTCCCTTGCTCATCCTGGTACCGGTCTCTATGGTCCATCACAGAGGCGACCGCCAACCTTTGAAGTGCGCAGGTCAATATGTTACAATTCGGATAAGCTTTTTGTGGTGGTGAACCGGCGAGAGGGGGAAAGATCATCGTCAACCAGACCTTAGCCACAGCCGAAGAGTACGACGCGCAAACGATCCGGGTGCTCAAGGATCTTGAGGCGGTGCGCCTGCGACCGGGCATGTATGTCGGCGGCACCGGCACCGAGGGACTGATGCACCTCATCTGGGAGGTGCTGGACAACGCCATTGACGAAGCGCTGGCCGGCTATTGCACCGAGATCGAAGTCATCGCTCACCCGGACAATCGGATGAGCGTCCGCGACAACGGGCGGGGCATCCCGGTGGAGATGCACCCCGAGGGGATGAATACCCTGGAGCTGGTGATGACCAAGCTCCATGCCGGGGGAAAGTTCGATCATAAGAGCTATAAAGTGAGCGGCGGACTGCATGGGGTGGGCGTCTCGGTGGTCAACGCCCTCTCCCAAGAGCTGGTCGCCGAGAGCATCCGCGACGGGCAGCTCTATCGGCAGCGCTTCTCGCGCGGACGGCGGATCTCCGACCTGGAGATGGTCGGACCCACCGAGGGTCGCGGCACCAGAGTCACCTTCCTGCCCGACGCGGAGATATTCAGCGAGATCAAATACGACTTCGCCCGACTCTCCCACCGGCTGCGCGAGTTGGCCTATCTCAATCCCGGCCTGCAGATCAAGCTGGACAACCAGGTCAGCGGCATCCAACGGGATTTCCACTTTGCCGGCGGCCTGACCGCCTTCGTCAAGGCGCTCTCCGAGGGGAAGACGCTCTTGCATCCGGAGCCGATCTACCTGCATCAGGAGGGCGAGACCTCACTGGAAATTGCCCTGCAATTTACCGCTGATTATCAGGAAAATCTCTATGCCTTTGCCAATAATATCAATACCAAAGAGGGCGGAGCTCATCTGACCGGCTTTAAGACCGCGCTCACCCGCGTGTTCAACGAGTACGGCCGCGAGAAGAAGATCATCACCAAGGACGAGCAGAACCTGGAGGGCAAGGACGTACGCGAGGGACTTACGGCGATTCTGAGCGTAAAATTGCCCGATCCGCAGTTTGAAGGTCAGACCAAGACCAAACTGGGCAACCCCGATATTCAGGAGAAGACCTCCGGCTTCATCCGCGAGCAACTGGGCATCTATCTCAACAAGAATCCCAGCGTGGCCCGTGCCGTTCTGGAGAAGGCGCTGAACGCGGCTCAGGCGCGGCTGGCAGCCAAAAAGGCGCGCCAGTTGGTGCGGCGCAAGAGCGCGCTCAGCTTTACCACCCTGCCGGGCAAACTGGCCGACTGCTCGGAGAAGGACCCGGAGCATTGCGAGCTTTATATCGTCGAGGGAGATTCGGCCGGCGGGAGTGCAAAACAAGGAAGAGACCGGCAGTTCCAGGCAATTCTCCCCCTGCGAGGCAAGGTGCTCAACGTGGAGAAGGCCGCCCTGAGCAAACTGCTCGATAATCGAGAGCTCAACTCGGTTATCACCGCCTTGGGCACTTCCATCCGCGAAGGCTTCGATGCCACACGATTGCGATATAGTAAGATCATTCTAATGACCGATGCCGACATAGACGGTGCCCATATCCGCACGCTACTTTTGACCTTCTTCTTCCGCAACTTCCGGCCGCTGATCGAAGCGGGGCATATCTACATCGCCAAGCCGCCGCTCTATCAGGTCAAACAGGGCAAGAAGAGCATCTATCTCTATTCCGATGAAGAGCTGAATGCCTATCGCGCCAAGCAGAACGGGCGCTTGCAGCTCAAGCGCTTCAAGGGGCTGGGCGAGATGAATCCCCACGAGCTCTGGGAGACGACTATGAATCCGGAAAATCGTATCCTGAAGCTGGTGACCATCGAGGATGGCCTGGAGGCCGAAGAGCTGTTTACCATCCTGATGGGCAGCGAGGTGGCCCCTAGGCGGGAATTTATCATGGAGAACGCCAAGCTGACCACCAACTTAGATATTTAAGCCTAGCGAAGTTTCCCAGGCCGGCCACTTGATTCGGGCCATGTCAGCCAAACGACCGAGAGCCAACTTGAGGCAATTGGCCGAGAGCTTGCACTCTGCCGGCCTCTGGGCGCACGCCGCGCTGCCTAAGCTGGAGATCAGCGGCATCGCCTACGATTCGCGGCAGGTGCAGCCGGGCGATCTTTTCGTGGCCATTCCCGGTTATCATCATGACGGCGGGGAGTACATCGGCGCAGCGCTGCAAAGCGGAGCCGGAGCCGTTGTGGGCCAAACTCCACAGCCTGAGCTTCCCGATGATGTGCCTTATCTGCGCGTGGTCAATGCCCGCCGCGCGCTGGCCGAGTTGGCCTGTGCTTTTTACCGCTTTCCCACTCGGCGGCTCTTTACGGTGGGGATCACCGGCACCAAGGGCAAGACCTCTGTGGCCCACCTGAGCGCCGCGGTGCTCGGCACGGCGCAAACTGAGCTGATCTCCACGGTTAGCAACGCCTGCCGACGCGGCCTGAGCTGCACCACCCCGGAGTCCCCACAGATTCAGCAGCTCGCCTGGCAAGCGTGGCAAAGCGGCCACACCCATCTGATCTTGGAGGTCTCGGCGCACGCGCTCTCGCTGGAGCGGGTGAGCGGCTGCCACTTTGATCTGGCGGTCTTTACCAATCTCAGCCAGGATCATTTTGATTACTACAGTGGATTCGCCGACTATTTGGCGGCCAAGCTCAGGCTATTTCAATCCCTGGAACCGGAGGCCACCGCGCTGGTCAACGGAGATGATTCTTATGGGCGGCAGGTTTGCCAGGCTACGCGGGCTCAAACACTGCGCTTCGGCCTCTCGGCTCGCTCTGACATCTGGGCCGACGAGCTACAACTTTCGCCGCAGGGGGTGCGCTTCCTGGCCCATACTCCCCAAGGTCGGCTGCCATTGACGAGCCATTTCCCCGGTCGGCTATCGGTCTATAATGCGCTAGCCGCCCTGGGGGTCGGTCTAGTTCGGGGCCTCTCCCTCGCAGCGATCAAAACCGGCATCGAGTCGGTGCGACGGATAACCGGGCGTTTTGAGCGTTTTCGTGCCGTATCCGGCCAGACGGTGATCATAGACTTCGCCCACTCTCCGGACTCGCTGGAGCAGGCAATTCTGGCCCTCAAACCGTTTTATACCAGGCTGATTACCGTCTTCGGCTGCGGCGGTGACTCCGATCCTTATAAACGGCCGCTGATGGGGGCGATCAGTGGGCGGCTGAGCGATTACACCATCATTACCAGCGATAACCCTAAAGAGGAAGATCCTCAGGCGATCATCTCCCAGATCGCCGCCGGTCTGGCAGGTCTACCCTACCATTATGAGACCATTCCCGATCGCCGGGCGGCCATCCTGCGGGCCTTCGAGCTGAGCGGACCTGGTGAGGCGATCCTGATTGCGGGCAAAGGTCATGAAGAGACACAGATATTCGCCGATCGGGTCCTGCCATTCAACGATCGGCTCTTCTTGTTGGAGCGAGGTCTGATCAGCTAGAACTGGCCGGAGGTTCTATGACACAGATGATCTTGGTCGTTGACGATGAGGAGTGGGTGGTCAAGCTGGTGCGCGGCTATTTGCAGCAGGCCGGCTACCGGGTCGCCTGCGCCGGCGACGGGGAGCAGGCACTGTTGCGTTTTCAAGAGGTGCAGCCCGCGCTGGTGGTGCTCGACCTGATGTTGCCCAAATTGGACGGTCTGGAGGTCGCCCGTCGGCTGCGTGCCACTTCGCAGGTGCCGATCATCATGCTCACCGCTAAGGTGAGCGAGTCCGATCGGGTGGCCGGCCTAGAGCTGGGCGCCGATGATTACCTGGTCAAGCCTTTTAGTCCGCGCGAGCTGGTCTCGCGGGTGCGCGCCGTGCTGCGGCGCAGCCTCGGCTCCGCCAAGAAGCCTCAGCGCCTGGAGCGTGGCGAGTTGCTTATTGACATCGAGCGCCACCAGGCCAGCCTAGGTGGCCAACCCCTCACGCTTACTCCCACCGAGTTTCGGCTGCTGACCACTCTGGCCGAGCATCCGGGACGGGTCTTCAGCCGGCTGCAACTGTTGCAGCGCTTGCAGGGCTCGACCTATGAGAGCTTCGAGCGCACCATAGACGCCCACGTCAAGAACTTGCGCCGCAAGCTGTCGCGTTCCCCGGAAGATCCGCAATATATTATCACCGTCTACGGTGTAGGCTATAGATTCCGTGGCTGAGCGGGGACGCTCATCGCTTCTTCACATTCTTGGGCTATCATCAGACGTTGCGAGGTGACTTCGATGCGCTTATGGGGCAAGATACCATTTGGGGCTAAGCTAATCGGTGCGTTTCTGATCATCGTGCTGCTCGCCTCGGCGATCAGTTATTCGCTGGCTGATCGGGCGATTATTCAGGTTTTTGAGGAGTTCAGTGCGCGCAGCAACGCCCGCATCGCCCATGTGCTGAGTGGGGCGCTGGGGGAGTACTATACCCGTCAGGGCGGTTGGGATAAGCTCAATTTGCATTGGCTGATCCTGATGAGTCGTCGGATGGGGCGACCCTTCTTGCTGGCCGATCGGAGCGGCCGAGTGCGTTTTAGCTCCGTGGCCAAGTTGAAAGACCGGCAGCTCTCGCCTGAAGAGCTGGCGCGGGGCACCCAGATCAAGGTGGAAGATCGGTCGGTGGGAGTGTTGCTCATAGGGCCTTTTCAGCCGGGGGGCTCCCCGCTGGAACAGGGCTTCATGAGCTCGATCAATCGCGCCATCCTGCTGGCCGGCGGTCTGACGGCGCTGCTGGCGCTGTTGCTTGGGGCCGGACTGGTGCGCCAGGTCACCTGGCCGCTGCGGGCGCTGGCGCGGGCCTCGGAGAGGATTGCCGGGGGCAAGCTGGATCAACGGGTGGAGCTGCGCCGCGAGGATGAGCTGGGCCAGTTGGGGCGCTCTTTCAATCGCATGGCCGCCAATCTGGAGCGTTCCGAGCGGGCGCGGCGCCAGATGCTGGCCGACGTCTCGCACGAGCTGCGCACGCCGCTGATGATCGTGCAAGGGGGGCTGGAGGCTTTCATTGATGGCGTGCTGGCCCCTTCCAACGAGAACCTGAGCGCGCTGCACGCCAAGACGCTGCTGCTCAGCCGGCTGGTGCGCGATCTCCGTGAGCTGGCGCTGGCCGAGGCTGGCGAGCTCTCCTTAGAGCGGGCCCCACTCGATCCGGCCCAGTTGCTCTCGCAGGCCGGCCTGGCGATCAAATCCCGGTTGACCGAGAAGGGCATCACCCTCGAGCTGGAGCTGCCGGCCCGCTTGCCCAAACTGGAAGCCGACGCGCAGCGCCTCGAGCAGGTGCTGCTTAACCTGCTGAGCAATGCGGCGCGCGCTACCCCGGCCGGCGGGCGAATCTGCCTCTCGGCTCAGGTGAGACAAGACGAGGTGCAATTCAGCGTTTCGGACAGCGGGCCGGGCATCGCTGCCGAGGAGCTGCCCCATATCTTTGAGCGCTTCTATCGCGGCGACAAATCCCGGGCGCGGTCCAGCGGAGGGGCTGGCTTGGGCTTGGCGATCGCCCAGGCATTGGTCCTGGCCCACGGAGGGCGCATCTGGGCGGAGAGCCGGCCGGGAGAGGGAGCGACCTTCTCCTTCACGCTACCTAGTTGATCATCTCGAGTGTGGAGCGCTCGTGCTCATATTGCATTGGACAACGCTGCCGGTGGTATACTTAAAGCATGAGCCAACCGAAATTAATCAGGATTTTAATCGGAGGTAGCTGATATGACTGTTGAGAAGAGCGACGCGGGCGATGAGGTCTTGGCCGAGATCGTGAAGAGTGAAGGGGAGAAGATCGTGGTCAAGAGGACGACCTTCAAGGGCAATAAGTACGTTGACATTCGGGTCTATTACGACGCGGGCGAAGAGTGGAAGCCGACTCGCAAAGGAATCGCCTTGAGGCCGGAGCTGGTTGGCCAGGTGATCGAGGCGCTGAGAAAGGCAGACGAGGGCAATAGCGAGACGCCAGCGGCGGACTAGAGCCGAGATCGAGCCGGGCTGGGAACCTCATAACCTAAAAAGGCCTCCCGCCCAATCGCGAAGATTCCAAGGCTCAGCGGACCGAGGCCCAGCGCGTCGCCCACAGTGCGCATGACGTTGAAGTGATCCACCTCTGGTCGTAGCGACCCGGACGCACTGCCGGCCTCCACCCCACCACAGGAATCTGGTTGGAGAGGCCGAAGCTACTCTCATCAGATGATCTGATCGAACCGGTGATTCTCTTCGATGACCACCACGTGCACCAACTGAGACACGCAACCCGATCGGGTCTGGGGAACCGTGCCAGAGGGTGACGGCTCACTCTAGGCTCGCTAGAGCGCCCCCGTCTAGCAGGATTCGCGGGTTAGTGATGCCGGCGCTCACGGCGGGTGGGGCGAATGACCGTGAAGTAAGCTAAGCCTCAGGCGCACACGGCCAGGCCGCCTAGCAGGGTATAAAGTTCCAGATGGTCTGGGCTCCGGTATCTACCCACAGGGTTGTTTTAATGGCTCGGATTTTGAGCTTGACCCGTTGGCAGTAGTAGCGGCTGGTATGAGCACAGTCCCAGCTGGAGACATCTAGGGCAGCGATCCCATTACCAGGGAGCAGAGCTACACCGGCTTGCTGTAGGATACGCCAGATTATCAGGTGCAACCGCATGGCGAGTCGAAGAACGTGAGGTCTCGTTACCGATCGCATGAGCATCAATACCCTGAAGCTCACCTCCAGTTTCGAGCACTTTATTGCTGAGACAATTCGAGCCTTGCAGTCGCCCGTCGGGCGCGGTATAATCCCTTCAACGTGCGGGGTGGAGCAACAGGAAGCTCGTCGGGCTCATAACCCGGAGGCTGCCGGTTCGAATCCGGTCCCCGCAACCAGAAGAACCAACCTATCGCTGGGGTAGTGGACTGTCTATCTCGCACCTGACGCCTCGGCCTTCTGCTCCAACAATTGTCGGTACATCCGCAGCAGGAAAGCTTGGCGGTCTTCGGCTTTCACCAGATCGGAGCGACCCTGCATCACAATGTGAAAGGCAAAGGGGCTAGGGGTGGCGCTGACCTGACCCTGTATCTCGATCACCCCGGCCCGAATCTCGGCCAGCACCCGCTCCGCATTCTCGATGTCCATGGCGTCTTCCAGTACCTCGCGATAGGCCTCCTGCAAAACCGGGAAATACTCGTCCATGCGCAGCACCAGGCTCTGCAAAATCAGCGACTTCATCTGCTGGCGACCCACCGACTTATGCCGCCCTTTATAGTTGCGCAGGATCATCAGCGAGCGGGTGGCGCAGTGGCGGAAGCGGCGCTTGAGGATCTCCGAGTCGGCCAGGGCGTCGCGCAGCACCTCGCGCAACGGGCGATCTTTGAGGAGCTCAAAGGCTTCCATCACTTTGATTTGGCCCTCATAGGCCAGATAAAAACCGTGATCGGTTATGCCGATCTCCACGTCCTGATCCTCACGACGGGCAATCAGCCAGGCCAGCGCTCGGCTGAGCGCGTCGTTCACCCTCCGACCGAACAGGGTATGAAAGATCACCCAGGTCTTGATCGGGCTGCGCCAGAGCTCCGGGTGCAGCTCCTCCTGATAGTACTCGATCAGGATCTTGTGCCGGTGGGGTATCTGAGCATAGCGCTGCTGCTCGGCGAAGTAGCGCCAGAGCGACTCGACCCCCTGCCGGTCCAGATAGAGATAGTTCTTGATGAACTTACGGATGACCTCCCCCGGCTCACCGCGGGCGAACATCTGGGACAACTGCGCGCGAAAGCCCTGGATCTCCAGCGCCAGGCCGAAGCTGAGCGGCAGCATCTCCGAGTACCAGGAGGGCACGGTGGGACTGCGCCCGCTGGCCGGCTCGACCTGCACGGTCATCCCCCGCGAATAGCGAAAGCGATAACCGGAGCCGCCCAGCACGAATATGTCGCCCTTGCGCAAGCGTTCTAGAAACGACTCTTCGATCTGGCCGATGCGCCGCTCGCCCACCTTGACGGTGATATAGGACTCATCGGGAATCGTCCCCACGTTGGTCATGTAGATCACCCGCGCCAGCCGGCCGCGCTTGCCGATCAGCCGTTGCTCTCGGTCATAATAAATCTTGGCGTAGACCCAGCGATCCTCCAGCGAGCTGTATTCGCCGGCCAGATACTCCAACACCCGCTCGAAGTCAGCATAATCGAGCGTGGCATAGGGATAAGCACGGGTGACCAGCTCCCAGAGGTCTTCGAGATAGTAACGCCGGTCCATCAGTAGGCCGAAGATCTGCTGGGCCAAGACGTCGAGCGCATTGGTGGGGATGTGCAGCCGGTCGAGCTGGTGCTCCATGGCACATTTTAGCATCACGGCGCACTCGACCAGATCGTCGCGGCCGGTGACCAGAATGCGCCCCATCACCCGATCGTGCAGCTTGTGGCCGGAGCGGCCCACCCGTTGTAGGGCGCGGGTGACGCTCTTGGGCGAGCCGAGGAGAATCACCAGGTCTATGTAGCCGATGTCAATGCCCAGCTCCAGCGAAGTAGAGCAGACCACCACCCGTAATTTGCCCTCCTTGAGCTGTCCTTCGATCTGCTGACGCAGCTCCTTGGAGAGCGAGCCGTGATGGGCGCCGATGAGCTTTGTATAGCGAGGATAGTGCTCCTTGAGGAAATGGACCACCCGCTCGGTGCCGGAGCGGGTGTTGGTAAAGATCAGCGTGGTGCGGTGCGCTGCGATCAGGCGATGGAGCAACCCGTAGAGATTGCCGCTCAACTGCTCGGCCGAGGCGCGAATAAAATCTGTCACCGGGCTGAGTACTTGCAGATCAAGCTGTTTATCGAAGCGACGGTCTACTATCCAGCAATCGCGCCAGGGATCGGCTCCAGCCGGGGCGACCTCGGCCAGCTCGCGCCCCCAGCGGCGGCCCACCAGAAACTTGGCTACCTCTTCGAGGGGGTTAATGGTCGCCGAGAGGCCCACCCGGGTGAAGTCGCCGAGCTCTTGCAGTCGCTCCAGCGAGAGCGCCAGATGGGTGCCGCGCTTGTTCTCGGCCAAGGCATGTATCTCATCGACGATCACCCATTGGACCTGGGTGAGATGCCGAGAGAAGCCTTTTGCAGTCAGACTGATCGCCAGCGATTCCGGAGTGGTGATCAAAATATGCGGAGGATTGTGTAGCATTCGCTGTTTTTGGTAAGCGGTGCTGTCGCCGGTGCGCACCGCCAGGCGGATGCCCAGCTCTCGCCCAGCCAATCGAGTGATGGCCCGCAATGGCTCATTGAGATTGCGCTCGATATCATTGCCCAGGGCTTTCAGGGGCGAGATATAGATGGCATAGATGCGCTCCTCCAACCGGCCACGCTCGGAGAGGCTCACCAGCTCGCTCAGGACGGCCAGAAAGGCGGAAAGGGTCTTGCCGGAGCCGGTAGGCGCCGAGATGAGACAGTTCTGGCGCGCCTGGATCAGGGGGATGGCTCCACGCTGCGGTGGGCTGAAAGTTTGAAAAGAGCTGCGAAACCAGTCGGCCACCCAGGGATGGAGCAGCCGGTAGAGCTCCTCATCGGAGCAGTCATTTTCCTGAGTGCGAATCATCTAGCTTTCTCCGCCGGCCTGGAGATGATTTTCAGCCCTACCAGCGCGGTGCCCGGTCCGATGATACCCAGTTTTTTGGCCGCTGCATAGGAAAGATCTATGATCCGACCGGGGATGAACGGCCCGCGGTCGTTGATGCGCACCACCACGCTACGTTGGGTCTTTAAGTCCACCACCCGGACGATGGTGCCGAAGGGCAGGCTCTTGTGGGCGGCGGTCATCTGATTCATGTCGAAGCGCTCGCCGCTGCTGGTGCGGCGTCCTTGGAACTTGGGGCCGTACCAGGAGGCGATGCCGATCTGGTCATAGCTGAAATAGTTGACCAGACCGATGGCAACCAGCAAAGCAGTGATAGTCAAGAGAAGGATCGTTCGCATGGGTTAATCAGCCCTCCGCCGGAGCACCGGTGAATTATAGCGCTCTGGCTCTGAAAGGTGCAAACCCCTCACCAGGGAGGTCCGGTAATTACTTGAACGCGCTCACCAGGCGATCGAGCAAGACATGGAGCAGGTTAGGCAGGGCGAGGCCTGCATAGGCGATGAGCAGCAGGCGCGGCTCGATCTGCAGCTTGCCCGGCAGGGCCAGCCCCGCGTAGGCCAGGCCCACCGCGACCAGACTGAAGAGCAGTGTTAGATAGAGCAAGCGGGTCATGGTGCCAAATAGTAAACTGTGGCTGAGTCCGCGATGTTTGAAGAGCTTGGCGTAAGGGGTCCAGATGAAGCCCAACGGTCCCCAGCGTCGCCGGGCCCGGTTCCGATAGAGATCGAGGTCGGGGCTGAGCAGCAGGCTGGAGAAGATATAGGCGCCGGTGAAGAGGGTCAACTCTGTTGTAGTCGGTTGGAGAAACCAGTCATAGCCGGCGAGAAAGAGTGGCCAGAGCACGAGTTCAAAGGCAAAGTGCGTCTTCCCTGAGGGCACGGGTTTCTCACTCCCGGTCTAGAAATCTGGCCGATCTTAGGCGATAGCCGGGCCTGCCGGCTAGGAAGGTTGTCCCCTGGCATGGGGATAAGCGGGGCGCAGGTTTGCATCTCCGGCCAAGAGCTGCTTGAATAGGCACAACCCATCCGCAAGGAGGCGAGAAAATGCGCATTGGATTCTACCAGTTCGCCCCGAGATTTGGAGAGCCCCAGGCCAACTTGGCGCAGATCGCCGAGGCGCTGGAGGGCGCCCGCGCTGACCTGATCGTCCTGCCGGAGCTGGCCAACAGCGGCTATCTCTTTCTTAGCCAGGCCGAGGTCGCAGCCCTAGCTGAGCCCATTCCCGGTCCTACCACCGAATTTCTGACAGGCTTAGCCGCGCGTCTACAGACCCATCTGCTGCTGGGCCTGCCGGAGCGCTCAGGAGATGTTTTTTATAACAGCGCGGTGCTCGTCGGCCCAGAGGGCCTAAGCGGCACTTATCGCAAGGCGCATCTCTTCTACGAAGAAAAGCGTTATTTCCAACCGGGCGATCTTGGTTTTCCGCTCTTCGACCTGAAGGGCGTGAAGCTGGGAGTCTTGATCTGCTTCGATCATCTCTTTCCGGAAGCGGCTCGGACGCTGGCCCTGGCGGGCGCCCAGATCATCTGTCATCCCTCCAATCTAGTCCTACCCACCTACGGCCAGTTGACTACACGGGTGCGCTCGATCGAGAACCGCATCTTTTGGGTGCTGGCCAATCGTTGTGGCACAGAAGACCGCGGGGTTAAAAAGTTGACCTATACCGGTTGCAGCCAGATCACCGCGCCACAAGGGACGATTCTCGCCGAGGCACCCGCCGACGAGGAAATGCTGCGCCTGGTGGATATCGAGCCTGAGCAGGCCGCTGATAAACGAGTGACCGAGCTCAACGATCTCTTCGAGGATCGCCGACCGGAGCTCTACCGGGGATAAGATTCGCGCTAAGCGCGTTTGCGACATGCCAATCTATGGGTTAAACTGCCCCCAAATTATCCGGTATTTTTTATGATGAGGTGACCATTGGCATGATTATCAAGACACCCCAAGGCAAGAAACTGGAATACGATAAAACTGCTTCGTTGGAGGAAGCGCTGCGCCAACTGGCCCCCGAGCTGCTGGGTTCGGTCATTGGGGGCGAACTGAACGGTACAATCGTAGATCGCCAAACTCCTCTGTCTCCAGATGCCCAAGTGCAGCTCTTGACCCTGGAAGCGGAAGAAGCCGCACTGCTCTATCGCCATAGCATGTCCCACCTGCTGGCACAAGCGGTCAAACGGCTCATTCCCCAGGCCAAACTGGCCATCGGGCCGGTGATCAAGGACGGCTTCTATTATGACTTCGATGTCCCGGAAAGCTTTACCCCCGATGACTTGAAGCAGATCTCCCAAGAGATGAAAAAAATCATCAAGGAAGATTATGCCTTCGAGCGCCTGGAACTACCAGCCGCAGAGGCGCGCCGGCTGCTTCAAGAGCACGATGAGCCTTATAAACTGGAGCTTTTGGAGGAGTTCGCCGGCCGCGGCGAAAGTATCTCCTGCTACCGGGACGGCGAATTTCTCGATCTCTGCCGCGGACCGCACATGCCCTCAACCGGCTGGGTCAAGCAGTTCAAACTGCTCGAGGTGGCCGGGGCCTACTGGCGCGGGGATGAGCATAATAAAATGCTGCAACGCATCTACGGCACGGCCTTTCGCACCCGTGAGGAGCTGGACAAATATCTCTGGCAGAGGGAAGAGGCCAAGAAGCGCGATCATCGCAAGCTGGGCAAGCAGTTGCAGCTATTTACCTTTGATGAGGAGGTCGGCCCGGGACTGCCGCTCTGGCTGCCGCGAGGAGAGATTATCATTGAAGAGCTGGAGAAGCTGGCCGTGGAGACCGAGCGGGCCGCCGGCTACCAGCGAGTACGCACACCTCATCTGGCCAAGGAGTCGCTCTATCTGCGCTCTGGGCACCTGCCCTATTATGCCGGCTCGATGTACCCGGCGATGGAGGCTGAAGGGGTCAAGTACTACCTCAAGCCGATGAACTGTCCTCATCATCATAAGATCTTCGCCGCCCTACCGCGCAGCTATCGCGACCTACCGCTGCGTCTGGCCGAATATGGCACCTGCTATCGCTACGAGAAGTCGGGCGAGCTCTTCGGCCTGATGCGGGTGCGCTCGCTGCAGATGAACGATGCGCATATCTATTGCACACTGGAGCAGTTCGAGGAGGAATTTCTGGCTGTCATCGGGATGTATCTCAGTTATTTCGAGTTATTTGGCATCGAAAAATATCTGATGCGCTTTAGCATCCATGCGCCGGAGAAGCTGGGGCAAAAATATGTCAATGAGCCGGAGCTATGGCTCCAGACCGAGGCGATGGTCCGGCGGGCGCTGGAGCACGGCGGGATCAATTACGTCGAAGTTCCGGACGAAGCTGCCTTCTACGGCCCCAAGATAGACGTGCAGGTCTGGAGCGCCATCGGGCGGGAGTTTACTCTGGCGACCAATCAGGTGGACTTCGCCCAGCCGCGCCGCTTCGAGCTCACCTACAAGAGCGCCCAAGGGCAAGAGGAGACGCCCCTCTGCATCCACCGAGCGCCTTTGAGCACCCATGAGCGCTTCATCGGCTTTCTGATCGAGCATTACGCCGGGGCCCTCCCGGTCTGGCTCTCGCCGGTGCAGGCAGCCGTGCTGCCGATCGCCGAGCGCCATCAGGACTATGCGCAGCAGGTGCTCGCGCAGCTCACTGCCGCCGGGGTGCGCGCCGAGCTGGATGATTCCAGCAATACGCTCAGCTATCGCATCCGCCAGGCGCAGCTCTTCAAGGTCCCCTATATGCTGGTCATGGGCGATCGGGAGCAACAGGCGCAGCAGGTGGCGGTTCGCCTGAGAGATGGGCACGATCTGGGAGCCCAGTCGCTGGAGGAATTCATTCAAAAGATCAGTCAAACCATCGCCAGCAGGAGCAGTGAGCTGTCAGCCTCGGAGCAACCACCCCCGCTCTGATCGCCCTCAGCACGTAGGTGAGGACGATTTGCAACGGTTCGCCGAGGCCGGTATACTGTTGCCCAATCTTGTCTATAGGGGTGATAGCAAATGCGTAGTCAAATGTCTAGCAGCTTGACGAACTTCTTCCTGAGTAGTCTCACCGCGCATCATCATCCCTGCCACTGGGTTCATTGAGCCTCAGGCTCTAACCTCGCGCACCCTCATTCCAGCGTCCTGCAACAACGTTTCCGGCGTTTATTTTAAGCGCAGGGTGCGGCTATGACCGATCTATTGAAGATCGCCGTGCCCAGTAAGGGACGCTTGAGCGACCGGACGTTAGAACTGCTCTCCAAGGCAGGTCTGCACGTCCCACGCCACGCGCGTCGGCTGCTCGCCGACGTCAACGGTCGCTGGCGCTTGCTCTTCGTGCGCACGGGAGACATCCCGGAATACGTGGCTACCGGCACCGCCGACGCCGGCATCACCGGACTCGATCAGGTGGCCGAGAGCGACCTACCGGTGCAAACACTTCTTCCGCTGGGCTTCGGTCGCTGTCGCTTGGTCGTGGCCGTCCCGCGCCTGAGCGGGATCAGTGAGCCGGCCCAGTTGGCAGGGAAGCGGGTGGCCACGATCTTCCCTCGACTGACGGCCCGTTTCTTCGCCCAGCGGGGCATCTCGGTGGAGATCGTGCCGCTCTCCGGCGCGACCGAGGTGGCCCCTCAGGTGGGGGTGGCCGAGGCGATCACCGATCTGGTGGAGACCGGTTCCACCTTGCGCCAGAACGGCCTCGTCGAGCTGGAGACGCTGCTCCGGTCGGAGGCCGTGTTGATCGCCAATCCCCAGAGTTCAGATGCTCGAAAGCCCCTGTTCTACGAACTGCAGGCCGCGCTCAAGAGCGTACTTGACGCTCAGACCAAGCGCTACCTGATGGTCAACCTGCCCCAAGCCCGGCTAGAGGAGGTCAAGGCGCTGCTGCCCGGCGCGACTGCGCCCACGGTGATGCACCTGCTCGGCCGAGAGGACTGGGTCGCCCTGCACGCCGTGGTACCTGAGGATCAGATCAACGGCCTGATCCCGGCGCTCAAGCGTTATGGCGCGGAGGGCTTGCTCGTCTTACCCATCGAAAGGATGGTGCCATGACCGACATCGTTCAATTGGAAAGCTTAAGTGAAGCTGAAAAAGGGCGACTGTTGAGTCGGCCCGTCCCCTGGGATGTAGGGACGTATGGCGATATGCCCTTACTGAGCGACCAGGTTGCCGAGATCTTGGCCGAAGTGCGCCGACGAGGCGACGCGGCTCTGCGGGAACTCACCGAGCGCTTCGACGGCGTGCGGTTGAACGATCTGCGTGTTTCTCAGGAGGCGCAGCGCCGGGCGCTCCAAGCACTTGATCCTGAACTCCAAGCGGCGCTAGAAACAGCCAAGCGGCAGATCGAGCGCTTCCATGAGCACCAGCACCTCTCAAGTTATCACCTGGAGGTCGCGCCGGGTAGCGAGCTGGGACAACTGGTGAAGCCCTTCCGAAGGGTAGGGCTTTATGTTCCACGCAATTTGCCCTCCTCACTATTGATGGCGGCGGTCCCTGCGCGCCTCGCCGGAGTAGCTGAGCTCGCCGTCTGTACGCCTCCGGGCCCCGATGGCCGCATCCCCCAAATCGTGCAGGCGGCTGCGGCCCTGCTTGAGATAAATGAGCTCTACGCCGTCGGCGGCGCTCAAGCGATTGCCGCTTTGGCCTACGGAACTGAATCGATCGGACGCGTTCAGAAGATCGCCGGGCCGGGCAACGCCTACGTCACCGCGGCCAAGGCACTGGTACAGGGTGAAGTGGGCATTGACCTGCTCGCCGGACCGAGCGAGATCCTTCTAATTGTCGACCGCGTGGCCAAGCTCTCTGAAGCGACCTTGGCCCGCTGGTCACTCTCGGAGCTCAGAGCACAATTGGAGCATGGGTCGGGGAGCTCGGCGCTGCTCCTCACGAGCCTACCGAAGTTAGCCCGAGAGGTAGCTCAGGGGTTGGACCCTGATGAAGTAAGAGATCGCCAGGTGACCGTGCTGCATTATCAGAAACAGCCGGTTGCTCTCGACTTCGTCAACGCTTACGCGCCGGAGCATTTATGCCTATGGAGCGACGGTGCGGAGCATTGGCTGGAGCAGATCGAGAACGCCGGCTCGGTCTTCTTGGGGCCCTGGTCGCCGGTGGCGCTGGGCGACTACGCCTCGGGGACCAATCATATTCTACCCACGGCGGGCCGAGCGCGCTTCGGCGGCGGTCTGAGCGTCCGCGACTTCGTCAAGACCATCTCCTACCAGCGGGTTAGCCCTCAGGGTTTGCAAGCATTGGCTCCCACGGCCATCGCGCTGGCTCAGGCCGAGGGGATGCGCGCCCATGCGGCCTCCATCCGGATGAGGTTGCAGGAGGAAGGGCGATGAGAGAGAGCTTGCGTTCTCTGAAGCCATATCGCCCGCCGGAGGCCAAAGGGTTGGCGCTGCACCGCAACACCAACCGTCTGGGGACGAACCCGGCCGCGGGTCAGATGGCCCGGCTCTTCGCCGGGATCGACCTGAGCGACTATCCCAACAGCCGAGCCCAAACGCTGCGTCGGGCGCTGGCCGTGCGCTATGGACTACAGCCGGAGAATTTTCTGGTGGCCAACGGCTCGAACGAGGTCTTCGACCTGATCTTCAAGACGTTTTTGAATCCCGGGGACCCGGTAGTCTTCCCCAACCCGAGTTACGCCATGTACCGTCATTACGCGCTAATCAACGCTGCCCGTCCTATTGAGGTGCCGCTCGATGCGGCCTTCGACCTGAAGGCTGATGCGATCTTGGGCGTCGACGCGGAGCTGATCGTGCTCTGCACGCCGAATAACCCCACGGGTAACACGCTAAGTCCCAACTCAATTGAGGCCGTGCTGCGCTCCGGCCATCCGGTGGTGATCGACGAAGCCTACGGCGAGTTCGCAGGGGCTAATTGGATCGAGCGGGCGTGTGAGTTTCCCAATCTATTGGTGACGCGCACCTTCTCCAAGGCCTATGGCCTGGCGGGGCTGCGCGTGGGTTATCTCGCTGCGTGCCCCGAGCTGATCGAGCAAATCGAGCGGGCACGGCTGCCTTACAACCTGAACGCCCTGAGCCAAGCCCTGGCCACGGCGGCGCTGAATGAACAGCCATTCGTGCGCGATTATCTGGCGCTCATCCGCCGGGAGCGCCCCCGCTGGGCGCAGGCCCTCTCTCGGAGGGGATTTCGGGTCTGGCCCTCGCAGGCGAATTTCCTCCTGGCCGCGGTCCCTCAAGGGTTCGACCGTGATACCTTGGTCCGTGAATTGGCCGACCGGCGCGTCCTGGTGCGCTCGGCCGGCTCGCATCCGCGCCTGCAACGCTGCGTTCGGATCACCGTGGGCACGCCGGACGATCTCGAAGTGCTGCTGACCGCGCTGGACGAGGTGCTGCCATGCAGGTGACCGTGGCCGATCTAGGAGTGGGCAACCTGCACAGCTTGAAGAAGGCACTGGAGCGGCTGGGCGCAAGAGTCGAGGTGACGCCGGAGATCGTGCGCTGGCTTGAGGCCCAAGTGCTGATCTTGCCGGGCGACGGGGCGTTTGGCCCCATGATGCACAGGATTGAAGATCACCGCGAGGCGCTACGGCAGCGCGTCTGCGAAAAGCCTGCCCTGGGCATTTGCATCGGCATGCAATTGCTCTTCGAGCAGAGCGAGGAGGCGCCGGATGTGGCCGGCTTGGGCCTGCTCCCCGGCAGGGTGGTCAAGCTGCCGGCCCGGCGCCTGCCCCACATGGGCTGGAACACCGTTGAGCACGCGAAAGATACGCTCTTTACAGGCATTCCTCAAGGGGCATATTTCTACTTCGTTCACAGTTATGGGATCACCCGCTCGGAGGGTGCTCTGGCCTGGACGGAGTACGAGGGCCGGTTGGTGGCCGCAGTGCGTGCCGGTCCCTGGAGCTACGCGGTGCAGTTTCATCCGGAGAAGAGCGGCCGCCGGGGGCTGAAGCTCTTGGAGAACTTCCTCTCTCTGGCCGAGGGGGCGCGATGATCTGGGCGGCGGTTGACCTGCTGGGTGGGCGCTGCGTCCAGTTGCTAGGCGGCGATCCGGCCACGGCGCGCTTCGCACAGGATCCCTTGGAAGCGGCTCAGCGCTTCGCCGCAGAGGGCGCCGACGGACTGCACCTGATCGATCTCGATGCGGCCTTGGGACAGGGGGATAATCGCGAACTGCTGGAAGAGATCGTGCGGGCGGCGTCCGTTCCGGTCCAGATCGGCGGTGGGGTGCACGCGGTGAGGGCCATCACACGTTGGCTCGACATAGGAGCCGAACGGGTGATTGTGGGCACCCGCGGGGCCGAAGACCCGGAATGGCTCCGGATGATAGCCGCACGATTCCCGCAGCGCATCGTGTTGGCGCTCGACGTGCGGGGCGAGGAGATCGTAACTTCAGGATGGAGGCGAGGTTCGGGCCTGCGGGCGCTCGAGCTGGCCCGTCAGGTGGACCCGCTTGGCTTGGCCGCCTTGCTCTACACCAATGTGAAGATCGAGGGCTCGCTCCGGGGGCTGGACCCGCAACCCATCGCGGCCCTATGCCGGGCCGTGCGGACGCCGGTGCTGGTTGCCGGCGGCCTGCGCGGGGCCCAAGATGTCTATAGAGCGTATCAACTGGGCGCGGCGGGTGTGGTGCTGGGCACGGCGCTCTACGCGGGGACCGTTCATCTGAAAGAGCTCAAGACGAAGGGAGCGAGAAGATGACCGAGAAGAGTTGGATTCAAGTCCAACGGCGCACGCGCGAGACTGAAGTCGGGCTCAAGCTGCGCCTCCAGGGGGCCGGTCGAGCGAAGCTGAGCTGTGAACCGTACTTTCTGCGTCACATGCTGGAGAGCTTTTCGATTCACGGTGGGCTCGACCTTGAGGTAACTGCTAGCGGCGAAGATGAGCATCATCTCATCGAGGATGTGGGCCTCTGCTTGGGTCAGGCCATTCGCCAAGCTGTACCGGACTTGAAGATCGAACGCTTTGCTCACGTCGTCGTGCCGATGGATGAGGCGCTGGTGCTGGTGGCGCTCGATCTGGTCGAGCGGCCTTACGCGCAAGTCGAGTTGCCCGATGGCTTATATGTACACTTCCTACGCTCGATGGCTCTGGAGGGCAGATTCACGCTGCACGTGCGCCCGCTGGCCGGCGAGGACCCTCATCACCTGGTCGAAGCGGCCTTCAAGGGGCTCGCTCGGGCGCTGCGCCAGGCCGTGCTGCCTATGGGCCGAGTTGCCAGCGCTAAGGGGGAGGCCGAGTGGCGATGAGCCTGGCCAAGCGGATCATCCCCTGTCTGGACGTGCAGGACAGGCGGGTGGTCAAGGGAGTAAGGTTTCAGGATTTGCGAGCAATCGGCGATCCGGCCGAGCTGGCCACACGATACGAAGCCCAAGGAGCCGATGAGATGGTCTTCTTGGACATCAGCGCTTCGGTCGCAGGGCGCAAGACGCTGCTCTCTGCCGTGCAGCGCACCGCCGAGCGGCTGTTCATCCCGCTAACCGTGGGCGGCGGGATCTCCTCGGTGGACGAGATGTACCAGGCGTTGCGTGCCGGGGCCGATAAGGTTGCGATCAATACGAACGCGGTGAGCAATCCCCGGTTGATCGCTGACTGTGCCGAGCGCTTCGGGTGTCAATGCGTGGTGCTGGCCATCGACGCCAAGCGGACCGGTCCGGCTCAATGGGAGGTCTACACCCATGGCGGACGAAATCCAACCGGTCTGGATGCCATCGACTGGGCCAAGCGTGTTGTCAAGTTGGGCGCGGGGGAGATTTTGCTCACCAGCATGGACGCCGACGGCACGGCATATGGCTACGATCTGGAGCTGACGCGGGCGGTCGTCGAGGCCGTAAGTGTGCCGGTCATCGCCTCCGGCGGCGGAGGCAGGCCGGAAGATCTCTATCTGGCGCTGAGCGCGGGTGGCGCACAGGCGGCGCTGGCTGCCTCGATCTTTCACTACGGCCGGTATACCGTGGCCCAGGTTAAAGCTTACTTGCGCCGGAAAGGGGTGATCGTACGATGAGCGAGCTCAAGCTCGATCTGGAAGAGATTCGTTGGAACGCCGAGGGGCTGGTGCCAGTCATAGCTCAAGACGCCGATGGACGGGTGCTCATGCTGGCTTACGCCAATCGGGAGGCGCTGCAAAAAACTCTGGAGAGCGGCTTAATGCACTACTGGAGCCGCTCGCGACGGAAGCTATGGCAGAAGGGCGAAACCTCGGGGCATGTCCAGCGCGCCCTCTCGCTGCAGCTGGACTGCGATCGGGACGCCGTGCTGGTACGAGTGGTGCAGACCGGCCCGGCCTGTCATCTGGGTTCGCCCACCTGTTTCGGCAATCTCAGCGCAAATATCCTCGACGAGCTATGGGCCGTCTTCGCCGATCGGGCAGCGAATCCCCAGACGGGTTCGTACGTCAATCGTCTGCTCGGCGACGAGCGCCACCTGCGTCAGAAGGTCGGCGAGGAGGGCGTTGAGGTCGCGCTGGCTGCCTCGAGCGAGGAGCTGATCTACGAAGCAGCGGACCTGGTCTTTCATCTATGCCTGCTGCTGTTCGCACGCTCATTGAGCTGGCCTGAGGTGTTAGCCGAGCTGGAGCGGAGGCGATGATGAGGCGAATTGAGTATCACAGCCACACCAGTCTAAGTCATGATGGCAACTGGTCACCGCTGGAGATGATCCGCTGTGCGCGGGAACGCGCTCAAGCGGTCCTGGCCTTGACCGATCATGTGAGTCTCTCCAATGTGGAAGCTGTGCTGGAAGCGTTGCGGCGCGAACGGGACGCGACGTGTGCCTGGTCAGAGATTGAAGTGTTTGTCGGTGTGGAGATCACTCAGGTGCCTGTGGGGGCGATCGCCGAGGTAGCCCTGCGGGCGCGCCGTGCGGGCGCAGAGATCGTTCTGGTGCATGGTGAGACGCTCTCCGAGCCGGTGGAGCCGGGGACGAACCGCGCGGCGCTCGAATGTCCCCAGGTGGACCTGCTGGCCCATCCGGGCTTGCTCTCTGGTGAGGAGGCCGAATTGGCCTTGCGCAAGGGGATTTTTTTGGAGCTGAGCGCACGAGGCGGTCACTGTCCGGCGAACGGTCACCTGGTGCGGCTGGCGCGGGCAGCCGGAGCGCTGTCGCTCTTGCTGCTAAACACCGATGCGCACCGGCCGGATGATCTGATCGGCGCCGAGCGGGCCGTTCGACTCGCGCGCGGGGCGGGGCTCTCTGAAGAGGAAGCGCAGCGGGTGGTCGGGGAGAACGCCGAGCGGTTGCTCGTCCGGCTGCGGGGGCGGCGCTGAGCGTCATTTGACTATGGCTATCAACCTGTGCTAACCTTGTGATTAAGATAGCTAAAGATTATCAGGAGTTTGTGGGGAATAGGGATGTGAGCTAATGACTAGCAAACGAAAAGCGCGTAATCAGAGGCAAGTGGGTAACTGTCGCCACGACGATGCCAGGCGGAAGAATAACCCACCGGCAGGCATCGCACCCACCTATGAGGCGCGAGAGCGCCAGGCCACCTGCTATACCTACGATTCGCTTACAGGTGAGGTGCATTCTGACTGTGGGGAGAACGTAGCTGCCTGGTTCTTAGACACCGACTACGACGGCATGACCTTCCACATCTGCCAAGCGATTCTTCCCCGGAAACGGCAAGGCATGGGGGAAGCTCCAGCGTGCTCTAAAGGCCCAGATCGATCCCGAGGCATTTGAACAGATGCGCAGCACAGTATCTTTCCCGTTCGAGCCTGGCAAGCACAAGCGGATCGCGGTGAAGGTGATTGATTTTCGAGGGAATGAGGTGGTGAGGGTGAGCAAAATTGGCGACAATAAGGAGGTCAACCGTTATGGGTAGGAGATACCCGCATCCGCCTCTCATTGAGGCTGTTTGTGAATTCAGACTGGCACAGGATTCTAGCTGGGATCTTACTATCCCCGGTCTGGTTTACGAGAAAATCAAGAACGAATTCCCTCATCGGGAGCAGCGCTTAATGCAGGACATGGAAATTTCGAGGACTCAAGAAGGGTTGCAACAGCAAGTTCGTACGAGCGAACGTGTCCTCTTTTTCACCAAGGACAGAGGAATGTTTGTCCAATTAGGACCTCGCCTCTTGGCGATTAACTGTTTAAAGCCCTATCCGACCTGGGCTGGGTTCAAGCAGAATATAGGAAAGGCTTTTAAAGCTCTCACTGACATCGTGGAAGTCAAAGGTTTGCAAAGGATTGGTTTACGGTACATTAACCTAATCGAGATGCCGAGCTCGCTGGTAAGATTGGAGGATTACTTTGAGTTTTACTTATTCCTTGGTCCTCGACTCTCTCAGAATATGGCACATTTCATAGCTGGATGCGAATTCCAGTACGCCATTGACCGGGATCGGTGTAGAGTCCAACTTACACCTGCTCCATCAGCCTCTTCTGGACATCCTACCCTGAACCTGGACATTGACTATTTCCTGGCAAAACCACGAGGTGTGGAGGTAGAAAGTGCCATTGATTGGGTAGAAGAGGCCCATAATAGAGTGGAAGAGGTTTTTGAAGGGTGTATTACTGACCGTTTGAGGGAGCTTTTTCAGGAGGTGAAAGAAAATGCCTCAGGTGAGAGTGCAGGGTGAGGCTCCTCAGGAGCGAGGTTCATGGGAGGTATCTCAGGAAATGCTGCCTTTCGCTCAAGAAGAAGATAAGCCCCCCTTTTGGATTCAACGGATTCTCCAATTTAGAGGGAGCAAGATACCATCTGATCTCTTACCTAACCTAGGGGCAGAGATCGTCACGGCTGTAGAAGGTGAGGGTATTTCCAGAGTTTCTCTACATGAACCGATTGATCTAACTGGAGAAGTGCAAAATGCTATGGTGGAGATCCAGAATATGGGGGTTCGAATCACAAAGCCTAACGAGGTGTTTGATTATTTACTTCGATTCTCTGGCATTACAGATGTAACAGTAGAAATCGCCGGATCAGCACACCAGCGTCTCCCTGAAGCTCAGCTCTTGTTGGAAGTCTATCGAGACCCAGAGGTGGAAGATGAATATTTAGCACTTTACGCAAGATTTAGGGAATATGACGAATCCGTAATGGACAAGATCAAGGCAATTCGAAGGGGACATAGCGAGAGACTTGTTGGGAAGGAAGGGTGGCTTTTGTTCACAACTGATTTTCAGCCTGCAGAGTGATTTCCGATGCCCTTTGATTGGAGAGAGTTTCTTGAGTTAGCGCGCGATCTGCAGGGACAAACCGGCTCCGGCTATTCAGCGGAAGCTGCGGAGCGAACCTCTGTAAGCCGAGCCTATTATGCAGCTTTCTGTCATGCCCGTAATTATGCAGCAGCACATCAGGGGTTTAGGCTCACCCGAACAAGTGAAGACCATAAGCTTCTTAGGGAACATTTCCAACGCTTGGGAGGAGGGTGGATTAACGTGGAAGCTGATCTTGACGAGTTAAGGAAATGGCGCAACAAGTGTGATTATAATGATTCCGTCCACAATCTCAGAATCTTGGTCCAGTCTGCTCTTAGGGGCGCACACGAAGTTATTGAACAATGCAAGTAAGCTACTATACCCCTATTTCGTCGATGATCCCCTTCCAATTCGTCCTTGGAAGAACCGGCTTGCTACTGGGACTATCGAGAAGGCCAGCCGGTATCGGCCGAAGGGCCGCGTATCATGTAGAAGAGTAGATGAGACCAGAGTAGGTGTGGATGAATAGCATGAGACAGATGAAGGAGCAGAGATCTGAGCTTGAGCAATGGGGCCGCCGGTTTCGGGAGAGGGTCCAGAAGCTCCTCAACGCCCAGGTTCAGGTTACCCTCTTACGGCTCCTATGCACGGGGCGACGAGACCGAGGAATCGGATATAGACCTTCTCGTGATCGTCCCCAAGCTGGATAAGGGGACCCTGGACCTGCTCCTTGAAGTCGCTTGGGAGGTGGGGTTTGAAGCGGGTGTGGTCTTCTCGGTGATCCCTGTGGCTGTTGAGGAGCTAGAAGAACTCGCGGAATCTCCCTTTATCAACTCTCAGTAGATCACAATGACCCCCTTAAGCGGGACTTACCGGTAAGAACAGCATTTCCACCGCTCCGCCCGCGCCGCGGCCAACTGGGAGAGCGGTTTGCCCTTTATGCGGCTGCTCTTCTTCCTGGCGCGGGCGATCGAGCGCCGGCTGGGAGCGGTCACCGTGATTGTAGGGACAGGTCACGCCATGTCGCCACTTAAGCCTTGTCCTCCGACGCCTTTCGCAACGCGGCGGCGCCGGCGGCTTCGTAGGCTTTCCCGAGCAGAGAGGCGAGATTCTTCCCCCCAATCGTGAACGGGGCCTCTCCCAGTCGCTTGAGGATAGCACCGTCCACCTCGGGCGGCCTGAGTCTCACTTCAAAGGTATCTAAATCCCCCACTTGCCAGAACCTCTCCAGTTGCTCTTCAAGCGGTGTGACCTCCTCGTCTGACATGAGGCCCGCGTCGGCGGGGGATGGCACGCTCTCCTCCGGGAGCCTGGCGGCGCGCTTCTCCCTCATCACCTCGATGATCTCATCCTTGGTTCGACCGCGCAGTTTGAAGATCAGAAAGGGGTCCTCGTCGAAACGCTCTGCCAGCAGGTAATAGACGGCGGCAATGTGCTTGCAAGGGTTCGCCCAGTCTGGGCAAGAGCAGTCGGTATCCAGCGCGCTTCTTGAGGTTGGAAAGAGCGATACCTTCGCGGCATCGAAGGCCTGCTCTATCTTTTGGGGCATCTCGCCGGAAAGCAGCTTCGCGGCAAAGATGGCCTGAGCAGCCATCGCCTCCGTGACCAGCTCCCAATCCCGGTCCGCAAGCGGCTGCAGCCTGATCTCGACGGCGTAGGGCTTGGAGCGTGACCCCTGCACCTTGGCCTTCACCCTGCCGGGTTGAACGGCGATGGAGATCACCTGCCCTCGACGGGCGTAGGAGCGCCCGCGGCCCAGTCGGGCTCCCATGTTAAAGGACTCTAGCACGCTCACCCAGCGCTTGGACCACCAGGTCTCGCCGATCGCTCCCCGTTGGCTCTTGGCCTTGATCCCATCCTTTACCGGCTTAGCTGTAGATGAGGGGTAATATCTGTCTTCCCAATATTTTTTGCGCCTGGCCATAGACTCCCTCCTCTCTATAGCGATACGGCATCGCGGCTCAGGGCGAACAGCTCCTTGAGTTGGCCCGTGGACATCTCTGTGATCCAGTTCTCGCCGCCGCCGACAATGCTCTCGGCCAACTCTTGCTTGCTTTCGATCATCTGGTCGATGCGTTCCTCCAACGTGCCCACGCAGACGAACTTGTACACCTGGACGTTCTTCCTCTGTCCAATGCGGAAAGCCCTGTCCGTGGCCTGATTTTCTACCGCCGGATTCCACCAGCGGTCGAAGTGGAAGACGTGGTTGGCCGCGGTGAGGTTCAGCCCCACCCCACCGGCCTTGAGCGAGAGGATGAAGAGCGGCGGCCCGCGGTGCTCCTCCTGAAACCGCTGCACCATTCCATCGCGCTGCTTCTGGGGCGTGCCGCCGTGCAGGTAGAGCACCTCACAGCCCAGCCTCTCCTGGAGGTAAGGGCGGAGCAGTCCGCCCATCTCCGCAAACTGGGTGAAGATCAGCGCTTTGTCCCCTGCGGCCAGGGCCTCTTCCAGCATCTCCTCCAGGCGCGCCAGTTTGCCCGAACGACCCCGCAAGGGGCTGCCATCGCGAACGAACTGTGCAGGATGGTTGCACACCTGCTTGAGCTTCATCAACGTTGCCAGCACCAGCCCCTTACGCTCGATCCCCTCCGAGCTCTCTATCACCGCCAACATCTCCTTCACCACCGCTTCGTACAGCGATGCCTGCTCCTGCACCAGGTTGCACAGGACCTTCATCTCCAGCTTTTCCGGCAGGTCCTTGATGATGGACTTATCTGACTTCAGGCGGCGTAGGACGAAGGGCCCAATCAAGCGCCTGAGCGCCGCTGCGCGCTGTGAATCGCGGTACTTTTCGATGGGAAGGGCATAGCTGCTGCGGAAATCCTTGGCCGATCCCAAATATCCCGGGTTGAGGAAGGAGATGATGGACCAGAGCTCGGACAAGCGATTCTCCACCGGGGTGCCCGTCAGAGCGATCCTGTGCTGAGCGCTGAGTCTTCTTATCGCCTGTGTCTGTTTGGCCGCCGGGTTCTTGATGTTCTGCGCCTCATCGAGAACAACAGAGTCCCACTCCACGGCGGCAAGGTGCTTCTCGTCGCGATGGATCAGGGCATAGGTGGTGATGACGACGTCGTGCTGTTTTGCGGCCCGCTTGAATGCCCGACCGGAGAGCCGCTCCGCGCCGTGGTGGACCATGACGTTGAGCGATGGGGCAAAGCGCTGGATCTCCCTGTGCCAATTGCCCACGATGGACATGGGGCAGATCAGCAGCGTGGGATCGGGCCTCAGCTTGTTTTTCTTGCCAGCTCTTTCATGCAATAGCAGTGCGATTAATTCTATTGTCTTGCCCAATCCCATATCGTCCGCCAAGCAGGCGCCCAGCCCGAATTGCCTGAGAAAGGCCAGCCAGGAGACGCCCAGCCGCTGGTAGGGACGGAGTTTCCCGCGGAAGGCTCGGGGCGTCTTGATCAGCGAGATCTTCATGTCTCCCGTGAGTTTGTCCAGGAGATCCTTGAAAGATCCCTGGCCTTCTATGTCCATCACCGGCAGACCGACTGCGGATTCTCCTTGCCCCAAGCCAATCCGCAGCGCCTCTCCCAGTTGCATCTCCTGACCGGCGCGCTTCTTCTGGAAAAACTCGACCGCTTTCTCGATCTCCTCGGGCCGCAGCTCCACCCATTGGCCACGGACCTTAACTAGAGGAATCTTTAATTGGACCAATTGCTGGAACTCTTTCCGAGAGAGAGTTCTCTCCCCCAGCGCGATCTGCCAGTCATAGGAGAGAACGGCGTCCAGCCCCATGATCCCGGAGCCGGTCTTGGCAGCCGCTTTCGCTTTGGCTTTCGGTTTCAACGCCAGCTTCACGCCCAGACGCGTGGTCGGCTGACCCCACCAGGACGGCAGCAGCACCCCATAGCCGCTCTGTTCCAGCAGTGGCGCTGACCGACGTAAGAAGGCGTAAGCTTGTTCAGTGCCTAGCTCCAGTGCGGTCGGATGGGACGCCTGCAGGCTCTCTTCCAGGTCCGGGAACAGACGTGAGGCCCTCCCCAGGTCTGCCAGCAGTCGCTCCTGCGGGTTTTCAAAGTTGCGCTTGAGGAAGGTGACGACCCGCGAGCGCGCCTTCCAGACCAGCTCTGCCGGGACCAGCAGGCTGCGATCATCGTTGGCCTGAAGGTAAAAACTGATGCGCCACTCTGAACCGTCTTCAGCATCTTCAGGGGGTTCAACCCTGAAGCAGGTGCGAAAGGGGGCCTCTGAACCTGCCGGTCGAATGTGGGCCAGCCAGGAGTCAATTCCCTTGGTGAAAGCGGTCAGTTCTTTATCAGGGGCCCTCAGCGTCGCATCGGCAGATGAGAGCGCCCGCAGCCACTGTTCCGCCAGAGGAATGACCTTGGGACGACGCCCCCGGCGCGGGGAGCGGAACTTGGTCGCAGACAGGCGTTCTCGCACAAAGGCGTCTACGGTGCGATTGAGAAAATGAGAGATGAGCGACAGCGGCGGCGCGGACGGCTCATCCTCAGATGGCACGAGCGCTCGACAAAGCGGAGGCATGGCCGCGGCCAACAGGCGCAGCCGCTCCCGGTCTTCTTCCCCCAAGGCTACCTCCCAACTGGCGCGAGCGGAGGTGCTGCCCTCTGGTTGAATCTGCTGCACGGTCGGCACAAAGCACTGCCTGACGATCAGCTCCAGCGAGAACTTGGCCACTTCGGCCCAAAAACGTAGCGACCCTCCAAGGGCAATGCCATGAGGCGGCCGGATGGGCAGCGAGAGGAGCAGGTCCAGGGCGGAATGGGGGTCGAGGGTCGAGGTTGCGAGCTTCCACGGCAACAGAGCAGTTGCCTGCTCATCCCCACGCACCGTCTCCAGAATGAGCTCCGGAGAGGGTAGTGGCCCCTGGGAGAATGAGGGCAGCCTGATCGTCACCGCGCCTGAATTGGCGCTCCGGGCGATCAAGCTCCCGGTTATCTCACCGATGGCTTCCCGCAAAGAATCACTATCGAGCGCAAAGGGATGAGGTCGAGGTTTTGGCCTCTTGGGCGGTCGTCCTCTGCGTCTGGAGATGACCAGGGGCAAGCCGGAGGACTCCGCCCAAATATGGAGCAGGTTGAGATGATCCCAAATGGCATGAAAGACTTTCAAGCTCTTCCCTCCGAGCTGATCGTTACGAATCGCTCATGCGGCTATTATTCAAATAGATAGCACGATGTGCAAGTTGTCGAATTGGCTCGTCGAAAAACCACCCCCAAGGATGAGCAAAGCCATCTGGAATTGCTGCTGCGGCCTGGCACCTGGCAAGTGCGACGGGCATCGCCGGGGGGTGACGTCTTCGCGGCGCCAGAGCCTCTATTTGCTTTCACTTATCCCCAGGCGCTAGATTGGCTTCCGCTAGGCTGTGCTGCGACAAGGGGGTGGCCTGCCGTGCTGGAGATCCATCTTTTCGGTCATTTTGAGCTGGTGCGCGACGGCCAAGAGATCGCCGCCGAGGTATGGCCGCAGCGCAAGACCCTTCAGCTTTTCAAGCTCTTGCTCCGCGAGCCGGGGAAGGCTTGCTCGCAAGAAGAGCTGGCCACTCTCCTCTGGCCGGAGGTTGAAAGGAAGAGAGCTCTAAGTAGCCTGCACAGTCGCCTGAGCGAGCTGCGCCGCGTTCTGGAACCGACTTCAGGTGAAAACGGACGGTCGAGCTATATCTTGCGCCGGGGCCGCCCGGCCACCTATGCCTTCAGCGTCAAGAGCGCCTGTTGGCTCGACACGCTCGAGTTTGCCAGGCGCATTCGCCAGGCCGAAGCGCACCTGCAGGAAGGGCAGCTCGCCAGAGCTCTTGAGGTCTATCGGGCCGCCCTCGAGCTCTACCGGGAGGATTTCCTGAGCGAAGATAGCCTGGAGAGTTGGAGTTTCGAGCCCCGAGAGCGCTATCGCCAGCAGGCTTTGAAGGCGGTGCGCAGCTATGCCGCCTGTCTGATCAAGAGCAAGCGTTATGACCAAGCCCTGAGCGTCTATCAACGAGGGCTGCGGATCGCTCCGGGCGATGAGCAGCTCTATCGCCTGCTGATGCGTGTCTGCCTGCTCAGCGGAGGAGCGGACGCGGCGCTTGAGGCCTACGATGATTGCCTAAAAAACCTGCAATCTCTGGGGCGGGTGCCCTCGGCACAGATTGAGCAATTGCACCGGCAAAGCTTGGCTCAAGCGGCTTCGCGGCAGATCACTCCTGGGGCTCAAGCTGCCAACTCACTGGAATCTTGCGAAGCGGCTCTGGATGCCGCGCTGGCCCGTTACGATTATGACCGGGCGCTGGTGCTGGCCGAGCGGACGCGGCGCCTGGAAAACATCGGGCATTTCGGGCTGCTGATCAAGGCGCTCAGCGTCTACGAGGCGCGCGGCCAGCGGGCTAAGCAGGCCGAATGCCTGGTAGAGCTGGAGGTGCTGGCAGGCCGCTTGGATGATCCGGCGCGAGTGTTTCAAGTGGCCCTGGCGCAGGTGCGCTATTGGCTGGTCACCGGGGCGACCGCTCAGGCCGAGTCGCGCTTGCAAGCGCTGTTGACCTCGGCGCAGCAAATGCAGGATGAGGTCGGCGAGGGCCAGGTGCTCAGCCTGCTGGCCGAGCTGCGCATCCGTCAGGGCCAATATCAGGAAGCCTACCAAGCAGCCCGGCAGGCAGAGCTGCTCCTGCGGGCGGCGGGCGATGAGCCGGGTCGGGCGCGGGCGATTCACCAGCAGGCGTGCGCTCAGATGCGCTTAAAGAGCAATGCCCAGACGCTGCGCCTCTATCGCCGGGCCTATCGCCTCTTCGAGCGCCACGGTCTCAAACGGGACCTGGCGCGCTGCTCGATGAATATGGCCTCGGCGCTGGCCTATCAGGGTGATTATGCTGAGGCGATCGAGGCCTATGAGCAGACCATCGCACTCTTGCGCGAGCTGCGCGATGAGGCGGCGCTCTCGGCGGCGCTTTACAACCTGGGCGCGATGCAGTGGCGGGTTGGACGCTGGGGAGCGGCGGCGCGGCAGTTGAGCGAAGCTGATGAGCTCAATGAGAAGGTCCAGAATCGGCGCGGCCAGCGGATGACCTCACAGCTATTGGGCGTATTCGCCCTGAACGTCGGTCAGTATCGGCAGGCGCGGGCGCACTTTGAGCGGGCCTATAAGTTGGCCAAAGAGCTGGGCGCGCGGGCTGGCGAGCAGGTCTACTGGATCAACCGCGGGCTGGTGCACACGGAGTTGGGCGAGTACCAAGAGGCGCTCGATTGCCAGCGGCGAGCGCAGGAGCTGGCGGAACAGAACGGCAATCGTCGCCATGCGGCCTTGGCCCTGCTCAATCAGGGTTATGTGTTGACGCGACTGGCGCGTTTTGACCAGGCGTTCGAGCGCTTTGAGCGTGCTGAGCCGCTGGTCATCGAGCTCAAGGCACGGGATATGGAGATAGAATGCCTGATGTATCAGGCGATCGCCTATCTGGAGCAGGGCAGCAGCGAGGAGGCCTTGACCTGTTCGTCCGAGGCGGTCGAGATGCTCAACGATGGCATCGGCTATCAGCATCCGGAGGGAGTTTACTACTATCATGGACAGGCGCTGCGCCGGGCCGGGCGAAGCGACGAAGCCGCAAGCTTTTTCGCCCAGGCTTACGACGAGATCAAGCGACGGGCCAGGCAGTTGGAGGGGATGGAGTTGAGCGAGGATTATCTCAATATTCCGTTCAACCGGGAGATAGCGGAGGCATATCGGGGGAGTGGAGAGCTGTGAGCTTCGGTACAGCGACCACCGGCTCCTCGGGAATGGGTTCACCTTGTTCTAGCAGATCTTCGAGGATCAAATCAACGGCATTTCGCAAGTTTTCTAGGGCTTCCTGAGCTGTATCGCCCCAGGCATGAGCCGCCGACAGGGCGGGCACATAGGCGCGCCAAACGGCGTTCTCTTCCGCTTCATCTGGCCACTTATCTTTCTCCAAGACAACTTTGAAGAGGTAAGTTTTCATCGCACATCTTCCTCCACTGAGATGAGTTATTAATCCAACCAAACGATGGCTTCAGTTTAGCATGGATACGGTACGATGGGCAACATGGTGGTTCTCTAGCCTGCTCGAAAGATTCTGGCGAAGAGAACCAGACTCGCTCGCTATTGACAGGGCTTGCTTGCCTTGGCTACAATAAATGAGATGAGCAAAGGAGCCGAAGAGGTTGCCATGACCAACCGTGCTCAAGACTGGTTCAAGCAAGCCGAGCGAGACTGGGAGCAGGCGAAAGACTCGCAGCAGGCGAAGCGTCACGAGTGGGCCTGTTTTGCCGCGCAGCAAGCCGCAGAGAAGGCGGTCAAGGCGTTGCATCTACACTTAGGCCAGGAGGCGTGGGGTCATGTGATCGCCCAACTTCTTGGTGGGCTACCCGAGGGGATGACGATTCCCGATGATCTTATCGAAAAAGCCCGCGTCTTGGACAATTTTTACATTCCATCTCGCTACCCCAACAGTCATCCCCAAGGCGCGCCGTTTGAACACTACGGCCCACTGCAAAGCGAGGAGGCCCTCCGTTATGCCGGTGAGATCCTTGACTTCGTCCGTCTTCAAATGGCCTGATGCGCAAACGGTCAGCTCAGCGCTACGTCGTTGGACCGCTGAAGTCATCCAGCAGCATCCGGAGGTCCTGCGCATCGGTTACTTCGGCTCCTACGCGCGCGGGGACTGGGGGGTTGGGAGTGATTTGGACCTGATTATCGTAGTGGAGGATTCAGGCTGCCATTTCATTAGACGAGCGGCAGAGTGGGATGTCAGCGAACTTCCGGTTCCGACGGACTGCTTGGTTTATACGGCGGCCGAGTGGTGCTCGCTCAGCCGGCCGGCTGGGTTTGCTCAAACGCTGGACAAAGAGATCGTTTGGGTGTACGTTCAAGACCAACAGTGAGTCCCCAACAGCCACAACCAGCTTCGGAGCATCGTAGCAGGGGGTGAGCGCATAGGGCGTATTCTGTAAGAGCACCGGATCGGCCGCTGCGATCCCCGAGCGTGGGGATCGTTACGGGGGCTAGGGATCACTTGATGAGCTTCAACCGTCGGAGATCCTTGGCGCTCCATACATTGGCAGTCACCAGAGGCTCTGAAAAGACGGTTACCATCTCTTTAGGCTCTTGAGGGATCGGTTCATGGTGCTTCTTCAGGTCTTCGATATACGCCTCGACTGCTGCTTGGATGTTCTTTATCGCCTCTTCTTGGGTGTATCCCCAGAACGACATCCTTTGAGCGCAGGGATATAGGCATGATAAGCCATCTCTCCATCTTCATAAGGGTCCTCTTCGATCACAACTTTGAAGAGGTAGGTTTTCATGGCACGTCTGCCTCCACTGAGATGAGTTGTTCATCCAGCCAAACGATGACTTCAGTTTAGCATGGATATGATACGATGGGCAACAGGGTGTCCTCTAGCCTGCTCGAAAGATTCTGCCCAAGAGGCCTACTCGCCCGCGGTTGACAGAGTTTTCTCACCTTAGCTATAATAAAAATGTTGGGCAACGGAGCTGAAGCGAGATGCCTGGAGTGCAAAGTTTACTGAAGCTGGCACACGAGGATGATCTTCTCTATGAGCGATATGGCAAACCGCTAGAGGGGCAGCATCAGGGAGAGTTCGTCGCCATTGGGAAAGACGGCCAGATAATCTTAGGACAAGATGACGTTGAGGTGCTCAAGCAAGCACTGGAGCTCTTCGGCTCGGGGAAGTTTGCCTTTCGCCGGGTCGGCTTCCAGGCTTTAGGTTTCTTATTTGATCGAGGACAGAGGATTCAAATTGACCCTTAGGGACGTTAGCAGCCAAGTGCAACAGCTCTTCAACCTGAGCGCTCAGATGATCGTCGCGATCCACAGGTGATGTGCTTCATCAAGAATCGCTGAGTACGCTCAGCATCAAAAACGCTCCGTTGGGACCATTTTAGGCTGTTAGAAACCCTTGTCTCTTCAAGACTTTCCCGGTTTAGTAGTTCTGTAGAAGGTTTGGGTGGTATGATGCCACGTCTTTTAAAAGGATGGTTGTTGCCATTCCAATATTGGGAGGTTTCACCTGAAGCTAGGTTGTGCATAGGAAATGGGGAAGGGTAAGGATTTCAGGGGTATAAGGTAGCTTTGTCGTTGGCGTGTCTGGCGCTCATCCTGGCCGGTATCCCGTCCAGTGGTGTGCTTGCTCAGGAGACAGCACAACAGTTTTCGCTGGACAGGCCAAGCAGGCCTCCAATAAACCATTCAGTAGTCTCATTGGGATCATCGAAACTTGTGAGGGCACAGGCGGTGACCCCATTGGAACTGGCCCAGGCAATAGTAAGCTCACAGTCAGCGGGGTTCTTGCAAGGCGCTATTTTGACCGGCTCTCCTGTTCAAGGCTCCGTATATCAAAGTCCCCTGCAAGGTTTCCCTACGTCAGGCAATTCTTACACAGTGCTTAGCACTGGGGAAGCTAACTCAACCTCTGGACAGGCCTCAACTTTTCTTAGTGTTGACCTGGAAGGCAATGGCGGAATCTCTATTCCTGGTGGGAGCCCTGATGGATTCAATGCTTTTGATGTGGCCACGTTGCAGTTGAACCTTTCTATACCTGCCAGTGCGCAATCCCTGACATTTGACTTTAAATTTTGCACCGAAGAGAACCCAACGTGGCTTAACAGTCCATTTCAAGATTTCTTCACTGCGAAGATTGGGAATTCAAGTAATTTTGCGCTCCTTCCTAACGAGAAACCAGTTACTGTAGATAATACTGCTCCTTTCTCAAACATCGTCACTGGCTCCTCAGGTATTCCAGGACCTCCATTTCCTACGCCTAATGATGTCGTTTACAACGCTTGCACAGGTGTTCTCCACGCTTCTATTGACGTGTCCCAGTATACTCTTACAGATATAGCACTAAAGCTTCAAATAGGAGATGCCTCTGATCCCGCTCTAGACAGTGCAGTATTCATTGACAACCTGAACATACAGAGTGGGAGTCCCTCTAACCAACCCCCTATTGCCAACGCCGGCCCCGATCAGACCGTCACAGATACTGATAATAACGGCTCAGAGAGTGTTACTCTCGATGGCAGTGGATCCTCTGACCCTGATGGTTCCATTGCCAGCTATGTTTGGGCCGAGAATGGGAATCAGATTGCCACCGGCCTCAACCCGACGGTGTCCCTATCAGTGGGCACGCATACGGTTACACTTACCGTTACCGATAACCAAGGGGCTAGCTCTAGCGATACTGTCATCATTGACATTTTGCCCGCGTCGTCCCAGCAGTTCACGTTGACTGTGAATAAGGCAGGT
>CAJXGD010000008.1 GCA_913053845.1 uncultured bacterium | reverse complement strand
CCAGGGATTTCAAAAGGCCTCGCCGCCGCTGCTGGCCAAGGGCGTGGGCCGCTGGCTGAGCTCGGCGGCGCTAAGTTACTTATACTCGTTCCCGTTCTTCTTGCTCTATTTGGTCTCGTTCTTCTTGCTGACCTCCGGTACGTTGAAGTTAGTCTTCCCCACACACATTATGGTCGCTTATGTCTACAACAGTGATGGGGGACAAGTATTCCCGTTTGGGTCTGGATACACTTCGGACACCAATGACTCTTCTAAAGGGCACGAATTGCTGGGGAATTGGACGGTTCCTACCGCCTTAGGGCTAGGTCTGCTGATTGCTCTAGGGGCAACAGGGTTATTGCGCTGGATGACCAAACGAGCGCTGAGGAGACGCTTTGAAGATTGATTATCTGGCTGTAACTATGCGTTACAAGGAATCATGTCTATCAATCTAAACAAGGAGGTCGTTAAAATGTCTCAACGCAAGCTATGTGTCGTCCTGTTGTCGTTGTTGATCGTCTCGTGGTTAGGGGTACTGTCAGCACAGGCAGCACAGGCGCAGGTCCTTGACCGTGGAACGCTGGTCGTCAGGACTTTCTTGGGAATCGACCTGGCCAAGGAGGAGTTTACCTTCGAGCGGCTGGAAAATGGGAACTTTAAACTCAGCGGGCAAATCAAGCTGCTCATCTTCTTTGGCACCTCGGAGACCTTCATCTTGGATAAAGACCTGCGTCTCATCTCCTACCAGCGGCAGGGCACGGACATTCAGGGTCCTCTCGCAGTCAGCGTTCAGGTCCAGGGGAAGACGGCAACCATGACCCGCACTAGGGGCAAAGGCGATAAGCAGAGGACACGTAGGAAGATAGTGACTACTGAGACGGAGTTTGCCATACTGGATAATAACGTGCTCAGCGAGTTCGTGCTCTTGCCCCTGATGGCCGAGGCGCGCCTAGCCCAGAGTCCCGGTGCCAAGTTCAGTTTCACCGGGCTCAGTCCTGGCCAACTCCGGGCTTCACCAGATATTATCTACAAAGGGAAACCCCTATTCATTCGAGTCGGCAAAAAGGTGCCACAAGTTGAACGCTACATCACAGATGGCGGCCTTGAATTATTGGTCAACGAAGGCAAGCTCATTGGGGTTAGCAACGAAGGGGACGAGAAACCATTCATCTTCAGGGAAGACATTTTCCCCAACGGGTTCACCATCCTGCGTCCCCAGCGTCCTCGCCCCGGTGGTTTGAACTAAGATCAGGAGAGACGACGGGAGTGCTTTGAAGATTGATTGTCTGACTGTAACTATGCGTTACAAGGAATCATGTCTATCAATCTAAACAAGGAGGTCGTAAACATGCAGCACATCAATCGCCACGAGAAGCATCTCTGGCAAGGGGTCGGCCTAGCCCTGCTCCTGCTGGTCTACTCCGCCCTGCCGGTCTGGGCGGCAAACCCTCAACCGCAGCCATTGTCACCACCTTACGCACAGCAGCTTTTGCGCGGTACATTGGGCGCTTCCCTCGGTTTCCTCAGCGGAGGGACACTCGCAACCGTCGCCCTGCTCATCGCCCATAACGGTCAGCTTGACCAACTGAACAAAGCCGAGACGCGATCCGTCGTTTGGACGATCTTGATCGGGAGTGGGTTGGGGATCGCCGCAGGTGCTACCTGGGGAGTGGCCAGCGCTGGCGAGCGCTACGGTCTGGGCACTCTCGCTCGGGCCTTCCTGGGGGCCTCGTTGGCCGAAGCCGCCTGGTTCCACTTGACCATTGGCAGTCGAGACATCATGAAGGCGCGCTACCCGCTCTGGCCTGGCCTAGGGATATTGCTGTCGGGTCTTGTGCTTCCCGCGATCGGGGCTCTCATAGGCTACGGCTTTTGAGGATACATAATCTCAGCACAAAGAGATGAATTAATGAGGGAAACCCAGCAGAAGCAGTTGCTAAGCCTCGCGGTTCCCTATGCTCAACAGTTTCTCAGAGGCATAGCGGGTGCTTGCCTTGGCCTCCTAAGTGGAGGGACGCTTGCTACGGTTACCGAGCTCATCTTCCACGGAGGACAGTTAGACAACCTGACAGAACCTGAGACGCGCCTGTTGGTTTGGGCAATCTTGATCATGGGTGGACTAGGAATCGCCATAGGCACGGCTTGGGGAGTCGCCAGTACCAGAAGATTGGGGTGGCGGTGGCTGTCCCGTAGCGTGCTGCTTGCCTTTCTGGGTGCGGTACTGGCCGAAGTCGGATGGTTCGGATTGGCCATCGGAGGTCGGGATATCCTGGAAGCCCGTTATCCACTCTGGCCCGGTCTTGAGATCGTGCTCGCTGGTCTGGTACTCCCGGTGATCGGTGCTTCCATTGGTTTGATTATAACAATCAAAAGACGAAAAAGGAGATACTCATGAAGCAGATCCATCAATGGCGCTTGCTGACGCTGACGATTCTCTTAGGCTTTATCATCGCGTATGCCGGCATGGCCCAGAGCAGCACAACGGTGATCGATCAAGGCACTTTCGTCATACAACAAGGCAAAACTCAGCTAGGACAAGAGAGTTTCACGCTCGTGCAGCTTAACCCCTCAACCGTAGAGTTGATAGATGCGATGCGCTTGGCGATCCCCAAGGGGCCGACGGAGACCTTCAGTGCAACGCTTCAAATGGACAATCAGCTCAATCCCACCGACTACATCTTGAACGACGTTGGATCCCAGGGACAACGTACTAACATTGGAGTCAACCCTCCTTGGGAAGAAACGACTCCCCTGTGCCTCACCCAAAGCAAGGCCTGGCCGTACTTCATTGCCAACGGTACCAACGTGGGCTTCCACCGTTGTTTGATCCCCGTCTGACCATAGTGACACAGGGTCCGCCGCTTAGCGGCCCTCACCGTACTTAAAACAGTCTGGGGACCCAGTGGAAGGTCCAAGCATTATCTACGAGGTCCTAATGGCCTCTACGGACGTACTGAGCGGAATCGATCCACTGGGTACCGCAGCTGCAAAATACGCGCGATAGGGAACGCCTGTCTTCACAATTGCATAAGCCACCCGGGCCATCTTGGCCGTTACTGCCGTCAATGCCTTGCGCTTGCGGTCGGGGTCGCTGGGATCGGGTCGGATGTAGCGCTGGTACTTCTCCCGAAACGAGTTACTCGCGCATGCGTACAGCGACAGTTCCCGCCAGCCAGAACGCATAACGCAGGCGTGCATTGCCACGCTTGGATAATCGCTCTTTCCCACGCCAAGCTCCTGATTGACTCTTGGCCAGATCCAGACCGCAGAACTTGAGAAACTGACGGTGGTGTCCGAAGCGGCGCAGGTCTCCGGCTTCGGCCAGGATCATCAGCGCCAACACCGGACCTATCCCAGGAATACTCTGAAGCAGTTGGGAGTCTTTGTTCTCACTGAGCACCTCCTGGGCCCAGGTTTCCAGTTGACTGCGCAGTTGATTCAGCGACAGGTAACGTGCCAGTTGCAGGCGAAAGGCCTGCACGGCAAAGCTCTCTGGAGCGATGGGTAGTGCAATCGTTTCGTGTGCAAGCTGGTAAATCTCCTCAAGCTTGGCGCGCTTGTTTACCTTCCGCCCTACCAGCTCCCCAGCCTCTTGGATGAAGGTCTTACGGTCAACTCGACGGACCAATTCTGGAACAGGGAAGCGGAGTAGAAAGGAGGCGAACCAATTGGCCCGTGAGGAATGCCAGTAGCGCCCGAATTCTGGCCAATACAGCGGAAGGAAATGAGTTAAGATACTGTGCTGTAGGCGAGTTTTGGCCAGGGTAACCTGTGTGTATGTCTTGGAGATCTCCTGCAAATCGTGACTCCCGGTTACGATTGGATCATAGTAACGAAGCAGCTTTTCTTGCTTAAGCAGATCCAGAATCACGGCCGCATCCTTCGAGTCGTTCTTGTCCCAGGAGTTAAACAGCGCCTCCCGGAATCGGGCCACCGCCACAGAGGAGACCAGATACAGCTCAAAGCCCTCCGAGAGGAGGCGATAGGCCAAGGGACGGTGGTAATCCCCCGTGGGTTCCAGAGCGACGCGGCATTGACCGGGTTGGTTCCTCAAAAACAACACCAGCCGATCATGATCATTGCGAGTGTTCGCCACTCGAAAGCGCCGCTGTTTGCCATTGGGCTCCTCCAGCAACACTATGTTCCAAACCTTGGCGACATCGATTGCCACCAGCGTAAGCGTTGATCTATACTTCTGTGGGGTAGTCATCGTGGTAAACCTCCTTAGATGGTATCCGTACCCAAGGATGGTTATACCTCCGATGGCTGCCTACTCCGAATGTACCATGACAAGAAGCTCAAAGACTTTATCATCGGGCAGTCGCGACTTGAGGACTCACCGTTCGAGGTAGCGGATCACTCGCTCAAGGAGGCAGCCCCCGAGAAAACATGGCTCGAAAAAGCTCGGGCTGCCATCTCTCGGTCGGAAGTATTCATCGTTATGCTTGGCTCGAAGACTAAGAATGCCCCTGGTGTTCTTAAGGAGGTCAAGATCGCGAATAAACTTGAGAAGAAGAAGTTCCAGATCATCGGCTACAAGGATGGTTCCGAGAACTGGGCGGTTCCCGGTGGCGGGCGTGTGTACCGCTGGAACTGGGAGAATCTGAAGAAACTTCTGAAGTGACGCGATGGAAAGGCCTGTTGATTTCGACTCACCAGCGGTTCAAAGCTACCTGACCATTCTTCAGGGTGTGATCGGCCGCATGGCTTCGAACAGCGCTGGGGCCAAGACGTGGTGCATTGCGCTTGTGTCTGCGATCATCGTTGTTATCGCAGACAAGGGACGCCCAGGCTACATCTGGATCTCGCTGGTGCCGGTCGGTCTCTTGTTCTTGCTAGATGCCTATTACCTCGGTATCGAGCGACAGTTTCGTGACCGATACAACGACTTCATTGCCAAGCTGCACCGGGGCAACGCAGAAGTCAACGATGTGTTCATTGTCACATCAGGCGGAGGCGTGAGTGGATCAATGAAGGCTGCCTTGAGGGCATGCGGATCGGTATCGGTGTGGCCATTCTATCTGATTCTTGCCCTCATGCTCTTGGCGATTCGAATGTGGGTTCTTTGATGACCACGGTCACACGCCTAACAACGGCATAAAGCTGACGGCGCTGCGCGCCGCAGCTGATGCCGGAGCCGTTAGGCGAGTTGATTCAGCGAACATGTTCCGGTAGACTCATGACATAGCGCTGGTGGCAACGAGGAATTATTAGGAGTCATCCATGATGCACAATGAGTTCACGGCGATTATTGAACGAGACGGCGAGTGGTACATCGCCTACTGTCCTGAGATCCCTGGAGCGAATGGCCAAGGGAAGAGCAAGGACGAAGCGCGAGAGAATTTGGCAGAGGCCATCGCGCTCATCCTCCAGGACCGGCGAGAAGAGGGCTTACGCGGAGTACCGCCCGACGCCGTGCGTGAGACGGTCACGGTGAAGTGAAGCGTGGCGACCTGCTTAGGCATCTTCGGCGGCACGGCTGCTACCTCAAGCATGAGGGACGTTCTCATTCTCTCTGGTGTAATCCGACCACGGGCGCCGCTGAGGCCGTGCCGCGGCATACCGAGATCGCCAATAGGCTGGCTCGCAAGATTTGCCGTAACCTTTCGGTGCCGGAGGTCGGCAGCCGGTAGCCACTGCCTAACCAGGCGCTGCAGCGGACGCGGTACCCGCACCGCTGAGCTTGGTCGTTAGCCCGCACTCTCCGTGTGGAGTCGAGAGGATATGAATCATCAACATCGCGTTCGGCTCTTTGATGACTGGGCAGAGCGCTAAGATCAATCAATCCAGGATGATGTTAGCTTCCCATTCGATGGATATGAGCAGGTCTTGGATGAAATCACGCGAGCCGCTGGTGCACGATGCGGCATGAAGATACTTGACCTTGGGGTTGGCACAGGGAATCTGGCAGCCCGGTTCGCGGCTTTGGGTTGTGACATATGGGGCATCGATTTCTCAGCCGAGATGCTCGTAAAAGCGATCGAGAAACTGCCGCAGGCTGTACTCGTACAAGCTGATCTGTTAAGTGATTGGCCTACGGAACTCGATCATCGTTTTGACCGAATCGTGGTGGCATACGTACTGCACGAGTTTGACCTATCAACGAAGGTGAAGCTGCTTCAGGGGCTGACCGAGCGTCATCTTGCGGCACAGGGGCGCATTGTGGTTGGTGATATAGCTTTTCCAACATCCGGAGCGCGAGACCAAGCACGTAGAAAGTGCGCAGACTTGTGAGGATGAAGAGGAGTACTACTGGGCAGCGGATGAGGTGGCGGATACCTGCGAGAGTGCCAGATTGCAAGTCACGTACAAGCAGATCTCGAGTTGTGGTGGTGGTTTTGTTATCGAGCCTGTTGGTTCAGGGTAGGCGTGCGGGCTAACCAGTCGCTGCAGCGGACGCCGCGAGCTGGGTGAAAATCACTGAAGGGGTCTTGTGATACCGCTGAACTCCCGGCCGTTAAGCGGCTTGCTGCTACCCCTTCACTCTAGGCGTTGCTCCTGCCTTGAGACGCAGTTATAATAAGGATATGGCATTGAAGCAGAACGTCACCGATGTTGTCGCATGCACACCAGATATGATGAGCGGTACTCCTGTTTTCCGAGGAACTCGTGTGCCCGTTCAGACGCTGATCGAACACCTTGAGGCAGGTGAGAGTTTGGAGGTGTTTCTGGAGGATTTCCCTTCGGTGAGCCGGGAACAGGCAGTGCAATTCCTTGAACTGGTGAAGGACGCAGTTCTGGCGGGTGTTCATGAAGGTCCTGCTCGATGAATCATTGCCGCGTCGCCTTAAGGATGCGCTCGAGGGCCACGACGTCTCGACGGTCCGTGACGAGGATTGGGACGGCAAGAAGAACGGTGAGCTTCTCGAGTTGGCCAGCGGCCGGTTTGACGTATTCGTCACACCGGATCAGGGGTTTGAACATCAGCAGAACCTCAGACGGATCGATATGGGTGTCATCGTCCTGATCGCGAAGACAAACCGGCTTGTTGATTATCTACCCCTTGTGTCGCGATTGCTCGACGCCCTTGCGAGCCGTGCGGCCTGGCCAGATCATCCACGTCTCCGCCTAACCGGGCGCTGCACCTGACCGCACTACAGCGTGCGCTAAATCGAGTCTGGTTTGGCGTTTGCAAGTTGGCTCTTTGTCACAGTACACTCTGCAAGTGCCGCGCGGCAGGTGAGTTTGGCCGTTAGGCGTTGCTGTCCGAACACCTCATAGGTGTTATAATAGGGAAATGAAGAGGCTCCGAATCTACATCGACACCTCGGTCATTGGTGGCTGTTTCGACGCGGAGTTTGCGCCGTGGTCCAAAGGGCTAATAGAGGATTTCCGCGTAGGGCACTTCCGCCCTGTGCTCTCCGAAGTCATCGCGGCGGAAATCCGCGCCGCTCCTGAGCCCGTGCGCGTCACCTATGCCGAGCTCCTGGGGCTTGGTGCAGAGTTCCTCACGCTTAGCGATGAGGCAGGGGACTTGCTTACCGCCCATCAGGCGCACGAGATACTTGCTCCCGAGTTCCGCAACGATATGCTCCACATCGCGCTTGCGACTGTTGCAGACGTGGACGTCCTGGTGAGCTGGAACTTCAAGCACATCGTGCGGCTCGAGAAGATTCGGCACTTCAACGCGATCAACCTTGAACTGGGGTATAGGGCACTGCACATCTATTCTCCACGGGAGGTGACCTACCATGAAGAAAGCTGAGATCAAAGCGGTTGAGATGGTACGCCAGATTCGAGACCGGCACTACCAGCAGTTGAAAGATCAATCGTGGGAGGAAACCATGCTATTCTTTCGTCGTGAGGCAAAGGCAGCCAACGCAGAAGCAGAACGACTTCTACGCCAAGAGTGTCCTACAACCTCTGGTCATGCCTAAGGCGCTGCACCTGACTGCTATTCCGCTACGCTGCATAGCGACAGGTGAGCTTGGTCGTTAGCCGCTCATGGAAACGATTTACAAGATTCTCAGTACTATTGATTGGGAACTAGTCGCAACGGTTGGCATCCCGGCAAACTCATGGGCGAAATGGTTGAGGCTTTCAAAATACCTAACAACACAGTTTCCTATGATGCCATTCTTTCCGACCTACGCGATTCGATTCGAAAAGAGCTAAACCTTGAATAAATTTCAGGGGCGGTTTGGTGGTTTAGGTTTAAACGGAACAAACCAACAGCTAACAGGGCGCTCAACCCGGACGCACTAGACAGCGGCGCGCCGGTTAGCTCTTCGTTATAGCCAAACATGGAAAAAGCGATCCTTGCCACGATAGTGCTCATTCCATTGAGGCTCGCCTGGATTTGATTCCATAGATATAACTCTGCATGCGCTTGACAATTTGGGTGAAGTAGCGTACAGTACTACTGTACGTATACTCGCTTGGAGGTACTATGCCAATTCAAACAACCTATACACAAGCACGAGCCAACCTCGCCTCACTTTGGGATGAGGTCACAACCAATCGTGAGGTGGTCATCATTGAGCGGCGTGGAGCAGAGGCGGTGGCTCTCATCTCAGCGTCTGAACTGGTCGGTTTGATGGAAACTGCCCATCTATTGAGGTCGCCCAAAAACGCAGAACGTCTGTTGAGGGCATTAGCCCGGGCACAACGGAAGGAGGGCGCTCCACAGGCCATCGAAGAGCTGAAAAGTGCGGTTGGGCTTGACAAAACCAGGTCGAAGGCGTAGAGGCAATGCGCCCGGCCAGCGTGATGCCGTCTTTCATCCCGAGTTTCGGGGAGATCTGCGATACTGGGTGAAAACAGACCGGAAGATAGCCTTGCGAGCTTTGGCTATCGTGGAAAATATTCTCCGCAGCCCATTTGAGGGAATAGGGAAACCGGAGCCGTTGAAGTATCTGGCGGTGGGGGTATGGTCTCGACGATTGACACAAGAACACCGCATCGTGTATCTGGTGAGCGAAGACAGAATAGACTTTCTGCAAGCGCGTTATCACTATTGAGGGCATTCCTGCGGTGCGGTGAGCAGTAACCCGGAGGATGGGAGCGAGTGGCCCGGTAATGAAGAGGAGTACTATTGGGCAGCGGACGCCGTGGGCTGGGTGAAAATCACTGAAAAGGCCTTGTGGCGCCGCTGAGCTCCCAGCCGTTAAGCGGCACTTCGCGGCTGCACCTGTTAAACGAATGGGAGGAGATATGGCTAGAAAGAACAGGCGCATGCAGTTCGTATCTGATGCATTGGTCCAGCAGATAGTGGAGGGGCGCAAGACAGCAAGTGTTGTCGCCCTAGACAAGGTCGACGTAGCAGAAGACGAGTACAACGACGCACTCGTCGTGGGGCAGTTGTATGACGTGTACGATAGCGGACTAGTTCGGCGGGCTACGATTCGCATAACCGCCAGCGTGATGACAATAAGGCCAAGGTTTACCAGATCGGTCAAGTGCGTCGTGTGATCTTGAAATACCAATTAGGCGGGAAGGGATAATGCATAAATATGAGATCATTATCTACTGGAGCCGGGAGGACCAGGTGTTCATCGCTGAAGTCCCTGAACTACCTAGATGTATCGCCCATGGCAACTCGCAGGAGATCGCACTTAGAAATGTCCACGAAGCTGCTCAACTGTGGATCGCTACGGCGAAGGAATTCGGTGACCCAGTGCCAGAACCTAAAAGGCAACGGCTAATGCTGGCCTAACAAGGCGCTGCAGCTTGACCGTTACTCCCGCGTGCTGAAATCGAGGTTGGTTTGGCATTTGCAAGCGAAGTACAGTCTGCGAGCACCGCGCGGCCGGTGAGCTTGGGTGTTAGGTGCCTAAGGGGAAGTGATGCCAGACGATAGAAGAAATCCTTATCGTCAGTTCACGCCAGAACTGATTGGCGACTATCTCAGAACGCGCAAGGTGATGTCGGCAGAGCTATTCTCACTAGGGAAAAACAATACTAACTATAAATTAAAACTTAGTGACGGTGATGTTTGTGTTCTCAGATTATATGCCAATAGTCGTGCGAGGCGCGAAGTATATCTCGTCGAGTTTGCCGCTGGGCTTGTTCCCGTGCCTGAAGAACTATATAGAGGCACAGATTGGGCTATATTCTCTTTCATTGAAGGCCAGTGTTTGGCCGAACTACCCGAATACACAGGTATCGCCGCAGAGATGATCAATCGCTTATCTTCACGTACTTTTCGATCTGCGGGCGATATCAATCCGGATGGCACTGTATCAGCATTTCCATTCGGCGGAATCGGTGACTATATATACCAACAATTAACAACTATGGCGGTTCGAGATTGGCTGGGGGAAAAGAGAACGGAAGAGGTTTTTGAGATCGTCGCTAAAAATGCCCCTCTATATAGAGAGCTAGAGAGTCACGCGTGTTTGGTTCATGGTGATTTTAATCCAACCAATATACTAATCAAGAATAACCAAGTTAGCGGCATCTTAGACTGGGAATACTGTCACTCCGGAACACCTTACATGGATTTAGGAAATCTGCTTCGACATACGCCGCGGAAGTATCATCACGATATTGAATTAGCCCTTGTTGTTAGTAATAATGGGTTGGTTGAAGATTGGGTGAGGCGCTCAAGGATGATCGACTTAACAAGCCAGCTAGAGTTTTTGACTTCGAGTCGCTCAGACGATTTTAAATGTCAATGCGTTGGCCGCATCAATCGTTTCATCAACGATTTTAGCATTGTCAGATAACAAGTGAGTCAACTGGGACTGCTTACAAGCCGCTTCGCTTAGGCCAGCTTCGTGGCGCTGGTGGGCAAGTATCTCCAAGGGCGTTGAGGCAAACAGGGACGGGTGATCGAGCGCCGGCTGGGAGCGGTGGAAATGCTGCGCTTGCCGCTAGATCCCGCTTAAAGGGGTCATTGTGATCTACTGAGTTGACAATCGCGGGCTAAGACAGGTATAGTAGGCGCTTAATACCAGTTCAGCATGCAGAGAGGAATCCCAAATGGCAGTGAAAGTTTTTTTTAACCCGGCTTCACCGCAAGAAGCGGTCCGGCTCATGTATGAGCAACCCGGCCGAGGAGCTTATCTGGCCGGTGGGACCGATCTGCTCTGCTCGCCGGAGTGGCCCGACTTCGTGGTCAATATCAGAGGACTGCTGGCTACTCTGGCCCAGGAAGCGGGCGAGCTAGTGATCGGCGCCGCGGCCACCATCTCACGGATTGCAGCCTGGCAGGCGCTGAGCGAGGCCGACGATGGCCTGATGCAAAGCTGCGCCCGAGGGTTTGCTTCAGAGCAGATTCGCAATATGGCCACGGTGGGCGGCAACCTGGCCAGCGCCGTGCCCTCGGCCGACTTCGCCACGCCCCTGCTGGCGCTGGAGGCGCAGTGCGTGATCCAAGCACCAGAAGGGCAGCGCACCATCCCGCTGGAAGGATTCTTCGCCGGCCCGCATCAAAGCGTGCTGGATCGTGAATTATTGCTGAAGATCCGCCTGCCGCTTCCCTCTGCCGGCGTGAGGACCGAATTCCTGAAGATCGGACGCAACCCCGGTGACATCGCCACGATCAACGTGGCCACTTTGCTTGAATTAGAGTGCGATAAGATTCAAAAGGCCCGCATTGCACTAGGAGCAGTAGCCCCAACCCCCATCAGGGCCTACGCGGCCGAAGAGTTTCTGGCCGGAAAACCGGCCAGCGACGAAAACATTCAGCGCGCAGCCGATTTGGCCCGCGAGGCCGTGCAGCCGATCAGCGACCAGCGGGCCAGCGCCGACTACCGGCGCCAGATGAGCATGGTGCTGACCAGAAGGGCACTACAGCGTTGCTTGGGGAGGAACCAATGAGTTTACGCACAAGAGAGACCATCAAGTTGAAGCTCAAGATCAACGGTGAGGATAATTGTTTTGCTATCTTGCCCGGAGATCGCTTGAGCACGGTGCTGCGCCGCGAGGGATACCTGAGCGTCAAGACCGGCTGCTACACCGGCGATTGCGGCACCTGTACCGTCTTACTGGACGGCCAGCCCATCGTCAGTTGCCTGATGTTGGCCGCCCAGGCCCAGGGCAGCTCACTGACCACGGTGGAAGCGCTGGCCCAGGGAAGCGAGCTGCACCTGCTGCAAAAGGCTTTCTTGGATGAAGGCGCTGTCCAGTGCGGCTTTTGCACCCCGGGGATGCTGCTCTCGGCCCTAGCACTGCTTCGCAGGGTGCCCCACCCCAGCGAGGAGCAGGTGCGCGAGGCATTTTCGGGTAACCTCTGCCGCTGTACCGGCTACGAGCGGCCGGTGCGCGCGGTATTGAAAGCCGCCGCAGCCACGGAGGAGAGCTCCAAATGAGCAACTCCGGTGAGCAGCAATTCCGAGTAGTAGGCCGAAATCTTTGGCGGGTGGACGGTCGGCAGCTCGTCACCGGCGCGCCGGCTTTCAGCGACGACTACCCCCAGCGCGGCATGTTGATCGGCAAGCTGTTGGGCAGCCCGCACGCCCACGCGCGCATCAGGGCGATAGACACCTCGAGAGCGCAGGACCTGCCGGGCGTCCATGCCGTACTGACCTACAAAGACGTGCCCAAAGCGCGCGGCCCCATCGGGCGCCGGACCGATCTGTTCAACCGCGTGCCCTACACCCGCGCCGGACAAGACTATCCGGAACCCTCACCCTGGGATTATTTTCTCTTGGACGATAAAATGCGTCACATAGGCGACCGGGTGGCCGCGGTGGCCGCCGAAAGCGAAGAGGTCGCTGATCAAGCGCTCAAACTCATTCAAGTGGACTACGAGGTACTGCCGGCGGTCTTCACCCCCGAAGAGGCCTTAAAAACAGGTGCTCCAGTGATTCATAACGAGCCGGACGTCATCTACGTCAAAGACCCGCAGCGCAACGTCTGCTCCGGCGTGGACGTGCAGGTGCGCGACGTGCAGGCCGGCTTCGCTCAGGCGGAGCTGGTGTTGGAGCACAGCTATTATTCGCAGCGGGTGCAGCACGCTCAGATGGAGCTGCATACGGCCATCTCCTACTTCGATGAGCACGAGCGGCTGGTGGTCATCTGTAGCACCCAGGTGCCGTTTCACCTGCGCCGCCAACTGGCCAGGGCACTGGGCCTGTCCATCGGCAGGATCCGCGTGATCAAGCCCCGGATCGGCGGCGGCTTCGGCGGCAAACAGGAGATGGTGATCGAGGACATCTGCGCGGCGCTGACCGTGGCCACCCATCGGCCGGTGCGCCTGGAGCTGAGCCGCTTCGAGGACCTGACCGCCGCCCGCTCGCGCCATCCAATGCGCATCAGGGTCAAAACTGGCCTGAAGCGCGACGGCACCCTGATCGCCAACGAGATGATCGCCCTGGTGGATGCCGGCGCCTACGGCTCCCACAGTCCCACGGTGCCCACCAACACCGGCAACAAGAACCTGCCCCGCTATCGCTGCCCCAACGTGCATTACCAGTTCGAGGCGGTCTACACCAACCTGCCGGTCTCCGGGGCGATGCGCGGCTACGGCACCCCGCAAGGCTCCTTCGCCCTGGAGTGCCAGATGGACGAGGCGGCCGAGGCCATCGGCATGGATCCGGTAGAGTTTCGGCTCAAGACCACGGTGCGCTCCGGAGACCTGGATGAGCTCTCACCGCGCATCTACGAGGTGGGCAGCTCGGACTCCGCCGAAATCGAGGGTTGGCCCATCGCCAGTTGTGGCCTGCAAGAGTGCCTGCAGCGGGGAGCCGAGGCCAGCGGATGGAGCGAGAAGCGCCAAGCTTACGCCGCCTATAACGCGGATAAGCCGCTGATCCGTAAGGGGATAGGTATGGCTTGCCTCTCCCAAGGCTCAGGCGTGGCCGGGATTGACCAGGCCAACGCCACGATCAAGCTCAATGAGGACGGCTCGGTAATCTTGTTCATCGGCGCGGCCGACATCGGCACCGGCGGGGACACGGTGATCGCCCAGATCGTGGCCGAGGTCTTGGGGCTTGACCTTGAGGAGGTCATCGTCTACGCCGCCGATACCGACTTGGTGCCCTTCGACTCCGGCGCCTACGCCTCCAGCACCACCTATGTCTCGGGCAACGCGGCGCTAAATGCCGCCAACCGGGTCAAGGCCGATATCTTGAAAATAGCCGCGGAGCTGCTGGAGGTCGCTCAGGCAGAGCTCAGGCTGGCAGATCATCAGGTGATAGCCGCTCAGGCCGACAAGAGGCTTTCTTTGCAAGAGGTCACCATGCACGCCACCTACGTGCTCAAAGAGCAGATCGAGCACACGGCGAGCTTCGTCTCGCCGGTGAGTCCGCCGCCCTTCGCGGCGCAGTTCGCCGATATTGAGGTGGACAGCGAGACCGGCCAAATCCGGGTGGTGGAGTTCGTCACCGCCGTGGACGCCGGCACCATCGTCAACCCGCCGCTGGCCATCGGCCAGGTGGAGGGAGGCGTGGCGATGGGATTGGGTCAGGCGTTGATAGAAGAGCTGGTCTTCGACGAGCGTGGCCGGCCGCTGAACAAGGGCCTGATTGACTATAAAATATTCAAGGCTACTCAGATGCCCAAATTCAAGACTATACTGGTTGAGACTTACGAGCCGACCGGGCCATTTGGTGTCAAGGCGATCGCCGAGATCCCCATTGATGGGCCGGCACCGGCCGTGGCCAATGCGCTCAAACATGCCATCGGGACCAGAGTGTTCGAGCTGCCGCTCACGCCGGAGCGGGTGCTGAGAGCGCTGGACAAGATGTGAGCCCGAATGGCCATCAGTGTATTCGATCTTTTCAAGATCGGCATCGGTCCCTCCAGCTCTCACACGGTGGGTCCCATGCGCGCGGCTCGGCAGTTTGTGCTGCGTCTGCAGCAGCAGGGCCGACTGAGCGCAACGGTGCGAGTTCAGGTGGAGCTGTGTGGCTCGCTAGGCCTGACAGGCAAAGGTCACGGCAGCGACAAGGCGGTGCTGCTGGGCCTGGAAGGCGAGCGACCCGACCAGATCAGTCCCGATGCTATTCCCGAGAAATTAGCTCAAATTCGGGAGAGTGGGACGATTCGCTTGCTGGGAAATCACCCGGTTCCATTCCAGGAAAAGCGGGATATTCTCTTTCGCATGGAGGCCCTGCCCTACCATCCCAATGGGATGATCTTCAAGGCCTACGCGGCGGGCGGCCGCGAACTGCTGGACCGGACCTACTATTCAGTCGGCGGCGGCTTCATCGCGGAGGAGACGGCCAGCGGAACCGCGTGCAGCCAGGAGGATGAGCCCCCTCAGCCCTATCCCTTCGACAGCGCCGACATGTTGCTGGAGCAATGCCGTGCCCATGGGCTGACGATCAGCGAGCTGATGCTGGCCAATGAGCAAGTTTGGCGGACCGCAGCGGAGATCAAAGCCGGCTTGCTGCATATCTGGGAGGTGATGCAGGCCTGCGTGCAGCGGGGCTGTCATACCGAAGGCCTGCTCCCCGGCAGGTTCAAAGTGAGACGGCGCGCGCCGGCGCTCTACCGAGCGCTCACCCAGCAGGTGGAAGCGGCCGATCCGCTCAATGTGCTGGATTGGGTCAACCTGTATGCGCTGGCGGTCAACGAAGAGAACGCTGCCGGTGGACAAGTGGTCACCGCGCCGACCAACGGGGCCGCCGGCATCATTCCGGCCGTTTTGCACTACTGGACCGGTTTTCGTGCCCAGGATGAAGCCGATAGTACAACAGGCATCGTGCGCTTCCTGCTCACCGCCGGAGCTATTGGGATGCTCTACAAGAGGAACGCCTCCATCTCCGGAGCGGATGTGGGTTGCCAGGGCGAGGTCGGCGTGGCCTGCTCGATGGCGGCGGGCGCCTTAGCGGAGGTGCGTGGCGGCTCGCTGGGGCAGGTGGAGAACGCCGCCGAGATCGGTATGGAGCACAATCTGGGCCTCACCTGCGACCCGGTGGGCGGCCTGGTACAGATTCCCTGCATCGAGCGCAATGCGATGGGCGCGATCAAAGCCATCAACGCTGCGCGCATCGCCCTGCATGGCGACGGTCATCATTATGTCTCGCTGGACAAGGTGATCGCCACCATGCGGGAGACCGGCGCGGACATGCAGAGCAAGTACAAAGAGACCTCCCGCGGTGGCTTGGCCGTGAACGTCATTGAGTGCTGATAGAGACGCAGCGTAAAGATAAGTCTATATCAAGAAGGAGGCATGATTATCTTATGTTATCTAAAACTAGCAACCGGGTGGCTCTGTATCTCCAAGACAAGCATCCGCTCCGGGACGCGATCGAGTACGTCAAGTACGCCGAAGAGCGGGGCTTTGAGGCCGTGTGGCAGGCGGAGTCCCGCTTGGTGCGGGATGCCATCACACCATTGGCTGCCTTCGGGGCCACCAGCGAGCGGATCAAGCTGGGCTCAGGGGTGATCAACAACTGGACGCGCAACGTGGGGCTGATCGCGGCGACCTTCGTGACTTTGGATGACCTGGCGCCGGGGCGGGTGATGTGCGGCATCGGGGCCTGGTGGGAGCCGCTGGCCTCCAAGGTGGGCGTAGAGCGCCGCCGGCCGCTCCAGGCGATGCGCGAGGTGGTCACCGTCTTGCGCCGACTGTTCCGGATGGAAACGGTCAGCTACCAGGGCGAGTTCGTCAAGGTGCGCGAGATAGATATTGACATCGTGCACGGGGATCGTTCGCCGCGGGATATCCCGATCTACATCGGAGCCACCGGCTTCAAAATGATGGAGCTGGCCGGGGAGGTCGCCGACGGCGTGCTGCTCAACTACTGCGTGCCTCCGGAGTACAATGATCTGGCCCTGGAGCATCTGGAGATCGGGGCCCGGCGGGCCGGGCGCTCGCTGGCAGATATTGACCGCCCGCAGTTGATCGTCTGCTCGGTGGATCGTGATCATCAGCGGGCGATCCAGAACTCTACCGAGCTGCTCACCCAATATCTGGCGCAACAGCCGCATATCGCCAAAGCCAGCGGGGTGCAGCAGGAGGTGGTGGACAATATTCAGAGCATACTCGGCTGGCCGGCCACGCACGAGCAGGTGCACCAGGCGATGAAGTTCGTGCCTGAGGGGTTGGTAGAGCACATCACCGCCTCCGGCACGCCGGAAGAGTGCCGGGCCAAGGTGCACGAGTATCTGGCCAAAGGTTGCACCTGTCCGATTCTCTATCCCCTGGGAGACGACGTCAGACTGATGATAGACACCTTCGCCGACGGATTCTAGCAGGATTACAATGAACATCCTGATCGAGAAGGCCCGCATCTGGACGAACGATAGCGAGTTGGGGCTGATCGAGAATGGTTTTGTGCTGCTCCAAGATAATCTGATCGCCCAAGTGGGCCGGATGGAGGAGTTGCCGCAAAACCTAGCTGAAAGGGCCCAGATCATCGCCGGCCACGGCCAGTTGCTGCTGCCGGGGTTCGTCTGTGCCCACACCCATCTCTATAGCGCTCTGGCTCGCGGGATGGCGCTCTCAGGGGTAGCTCCCCAAAGCTTCACCGATATCTTAGCGCAAATCTGGTGGAGACTGGACAAAGCGCTAGACAAAGAGAGCATTTATTATAGCGCGCTGATCGGTGGGCTGGAGCTCATCAGGAACGGGGTCACGACTGTGATAGATCACCATGCCAGCCCCAATGCCATCCGAGGCAGCCTGGCCGAAATTAAAAAAGCCCTGGTCGGCGAGCTGGGGCTGCGCAGTTGCCTCTGCTACGAGATCTCCGACCGGGACGGCCCGGAGCGCGCCATGGAGGGGATCGCCGAAAACATCGAATTCTTCGATAGCACAGCCCAAGATGAGTTGCTGAGCGCTCTGATCGGTCTGCACGCTTCCTTCAGCTTGTCGGATAGAACGTTTGCCCAACTGCGCCAGGCGCTGGGCGGGCGCGAGGTGGGCTTTCACATTCATCTGGCTGAAGGACCTGAAGATCAGGAAGATTCTCTGACCCAATACGGCAAGCGCGTGGCCGCGCGCCTGAACGACCTGGGCATCTTGGGCCCTAGGACCATCTTGGCCCACGGGATTCATCTCGATGAGCAGGAGCAGGAGCTCATCGCCCAAGCGGGTGCGATTCTGGTGCACAATCCGCAGTCCAACATGAATAACGCCGTCGGCATCGCCGATATTCCCGCCCTGCTCCGGAAGGGCATCTTGGTGGGGCTGGGCAATGACGGCTTCGGCTATGAGATGCTCTCCGACCTGCGGGCGATGTTCCTGGTGCATAAACTGGTGCAGCATGACCCCCAAGCGATGAGCCTAGCACAAGCCCATCAAGTATTTTTCCGGAATAATTACGAGATAGCCCGGCGGCTGTTCGGCGTGAAACTGGGCAGCATCAGGCCGGGCTATCGGGCCGATCTGATTCTGGTGGATTATAAAGCGCCCACACCGCTCGATGAGGCCAACTTCATGGGGCACCTGCTCTTCGGGCTGGCCGGCAATCTGGAGGTGCGCACCACCATCGTCAACGGTCGGGTTTTGATGCGTGAGCGGGAGATGTGTGGCATAGACGAGCAACAGGCCTATCGGGAGGCTCGGGAGGCCACCCGGCGCCTCTGGGGGAGGATCGAATAGATGTTCGTCAGAGATCTTAGCTGCATCAGTTGTCAGGCCAGCTATCGCCCAGACGAAGTGGAGTATACCTGTCCCAAATGCGGCCCGCGGCGCGGGACACTGGAGGTGCGCTATGACTATGAGAAAATCGCGGAGAATCTTAGCAAAGAGTCCTTGGCCCAAGAGCGAGCTTGCTCCATCTGGCGCTACCTGCCGCTGCTGCCGCTGGAGAGCAGGCACTATATCCAGCCGCTCAAGATCGGCTACACGCCGCTCTATCGCTTCGAGCGTCTCGCCGGTGAATATGGCGTGCGGGAGCTCTATATCAAGGACGATGGGGGCAACCCCACGGCGTCCTATAAAGACCGCGCCAGCGCGCTGGCGGTGATCAAGGCCCAGGAAAAGCACAGGAAAGTCATCACCTGTGCCTCCACCGGAAACGCTGCCAGCTCTCTGGCCGGCCTGGCGGCGAACACGGAATTGAAAACAGTCATCTTTCTGCCGCAGAGCGCTCCTGAAGCCAAGATCACTCAACTCCTAGTCTATGGCGCTCAAGTGTTTGCCGTTGAAGGCAGCTACGATCAGGCCTATGATCTCTGCTCGCAGGTGGCCGCGCAATACGGCTGGTACAATCGCAGCGCGGCGCTCAACCCCTATCTGGTCGAGGGCAAGAAGACCGGCGCTTTAGAGATCGCTGAGCAGCTAGGCTGGGAAATTCCCGACAAAGTCATCGTGGCTGTCGGCGATGGCTCGGTGATCAGCGGCATTTATAAAGGCTTTTATGATCTGCTCCAATTGGGCTTTATCGAGGCCATCCCGCAGATCATCGGCGTGCAAGCCCAGGGGGCCGGGCCGATCAAGCGGGCCTTCGAGCGCTATGATGGGAATAAAGTAGTCATTGAGGATCAGCAGGCCAGCACCGTGGCCGACAGCATCTCGGTGGGCATGCCGCGGGACATCGTCAAGGCGGTCAAATATGTGAGCGCCGCGCAGGGTTTTTTTATCGCGGTCAGCGACGAGCAGATTCTAGCTGCCATACCGGCGCTGGCGCATAGCACGGGGGTATTCGCCGAGCCGGCGGCGGCCGCGGCCTACGCCGGTTTTTGTTCGCTGGGCGAGCAAGGCCGACTGGACCGGCAGGACAGGGTAGTGGTGATGATCACCGGCAATGGCCTCAAAGATGTGTCCGCAGCGCGCCGGGCGACCGGTGAGCCCCATCTGGTCGGGGCCAACATGGACGAGGTTGACAGGATCGTGGACCAATTAGGGATTGCCACTGGGGATTTGGGGGGCAGGTAAATCATCCACGGGGGACTAATCACATGGATCATACACATATCATCCGGGCTGCAGATTTAGACCAGTATGCGAACAGGCGAGACAGCCAAGGGGTGATTCCTGAGTTGGTCTACTTGCTTGTCAAGCAATCCATTTCTGAAATATCTGTTTGTCGTATTCCATACGGTGATGCGGTAAATCAGCCAGGTTGGGATGGTTTGGTGGAAACGAAAGAATCTTTTTTGGAGTTCGTTCCGAAGGGTAAGTCTTATTGGGAAATTGGAACCGGGAATGATCCACAAAAGAAAGCAACCACCGTCTTTCGAAGGCGTACAGATAGTATACTCGATGTAGACAGAGCTGAATCGGTATTCGTCTTCGTGACGCCGAGGTACAGCGGCTCCGAGGGGTGGAGTGAGCCTCGACAGACACGATGGCTGGACCATCGAAAAGATCGCGGCTGGGGAAAGATATGTATTATCGATGGGGTAAAATTGGCCGACTGGCTCAGAGAATTTCCAGCGCTTGGCCGATGGATGGCCAAGAAGATTGGCCTGTCAACTAGCTTAAGTGGTCTTTCTACACCGGCTGAGCATTGGGAAACAATCCAGACACAGGTTGGTACATCTGACCCACCGCTACCACCAAAGATTTTCATTACAGGCAGAGAAAATGCATGTACTGCGTTGCAAAGACTATTTGAAGGGCAATCCCAGAGATTGCTCTTTTTTGCAGAAAGCCCAAAGGATGTTGAAGACTTTGTGGCTGGTTATCTGGCTTCACTCGATGCTGAAATTGAACGTTCTTTCAGTAATCGTTGTCTTTTTGTTAGTGAGCAAGATGCGTGGCGTGCGGTAGTCGAGACTAGAAAATCACATGTATTGGTTGCCGACACTCGTCTTGGTTTGGATTCGGATGGAGCAGACCTGCAGACATTAGCTACACGGAATGGTCACGCGGTCATAATACCTATTTGTGAAGCGTGGCCTGGTGGAAGGCCAGAAATCATAAAGCTTCGAAGTCCATCGCAGTCCCAACTTGAGACCATATTGAGTGAGGGCGGCTACCCTCAAGGTCGTGCCCGAGAGTTGGCGAGTGCAGGTGCCCACAGATTGTCTGCATTGAGGCGATATCTTTTGGGGCTTGGGTCACTACCACCTTACGCTTCGTGGGAAAATGCGCGGCTACTTGCACAGGCTGGATTGATCGGAAAGTGGGATGGCAAGAATCAAGCTGACCAGAGCGCCTTGGAGATTCTGTTGGGAAAAGAATACGGGGAGTGGATCGAGATGGTAAGACCTGAAGTGTTACGCTCGGACACTCCCCTGATTCAGCGAAATGAGAAATGGCGGATGGTTGCACGTGGCGAGGCATGGAATGCACTTGGCCCTCGTTTGACAGACGATGATCTTGACCGGCTACAACAGACTGCGCTTCGTGTATTGGGCGAACGTGATCCCAAGTTCGATCTTCCAAAAGAGGAACGATACGCCGCAAGTATACATGGAAAACAGTTGGAGCATTCGTCAAACCTTCGAGAAGGAATCGCTGAAACTTTGGCACTGCTCGGCAGCAGACCAGAAGCTCTGTCTTCATGCTCGCAAGGGAAAGCCGATGCAGTAGCCGTGCTCACGGTCCGGGGACTACTCGAAAGTGCCAATTGGGATCGTTGGGCGAGCTTGGACCGTTTTCTTCCGCTCTTGGCGGAGGCTGCACCTGACGAGTTTCTAGATGCTGTCGAGTCTGCCCTTGAGAATCTCGACGAGAGTCCGTTTCACCAAGTATTCGCCCAAGAAGGGAGGGGAGGTTTTGGGGGATGGAATTACACTAGCGGGCTGCTTTGGGCTCTTGAGACTTTGGCATGGCACCCTGATTACCTGACACGTGTGATTCTTATTTTGGGAGATTTGGCCTCAATTGACCCAGGCGGAAGCTGGGCAAATCGGCCATCAAGCTCATTGGCTGATATTCTTTTGCCTTGGCACCTGCAAACTTGTGCCCCGATGGAGAAAAGGAAGTCAGCGGTCGAAACATTATTGCGGGAACAGCCTGAGGTTGGGTGGAACTTGCTGCTCGCATTGCTACCCCACAGTCACGGTTCTCCTTCAGGTTGCCGTCGTCCCGCTTGGCGGAATCTCATTGCTGCAGACTGGAAGGAAACAATTACTAACCGCGATTGGGAGCAAGTATCCATTTACACTGATATGGCAATAGTGATCGCAAAATCAAGCACAGAGAAGCTCGATGTATTGATAGAACGACTGCCTGACCTCCCTAAGCCTACATTTGAAAACTTACTTTCGCATCTGAGTTCAGAAAATGTTATCGGGCTACCTGAACGCGACCGTATGCCATTATGGGAAGCCTTAAATGATCTGGTTAGGAAGCACCGGAAATATGCCGATGCTGACTGGGCAATGCCAGTAGAGATTCTTGCTGGTATAGATGCAACGGCCAGTATACTGGCCCCTCATGCGCCTGAGTTAAGGTATCACCATCTTTTTAGTGGTCGTGCTTTCGACCTGTATGACGAGAAGGGGAATTATGAAGAGCAACAAAAACGACTCGATCAACATCGCCAAAAAGCATTGCAGGAAATCTTGGATTCCGGTGGTATAGCTGCTGTACTGGAATTCGCTCGAAATGTGTCTGCACCGAACCTAGTGGGGCATGCACTTGGAAACATCGCGACGGATTCTGTGGAGTCAGAGCTTCTGCCGGGGCTCCTCGAGGATGAAGATGAAGTTCAAAGGAGCATAATTGGCGGCTTCGTTTGGGGTAGATTCTGCAAACTGAACTGGCCGTGGGTTGACAGGCTGCTAGCTAATGAATGGAGTGTTGCACAAAAATCCGCATTTCTTATTTTGCTTCCTTTCGATGAAGAGACTTGGACTCGTGCTGAAGGGTCACTTGGGAACGAAGAAGGCCTTTACTGGCGAAATGCAGACGTGAACCCATGGGGGACTCACCGGGATCTCACTAAGACAATTGAAAAACTTATTTACTATGGTCGTGCGAGTGCGGCTGTCCAATGCTTATGGCGATCAGTTGATGAGGAGGGCTCCTTTGATCCTGAGCTTGCAGTTCGCGCCCTTCTAGCGGTTCTTAGTTCAGAGCATCCCGAAAGAGAGTTCGACCGGGATGCCACCATTGAAGTCATCGCTAAACTCCAGAATAATCCGTCAGCTGATGCGGATGCTCTTTTCAAAATCGAATGGAACTTTCTTCTCTTGTTAGACCAGTTCTCGAGTGGCTCTCCAAAGACCCTTGAAAACCGTCTCGCAGCAGATCCTGCCTTTTTCTGCGAAGTAATTGGCTTGGTATTCCGTTCTAAGAACGAAGAGAAGAAGGATGAAGAACCTACTGAACAGCAACGAAACCTAGCACAGAATGCTTACAAGCTTTTGAGCGGATGGAAGACCCCTCCTGGGATAAAGTCCGACGGGTCATTCGATTCGGATTCTTTCACTGCTTGGCTTGCAGAAACAAAGCGGATCGCCACAGAAACTGGGCATCTTGAGATCGCGCTTAGCCAACTTGGCCATGTGTTGACACACGCGCCAAAAGACGAAGATGGGTTGTGGATTCACAACGTTGTGGCTCAAGTGTTGAATGAAAAGGATGCCAAGACAATGAGATCTGGCTTCATTACGGAACTCTTCGATCAGAGAGGCGTGCATAGTTTCACTGCAGGCAAGGAGGAGCGTGAGTTGGCTCGAATTAACCGTGAAAGAGCTGAAGCACTCGAAGCCAAGAGATATTCTAGGTTTGCAACAGCCATGCGTGAGTTTGCGGAGAGTTATGAGCGTGATGCAGAACGTGAAGCGTCGAGAGATTCTTATGGGGAATAGTCGCTATTAGGAGCAATAGAGGATCAAATTGATTAATTTATCAACCTTAATTAAACAGTCGGTAGAAGATGCCGAACAAGGCGCAGCACCTGACCGCTATTCCGTTGCGCTCCATTTTGATGAGGTAATTCGGTCGTTGCTAGAGGCGGGTGGATGTTCTACACTTAAGCTATCTAGCAAGAAACAAGGAGTATAATTATGCCAGAGACACTGACAGACGTCGCTCAGGCCATTTCGCTAGCTCAGCGCCGCGCGTTTCTGCAATTGCCGCTGGAAGAACGTCGGCGACAACTGGCGGCACAAGCTGAATAACAAGTCGATGAAGCTGACGGTCGCCTTCGGCACCCGCGGCTTATTGACACGACGTTAGGCGTCAAACGAATATAGCTCTGGAGGGTTAATGAAGTTCAGTGAGTTGACCCGGCTTCTCGAGAGGCATGGCTTCAAGATCGTGAAGCAAAAGGGATCAATTCGGTATTATGGGAAGGCAGGATGCTCACGACTGATTCGGGTGGACTTTCACGGCTCGAAGGAAGTGCCAGCTGGAACGTGTCACAGCATCCTCAAGGCCGCTGGATTGAAATAGCAGGAGGTAGTGAAATGATCGAACTGCCCTACTCGCTGATCATCGAGGCGACGGAGGAGCCTGATTACTTTGGATTCTACTCGCCTGAGCTCGAAGGGTTCACAGGCATTGGTCACTCTATTGAAGACTGCGTATACCAGGCCAAGTGGGGAATGAAGGAGCACGTCGAACTGCTCCGGGAGCGCGGGCTGCCGGTCCCGAAGACGAACCCGGATCCAAGCATAAATATCCAAAACGCCAAAGAGCAGGCCGCGGTTTGAGTTCCCGCGATGAGAGCGTGTTTCCGCAGAACAATCAGGTGCAGGCGATGCGGTAACCTACGCACCTGAGCTGAGGTGTTGGACCACACAAAGGGCTGAGGTTCATGAGAGGTTGGTTTGCAAGTTGGCTCTTTGCCGGAGTATAGTCTGCGAGCGCCGCGCGGCAGGTAAGCTTGGGCGTTAGGTCATGGAATATTCTTTCGACGTGCGCTAAACTATCACTATGAGTAGGTATGATAACCTCTTGGAGCAGATACTCCAGGACAGATCAGATGTCAATATCCGCTTTGATGATCTTTGTCAGTTGCTGCGACACTTAGGATTTGATGAGCGCATACGTGGTAGCCATCGCATTTTCAGAAAGCAGGGAATAGAAGAGAAGATCAACCTCCAGCGTAATGACAATAAGGCCAAGGTTTACCAGGTCAGCCAAGTGCGTCGTGTGATCTTGAAATACCAATTAGGAGGGGAGGAATAATGCATAAATATGAGATCATTATCTACTGGAGCCAGGAGGACCAGGTGTTCATCGCCGAAGTCCCTGAACTGCCTGGGTGTATGGCCCATGGTGACACGCAGGAGGTTGCACTCAAGAATGCCCACGAAGCGGTTCAACTGTGGATCGATACGGCGAAGGAATTCGGTGACCCAGTGCCAGAACCTAAAGGGCAACGGCTAATGCCGGCCTAACCAGGCGCTGCACCTGACCGCGCTCCTGCGTGCGCTAAATCGAGGTTGGTTTGGCGTTTGCAAGTTGGTTGTTTGCAGAGGTATAGTCGGCAAGCACCGCGTGGCAGGTGAGCTTGGGCGTTAGGTAGAAAAGCATGACTAAATCGGATTTCCTGCCTTGACAAATGCGCTCTATCCCTGATATCCTACTATGCAGAAGCCATGCCCTAACCAAAGGGAGGGCAATGCCTGAGATCAGTCGGTTCTACGGCATCGTTATCGCTATGTACTTTGACGACCACAATCCACCTCATTTCCATGCACGCTACGGTGGATCGAAGGCAGCAATAAGAATAGCCGATTTGACGATTAGCGAGGGCAGTCTGCCGCCAAGGGTGTTAGGGCTGGTAGTCGAATGGGCTACCAAGCATCGGGAAGAACTCATGCACGACTGGGAGTTAGTGCAAAGCGACCGGCAACCGGACAAGATTCAACCGTTAGATTAGGAGGAACTACGATGAGTTACGACGTGACTTCAGCGGAATACCTTGGGGAGTACAAGATTAGGCTTACCTTCGAGAACGGAAAGACAGGAGTAGTCGACTTCCTCTCCTATACCCGTAGGAGCGGAATCTTTGCCAAGCTCAAAGACATGAAATACTTCAAACGTTTCACGATCAACCGGGATCTAGGGACACTCACTTGGGGAGACGAGCTAGACATAGCACCCGAAACCCTCTACTCGAAGGCGACGGGCGAACCTCTACCGCAGTGGATGGAACAGGAAATTACTCTGTCAGAAACCGCCTAACCAAGCGCTGCAGCGGACGTGAAAAGGCACGCGCTGCTGGGCTTTAACGTTAAGGCGGCGCTTCGCGGCTACGACCTGTGCTCGCGTCCCAAGGCTTCGCCTTGCTGCCTGCGCGCGGGGTGCAGCTTAGCTCGCACCCGTTAGGTGGATTATGAGCAAACAACTCGAAATAAGACAAATTGTGGATTCCTCTGATCCTCCCGTGTTCCCGGGCGGATCGAAATCAAGGGTCAACCGCGCGGGGACGGCCATCAGAAGTGGTAACCTCACAGAGGCGGACCTCTCTGTCCTCGATGAGTGGAGAGCTGCACATCGGCCTGTACTGAACACCTTTCAGGCTATTCTCCGCATGAGAACGCATGGCACCGATATCGTTGTGGCGCAGCGGCACAAGCGAAAGTCCACGATCATTGGCAAGCTGTAGCGGTATCCAGACATGCAATTATCGCGCATGGACGATGTAGCCGGATGCAGGCTGATCTTCAAGACGGTAAAGGACCTCTACGACTTCCGCAGTGAGTTTCACAAAGCTCGTTTCCACCACGAGCGAAAAAACGAACTGGACAAGTACGACTACATCAAACGACCGAAGTCGACGGGATACCGTGGGATTCACGATGTGTACTCCTACGACGTCAATTCAACTGTCGGGAGGCCGCTCAAGGGCCTATTGGTTGAGATACAGTACCGCACACTGATCCAGCATGCATGGGCGACCTCTGTCGAGGTTATCGGGTTCATCACGGAGAGTCAGCCCAAGTTCCAGGCGGGAGATCGACGATATGAACACGCGATGGCCCTCGCCAGCGAGATTCTCGCCCGTATCTATGAGGACGTGACTGGACCATTCCCGGACAAGCCCGATCTTGACGTTGTTCGTGAATTCTTGGAGGTGGAGTCGAAGGTGTCACTCATGCAAACCCTCCGTGGGCTGAACGTTGCCAATCCAGAGATCAGCTCGAACAGGAATGCTATCTTGATCTTTCCTGAGTCTGGGGCTCTTGAGGTAAGAACCTTCCGTGACGCAACGGCCGCGTTACGCGCATTGTTTTCGCTTGAGCGTGAGATGCCTGGCACCGATGTTGTGCTTGTGCGAGCTGACACAACTGAGGAAGTGCGTTTAGCGTTCAGGAACTACTTCACTGATGCACAGGACTTTATTCGTCTGATTGACGACGGGTGCGAGAAACTAGCCGGTGTGCGACGGGCTCGCCGAACAAGAGCATCCAGCGTGCGCGGCAAGCCGCGCCGCTAATGCTGACCGTTGGGCGAGAAAAGACTAGAAAGACAGACTATACAATGTACAGAGAAGCCAAAGCCGGTCGCCCTTTCCCGGGCAAAAAGGCATGGGTAAGCGAATCCATTGCAAGAACGAGGGAGTAACTTACGGTGGCAGATAGAACCAAGTTCAATTCACGAAACTTGATGGAGTTGGCCATTGAGGTGATGCGCCAGTCTATACCTGAGCCCCATACTGATGGCAAAGTCGATCCGAAAGTAGGCGCGGTGTTGTACAAGCCGGACGGCACCATTGAGACTGCTTGCCGTGGAGAACTCCGGTACGGTGATCACGCAGAGTTCACGCTTCTCGAACGGAAGAACCATGGCGACAAGCTGGATGGCTCGGTTCTATTCGCGACGCTGGAGCCCTGCGCGAAAGGCGCGCGGAAGCATCCGAAACTGTCTTGCGCGGAACGCATCTACCTTGCCCGCATCAAGGAAGTCTGGGTGGGCATCCAGGACCCTGACCCGACCGTTGCGCGCAAGGGCATAGGGTACCTGATTCGCCAAGGCGTGACTGTGGACATGTTTGACCGTGACCTTCAGGAGATTATCGAGCAGGAGAACAATAAGTTTCTCGAGCAGGCGACGGAACGGGCTGCTGAGATTGAAGAGGAACCAGGGAAAGTCGCGCTTTCGCCCCTGGAAGACAAGCTGTCGATGACAGAACACGGAGACTTCTCTGATGACGCTCTGAAAATGTACCGTCAGAGAGCAGAGATTGCCGATGTCGTTGATTCTGATGCGTTCAATCGGCGTCTTCTCCGGCAAGGCCTCCTGAAAGAAGAGGATGGAGCTTTGGTGCCGACGGGCTTCGGATACCTCCTGTTTGGTAGAGAGCCGCGGATGATGATGCGGCAAGCGGGGCTGCTCGGGATCATTCACTATCCGAATGGCGACAAAGAACGGCGCGAGTTCGACGAACCGGCCGTGCTGATCCCCGACCTGCTGGAGCAATGGCTCAAGAACAAACTCCCAAACGTCTTTGACCGGGACCAGGTGCATCGGCAGGAACGCTCGGCTTTGCCTTTCGAGATGGTTCGCGAGGCCGTGGCCAACGCACTCATTCATCGCGACTACAGTATTGTCGGTGCCAAGTGTCAGATCGTGGTGACCGAGGACACAGTGACGGTGCAGAGTCCTGGCGAACCACCGTTGCCGATCACATTGAGGCAACTTCAGGACTTCAGCGCTCCCATGCTGAGCCGGAACCCCGAGCTGCACTTCGTGTTCGCGCGGATGGACATGGCGGAAGAGCAGGGCCTTGGTCTGGCTTCGCTTCGCGATCGGGCAAAAGAACTCGATCTGCCCCAGCCACGATACACATGGGACGAGCCATATCTTGTGCTTAAGTTGTACCGATCAGCGGAGGGCGCGATAAAGGGTCTTGACGAGGACACGCTTGAGGCCCTGAGCAAGTCGGAGCGGAAGGGCTGGCAGTGGCTTGCCGCTCGCGGCAAGGCGAAGTCTAGCGAATATGCAGAGGCCATGGGCGTTGAGCCAAGAACTGCGCGGCGTCACTTGGGGCATTTTGAGGGGCTTGGGCTTGTGAGAAAGACAGGGTCCGGCCCTTCCCTGCGGTACGAGGTGATATAATGCGCAGGCGGACATTGCCCCGGACGGAATGTCCGGGTAAGAACTGAAGAAGCGGTAGGCAGGGGCTCGTCACTGCTGAGGACGGGATACAGCTTGTCGCGAACATAACGGGCAAGACGCAGGAGTACTTTGTTTGCCCAACCAAGCCTTGCAGCCGACGCCGAGGACGGCGCGGCTGAAGGCAGGCGTTAGCAGTCAACTAGAAAAGTCATGCGAGGGGGAAATGAACAACTCTGATTCGAGTATTGCTGTAGGGAATCCTGCAGAATCTGACAATGCAAGAGAATTTGTTGATGGAAGCGTTCGCTCCAGTATTTTTTTACGATCTGCTTCAATTGGTTTGGGCACGTATCAACCGGGGTGGAAGTGGAGTTTGCACGCAGGAGCGCAGACTGGAAAAACTTCTGAGAATCACATTGGGTATATCATTGCTGGAAGAATGATGATTCAGGACTCTACCGGAACCGAAGCAGAAGTTGGACCTGGAGAAGCATTTGAAGTTGGCCCAGGTCACGACGCATGGGTTATTAGCAAATGTCCTTGTATTGCTCTTGATTTCACTCCAATTAACCATGACCGTCACCCCTAGAAATAATTTTTGAAACTGTGACTAAGATTGAATCAACAACTGCTAACAAGGCGCTGCACCTGACTGCTATTCCGCTGTGCTCCATTTTGATGAGACAATTCGGGTCGTTGCTAGACGCGGGCAGATGTTCTACACTTAAGTTATCTAGCAAGAGACAAGGAGTATAATTTTGCCAGAGACACTGACAGATGTCGCTCAGGCCATTTCGCTAGCTCAGCGCCGCGCGTTTCTGCAATTGCCGTTGGAAGAACGTCGGCGACAACTGGCGGCACAAGCTGAGCGGATGGTTGAGTATTATGAGTTCGAGGCTGAGCGAACCGAGCGCGAAGCCTGGCAGGGAAGGGATATTGTCCAGTCCTAGTGTTTCCTCGAAGCGGGGGCGACATATGGCTGGTCAATTTTGAACCTACCATTGGGACGGAAATCCGGAAGACACGACCGGCCGTGGTTATCAGTTCCGATGCGGTTGGACGCTTGCCGGTTAAACTGGTGGCTCCAGTCACGGACTGGAAACTGCACTACGCTCCCAACCTATGGCACGTGCGCATCGACCATACGCCCACGAACGGACTCACCAAGCCCTCGGCGGTTGATGTGTTGCAATTGCGTGGCATGGATATACAACGGTTCATCCGGAGATTGGGACAGGTATCGCCAGAGACACTGGAAGCGATTGTCCTGGCCGTCGTCGCCATCATTGAATATTCGTGATGAGTTTACGCCTTTTCTTAGCGGCTGGCAGGTGAAGATCGTGCCGGGCCGGGCCGAAGTTGAGCTGGACTTTCGCGTCATCTCCGAGGAGGATAAACAAGGGGCGATCGCGCTGGTCAATGAGCTAGGACAAGCGGAAGCGTCCCAGGCAAGCACAGCTTTTCACCCCGCAATCTTCGGCTAGCATCGAGAGCTAAGGAGCAAAAAATGATCGATCTCACTATCACTGAGCAGCCGCTGCAGCGGGCGATCCAGCGGGCCAAGGAGCGCGGCATCATCATTCCCACCTTGGCCCAGATGAAGGATCCGGAGCTGATCCCGGCCAGCATCAAAGAAGGCCTGAAAACTATAGGCTTGTGGGACTTTGAGCCCTTGAATCTCTTTCGTATTAGCTGGAAGAACCGGCCGCTCAAGCAGGGAGGGCTCTTCGGCGGGGTCAACTATCTGGAGATTCCGCCTGAAATCAGCGGCGTCCGGGCGCGGATCATCGCCCTGGTGGGCAAGTGGTTCCCCACCGGTGCCCATAAGGTCGGCGCTACCTTCGGCTGCCTGGTGCCCCGGCTGGTGACCGGACAGTTCGATCCGACCTCTCAGAAGGCCGTCTGGCCTTCGACCGGGAACTTCTGTCGCGGCGGAGCCTATGACTCCAAACTGCTCGCCTGCGAGTCTATCGCCATCCTGCCGGAGGGCATGTCGCGCGAGCGCTTCGAATGGCTCTCACAGGTCACCGGGGAGGTGATCGCCACCCCCGGCTCCGAATCCAATGTCTGGGAGATATTTCAGAAGTGCAAAGAGTTGCAGGCGACGCGCCAAGATATAGTTATATTCGATCAGTTCGAAGAGTTCGGCAATCACCTCTGGCACTATGAGGTAACCGGCCACGCCATGGAGGAGGTCCTGCAGGCCGAGCTGGGTACAGCGGGCAATTATGCCGGGGTAGCCCTCACCTCCGGTTCGGCCGGGACGCTGGGCTGTGCCGATTATCTGAAGCAGGTCTATCCCCAGAGCAAGCTAGCTGTGGGCGAGGCGCTGCAATGTCCCACGCTGCTGATGAACGGCTTCGGCAGCCATCGCATCGAGGGCATCGGCGACAAGCACGTCCCTTGGATTCACAACGTGCGCAACACCGACATGGTGATCGCCATAGACGACGAGCATTGTCTGAAGCTAATTCGGCTCTTCAACGAGCCAGAAGGGCAAGAGTATCTGGCCCGGCAGGGGGTTCCGGCCGGCTTCAGCGCACAACTGCCGCTGTTGGGCATCTCATCGGTGGCCAACCTGCTGGCGGCGATCAAGTTCGCGAAATATTACCGGCTGGGTGAGCAGGAGATCGTGCTCACCGTCTTTACCGATTCGATGGAGCTCTACCGGTCCAGAATCGAGGAGCTGCGCCGGAGCTACGGCCCCCTCGCGCCGGAGCAGGCGGCGGTCGCTTACAACTGCGCGCTGTTGGGACAAACCACCGATCACTTGCTGGAGCTGGATTACGCGGATCGCCGGCGCATCCATAATCTGAAATATTTTACCTGGGTGGAGCAGATGGGCAAAGCGGTCGAGGAGCTGGAAGAGCAATGGCACGATTTTCCCGGCTATTGGGAACGGATTCACGCTCAGGCCGGGGAGATTGATCGGCTAATTGATGAGTTCAACCGACGGACCGGCCTGCTGGAGAGCGTCTAGCTAGAGGAGGTTTAACTTGACAAAAGATATTGTAGTGATCGCGCTGGGCGGGAATGCCATCCTGCAGCCGGGGCAGCAGGGCAGCTTTGAGGAACAGTTGGCCAATGTGCGCCTCACCTGCGAGCAACTGGCGCAGATGGTGTTGAGTGGCAGATACAAGATAGTCATCACCCACGGCAACGGCCCTCAGGTGGGCAACATTCTCCTCCAAAATGAGGCGGCCAAGCAGGTGGCTGCCCCGATGCCCCTCAGTGTCTGCGGGGCGGAGTCGCAGGGGCTGATCGGCTATATGATCCAGCAGTCTCTGCATAATATCTTGGCCCGGCAGGGGCGGGGCGACATTTCCATAGCCACGGTGGTCACCCAGGTGGTAGTTGATGAGCATGACCCGGCCTTTGAGCATCCGATCAAGCCGGTCGGACCTTTTTATAGCGAGGCGGAGGCCAAAACACTCGCTGCAGAGAAGGGCTATCGGATCAAGGAGGACGCAGGTCGGGGCTGGCGCCGGGTGGTGCCCTCACCGGAACCGCTGGAAATATTCGAGAAAGAGGCCATCTGTGCGCTCCTGGAGGATCATGTGATCGTGATCGCCTCCGGCGGCGGTGGCATCCCGGTGATCCGGCAGGCGGGGGGCATCAGCGGCGTCGAAGCGGTGATTGACAAAGACCTGGCCGGCGAGCGGCTGGCCGAGGATGTCAAGGCCAAGATCTTCCTGGTCTTGACCGACGTGGAGGAGGTCAAGCTAAATTACAATACACCAGAGGAGCAGGGCCTCAGGCGGCTGAGCCTGGAGGAGGCGCTCCGCTATCATGCTCAGAGGCAGTTCGCCAAGGGCTCCATGGGGCCCAAGGTCCGTGCTGCAATCTGTTTTATCAAGGCCGGCGGCAGCCGAGCGATCATCACCTCGCTCAATCACGCGGTAGAGGCGCTAGCAGGGCAAGCGGGTACGACAATCACCGCTCAATAATACAGAATAAATTAAGGAGGAACCATGCTCACTAAAACACTGCGTGGCCGAGATCTAGTCAGCCTGATGGACTATTCCAGAGAGGAACTGGAGACCATCTTGGACCTCGCCTTTGCGCTCAAACGCAAGAATGAGGTGGAAGAAGAGCAGAACTATCTGCGCGGCAAGACCCTGGCGATGATCTTCGCCAACCCCTCGACCCGGACGCGCACCTCATTTGAAGCCGCAATGACCGAGCTGGGAGGGCACGCCCAGTTTCATACCCCGGAGGTGATGCAGATCGCGCACCATGAAACCTGGCTAGATACGGCCAGAGTCTTAGATCGCTATGTGCACGGGATCATGATCCGCATGTACGGCCTGGAGAAATACGGGATGGCGCGCGATATTCTGCGCCTGATGGCCGATGCGGCCCAGATACCGGTTTATAACGCCCTGGACGACAAGGAACACCCCTTTCAGATCCTGGCCGACCTGATGACCATGATCGAAAAACTGGGACCAGGCTGGCGGAAGAAGAAGATCGTGCTCAGCTGGGCCTACTCCGAGCGGGTCAAGTCGGCCGGCGTGCCCCAGACCATGGCAATAGCCGCCTCATTGCTGGGGATGAACCTCACCCTGGCCTACCCCGAAAAGTACGACGTTGACCCGGAGTACATCGCCTTCGCCCGGCGGGAGGCCGAGAAGAGCGGGGCCGAGATCGAGATCAACCACGACGTTTATCAGGCTGCCAAGGGAGCCGACGTCATCTATGCCAAGAGCTGGGGCAGCTTCCTGATGGAGCCCCAGGAGGATCGAGAGTATCGCAAGCGGTTCAGGCAGGACTGGTGCATCTCCAAGAAGCACTTCGAGCTGGCCAACCGGCGGGCGATCTTCATGCACTGCCTCCCCGCCGATCGCAACCTGGAGGTGACCGACGAGGTGATAGATGGGCCGATGTCGGTGGTCTACGATGAGGCCGAGAACCGTTTGCATACCGAAAAAGCCGTCTTGGCCTTGACGATGCGCTAATAAACGAGGGAGATAAACTATGAGCTATTTTAACTTGAAGAATCGGAGCCTGGTCGCGGAGACCGACTGGAGCAAAGAAGAGTTCGATAGTGTGCTCAAATTGACCGAGCAGATGAAAGGGCTTTACTATAGCGGCCAGCCGACGCCTTATCTGGCATATAAGACCTTTTTGATGCTCTTCTTCAGTGGCTCGACCAGGACCCGTCAGTCGTTTGAGGCGGCGATGACCCAGCTCGGCGGACACGCCCAGTTCTTGAACCCGCAGACGATGCGCATCTCACTGGAGGAAAAGCCGGGTGCTGGCGAGTCGATCAAAGACACGGCCAAGGTGATGGCCCGCTTCGGCGATGGGATCGGCATCCGCCTGCTCGACGACCAGATCGGCTATTATGGCCAAGGGGACGAGATCATGCGCAGGATCGCCGAATATGCCGAGGTGCCGGTGATCAATATGGCCTCCGACATCTATCATCCCTGTCAGTCACTCACCGATATCTTTACCATGAAGGAGAAGCTCGGCGAGGTTCGGGGCAAGAAGATCGTGATCACCTGGGTCTACTCCCCTTGGGTTCGCGGCCGCTGCTCGGTGCAGGGCACGGCGCTGATCTCTTCGCTCTACGGCATGGATGTCGTGGTGGCCCATCCGCCGGAGTACGGGCTGGACCCCCAGGTGCTGGAGCAGTGCCAAGCCCTGGCCGGCCGCTCCGGCGGATCGTTCCAGATAGTTCATGAGCTGGATCAGGCGCTGGAGGGGGCGACGGTGGTCTTCCCGCGCAACTGGTACAGCGGCCGTCGCTACGAGCAGGGCAAGGAAGCGGAGCTCAAGTTGGCCCAGCAGCACCAGGACTGGCGCTATACGCAGGAGCGCCAGCGCCGGTTGGCCAATCCGGGCTATCTGCTCCATTGCATGCCGGTTGATCGCGGCAACGAGGTTGACTCACAGGTCTGCGACGATCCGGAGCTATCGTTCATCTATGATCAGGCGGAAAATCGCCTCCACGTGCAGAAGGCGCTGCTGGCTCTGACCATGGGCGGGCGGGTCTAAATTTGAGCTAATAGGCATATGAACATTCTGCCCGGAGTGATCCTCGCTGCCGGTGCGGGGAGTCGCTTTGCGGGTGGCAACAAGCTGCTGCTGCCCTGGCGAGACCGCCCGCTGATCTGCCATGCCCTACAGGCGGCTCTGAACTCACGACTGGCGCCGATCTTGCTTGTCGTCGGCTATCAGGGCGAGCGCCTGCTGGCAGCACTGGAGAGCCTGAGAGATGATCCCAAGCTGGAAGTCTTGCACAATCAACGGTGGTGCTCAGGCCGGGCCTCCTCGGTCAGGCTGGCCATCGGAGCGCTCCCGACCGAGGCCCATGGCGCGCTCTTCCTGCTGGGGGACATGCCACTGATGAGCTCACACTTAATAGACTTAGTAAGAGAGAATTTTCTCCGGAGCGAAGCGAGAATCTGCTTTCCCGTTTATCAGGGGCACAAGGGGCATCCGGTCGCCTTCTCCAGGGAGCTGCTCGGTGAACTGGCGCGGCTGCGCGGCGACCGCAGCGGCTGGGGCCTGGCGCAGAGATATTGGTCTGAGGCGCTCAAGATTCCCCTCCAAAACGGCGCTACTCAACTGGATGTGGATACCGAGGAGGATTACCGGCGACTGCTGGAGCCCCAGTAGTTTACAAAGGCCAATCGTCAACCTGCACCGAGCCGCCGCGGCCATCCGCAAGCTGGGCGAGGAATATGGCCTCCAGGCGATCCCCAGACCTTGGTCTGGACCCTCGCTGCCGGGCTCTACGCGCTAATCCCCGCCCTGCTCAAGGTCAAGTTTGCCACCAATGAGATCCTCACCACTTTGATGCTGAATTATGTGGCGCTCAATGTGGGGTGATGTTGGTGCTGCTGCTGCCGGGTATCAGCCTGACCGGCTTTGTTTTTCCCGCTGATCGTGATGTTGTTGTTGCTGCCGTCAATCATCAGCTTGCGCCCGAAGCTCAGCAACGCCTCTTTCTAATTACACCTGCCTATTTCCTCTCATCCATTTTCCCCATACCTGACATATCTCCGCAATATCGGTCTCTCTCCGCCGGAGTAAATTCGCCTATGAGCACAGGCGCAGGTGATCCCCTTTTTTCCCGTTCCATTCTACACTGAAAGACAAGCTGTTGACCTTTTTTTAAACTGTATATTTGACCGCCTATCGTCATCTCCCCAGAACGAAGAGCTTTATAGACTGGAGGAAATGGACTAATCGCCCATCTTGAGGCTTCTTCTTCAATTATCCCTTTGTCCACTAACCTTTGGATCTCTTTCAAATATTCTATATCTTCAGGTCTCCAAGGTTTGCCACCCATCGAAGAATTGCGGATGTCCCGCTCGAGTTCATCCAGTTTTCCCTCTCGCCTATACTTGTCCTGAGCGGATATAGAGGTAAAAAGCCACACATTCGCAGGGTCATATGTGGTTTCTTTCTTCTCCTCCAAAATCCCCTCTTCTTTTTTCTCTACATCTTTCCCCTTCATTTTACTATACACCTCCATATCCTTTTATATCATGCCTAAGTTATAGCACAAGCTTAGTCCTCTGTCAAGTAGGAGAGTTGTCTCAGGCAGGATGAGCCTGAGCACCGAGGTGGTCTTCAGCATATGCCCAACTGTTGCAGAAAAGGAAGGCTAGGCTCTTTCGCTTCTTCCCCTCATTCTCAGCTCCGTTCCGGTTAGGCAAGGTCATTTTGGCTTTAGAGAAGACTGGCACTCAAATTGGAGCAACGCCTGGCGCAGCTCCGGCTGGAGGGCACAGGGACGGCGGCTCTGCCCGTCTACCATCACTTGCAGCGTGCGGCCCAGTGCAACTGCCCGCCGGGTGGTGACCTGGCGGACAAGATAGTCGAACTGAAAACTGGCCCGCTTGACCTCTGAAGCCCGCACCCCAATCTCCAGCTCATCGTCGAAGGCGGCCGGCGACAAATAGCGACAGCCTGCTTGGGCGATGACGATATCCAGGCCACTCTCCCGGCGCACCTGGGCAAAATCCCAGCCCAGAGCGCGGAAGTAGGCCACCCGCGCCGCCTCCATGTAGACGAGAAAACTGGCGTGATGAGCCACCCCCTGCGTGTCGGTCTCGGCGAAGCGCACCCGCAGGCGGGTACTGAAGCGATAGTCTTCAGTTCGGCGCGAGATGGCCTTAACAGTGTCCATGATTGAGCTTTGCATGACAGATTATACCACTTAGAGGGTGCGTAGAAAATCATTCCGCGTTGGCGCGAATGGCGCAAAGTATACCCCATATGACCACTTTCCACACACCCTCTTAGAGGATTTCTACAGAACCAGGTCTCTCCAACTCTCCCGATTGACTTTGACGTTCCCGGGCATTATAATCACCCCCATAAAAAAGGCAGGTAGGTGGTGACCTCATGCAGGTTGTTGCGTCTGAGCCGCAGAAATCCAAGTCGGGTACCCCTATGCAAGCCTTGTTGGACATCCAGGAAATCGTCAAGGACTTCGGGGGCGTGCGCGCCGTCAATCACTGCTCCTTCTCAGTGAGCCCTCAGACGATTACCGGCTTGATCGGCCCCAACGGCGCCGGCAAGACAACCCTCTTCAATCTGATCTCCGGTTTCTATAAACCAGATGAGGGGAAGGTCTACTTCAAGGGTGAGGAGATCACTGCTCTGCCCCCTCATAAGATCTTTCACAAGGGGATCTGCCGAACCTTCCAAATCCCGCGTGAACACAAGAGCATGACCGTCTTGGAGAACCTGATGTTGGTGCCCCCAGGTCAGCTGGGCGAGCGACTCTGGAATCCCTGGTTCCGCCCCAGGAGGGTGCGTCACCAGGAGGGTGAGATCCGTGACAAGGCCCTAGGAATACTGGAATTCGTCGGTTTTATCCACCTCAAAGACGAGTACGCCGGGAACCTCTCCGGCGGTCAAAAGAAGCTGCTAGAGTTAGCTCGGACCATGATGGCTGATCCAGAGATGATCCTCCTCGATGAGCCGGGCGCCGGAGTCAACCCCACCCTGATGAGACAGCTCACCCAGTACATCACGCAACTCTGCCACGAACACGGGGTAACCTTCCTACTTATCGAACACGATATGAACCTCGTCATGAACCTCTGCAACCCGGTGGTCGTGATGAGCGAAGGCCGGGTGCTCATGGAGGGCCGGCCCGAGCAGGTTCGCAGCGATGACCGGGTATTGGAAGCCTATTTGGGAGGACAGTATCGATGAACCTCTTGGAGGTCCGAGGGATCGTCACCGGATATGGCGAGATGGAGATCCTGCACGAGGTCTGTTTGGATCTCCAAGTGGGGGAGATCATTGCGATCATCGGACCTAACGGAGCGGGGAAGTCGACTTTGATGAAGGCGATCTTCGGATTACTCAAGATCCAATCCGGACAGATTGTCTTAAAGGGGAAAGAGATTACCCACCTTAGCCCCGACCGCCTTGTGCACCTAGGGCTCTCTTACGTGCCCCAGGTAGAGAACATCTTCCCCTCGCTCACGGCGGAAGAGAACCTAGAGATGGGGGCCTTCATTCTCAGTGAGGATCTTACTGCACGTAAAGAGAAAATCTATCAGCTCTTTCCTCCTCTCCGAGAGCTCCGAGGGCGCCGGGTGGGCAAGATGTCAGGCGGCCAGCGGCAGATGGTCGCCATGGGCCGGGCCTTGATGCTCGACCCCCAGGTCTTGATACTTGATGAACCCTCGGCCGGCCTCGCTCCGAAGCTGGTGGGCGGGATCTTCGAGCGCATCTCGGAGATCAACCGGACGGGCGTGTCCATCATCATGGTAGAGCAGAACGCTAAGCAGTCCTTAAAACTGGCCCATCGGGGATACGTCCTGGCCAGTGGGAGAAACCGCTTTACAGGAACGGGAAAAGAGCTCTTGGACAACCCCGAAGTCGGCCGGCTCTATTTGGGAGGGTGATCCATGGACAGGCCAAATGATCCGAGCAAGAGAACTCCTAGGGAGTCGATGGAACTGGATCCTTCGGGCGGTGGATCACCTGAAACCCTGGTACTGGTAGAGGGCGTACAGCGAGCGCAGCGTCGGTTCGACCGGCGAGTAGTGGCTCTATTGAAGAACCCGATCGTGCTGACCCTAGCGCTTCTGGGGTTGATCGCCCTGCTCTGGTGGGCAGCTCAGACTAATTGGGCGGCCGTTCAAAGGTTGCCTGCGCTCATCGTTTGGGGAGTGATGCTGGGAAGCATCATAGCCTTGGGGAGCATTGGTCTCTCTTTAGCCTACGGGGTATTGAGATTTGCCAATTTCTGCCATGGAGACCTGATGACTGTGGGGGCCTATGCTGCCTTCGCATTATTGGCGCTGCTGCGACAGAGTACACCGCTCGCTCCCTTCTCCTTCGGATGGGGATTCCTAGTCGCCCTGCTCTTAGCCATGCCGATCACCGGTCTGGTGGCCATTGGGATTGATCGCGTGATTTACCGTCCCTTGAGAGCTAGACACGGTTCCCTGGTAATCCTGGAAATGGCTTCGCTAGGAGCAGCTTTTTTCGTCAGGAGCTTGATCTATATAGTCTGGGGAGCCGACTTTTATTTTTATTATCTAGGTCGGGAGCGCCCGGCGATGCAACTACCCTTAGGGATACGTGTCCAAGCCTATCAGTTCTTCATCTTAGGGCTAACCCTGGTCTTGATCGTCTGCGTCTATCTCCTGCTGGAGAAGACCAAGATGGGTAAAGCCATGCGGGCAACCGCCGATAACCTGGAGTTATCCAAGGTAAGCGGTATCAACACCGAACAGGTTGTCTCTTGGACCTGGATGATCTCGGGAGCACTTGCCGGGGCCGCCGGGGTGCTGCTGGGCCTGAGTGCGCAGCTGCGTCCGGCGATGGGCTGGGAGCTGCTCCTCCCGATGTTCGCCGCGGTGATCTTGGGGAGCATCGGCAACCCTTATGGCGCGTTGGTAGGGGGACTGATCATCGGCATCGTCGAGCAGACCTCAACGGCCTTTATCAACCCTGCTTATGCGTCCGGCGTGGCCTTCTTCATCATGATTGTGGTGCTTTTGGTCCGCCCCCAGGGGATCTTTGGGAAGGCTGGAGGTTGAGATGGATTCTCGGATGTGGTTAAAGGCCTTATTTATCGCAATCCCGCTCGCCATACTGGCAGCGCGCTTTATCCCCTTAACGCGAATGTGGCGGCTTCTCTTGGGAATCTTCGCTGGCATTGCAGTGGCAGTGTTTCTCGTCTGGCTGCTGCCCCCAGGGATCATGGCTTATCTCGTTTCCTTTGCCATCATGGCCTCCATCTTCGCGGTCCTCAGCCTGGGACTCAATGTGCACTGGGGCTCCAGCGGGTTGATCAATTTTGGTATTGCCGCTTTCTTCGCCGTTGGAGCCTATACAGCGGCTCTCTTCTCCACTGCTATGCCTACTGGTATCCTGGCGCTCTATAGCCAGCAAGCCTTCGGTCTGCAGATGCCCTTCCTAGTGGGAATCTTGGCAGCAGCGGTCGTCTCAGGGGTCATCGCCCTGCTCGTCGGCATCCCCACCCTCAGGTTGCGTGAGGATTATCTGGCTATCGCCACCATCGGCATTGCAGAGATCATTCGCTTGATCTTCCAAAACGAGCGTTGGCTGGCCAACGGCCCTCAGCCCCTGCAAGGCATCCCTCAACCGCTCCACTGTCTGGTGCAAAGCCCTAGCTGCGATTGGCTGCCTGCGTCGCTGCAAATGATCCTATCCCCCCTCACCCCACGCGATTACCCCTATATCTATCTGGCCATCGTTGTTCTATTTGTCGTGATCATCTATTTGGTGATGGAGCGAGCGATTCGCTCCCCTTGGGGCAGGGTCCTCAGGGCCATCCGTGAGGAGGAAACCTCAACCGCCATGAGCGGCAAGGATGTCTTTGCCTTCAAGATGCAGGCGTTCATCGTCGGCAGCATGATCATGGGGATCGGAGGAGGACTCTACGCTCATTATATGGTCTCCATCGACTATACGCAGTTCACCCCGCTCTACGGGACCTTCATCATCTGGGTGATGCTCGTGCTGGGGGGTACCGGCAATAACAAGGGGGCCATCCTAGGGGCCTTTGCCATCTGGGGGGTCTGGGCCGGGACGGCCTTCTTGACCGACTGGCTCCAGCCCGTCTTGGCAGCCATCTCTCCAAGTTTGCCCTCGCGCAGCCCCTACCTGCGCTACCTGCTGATTGCAGTGCTCTTGGAGCTGATCTTGCTCTTCCGGCCTCAGGGGCTCTTAGGAGAGGAAAAACAAGTCTCTCAGTTTATTGAAAAATAGTCGCAACTCCTCTACCGGTTTCACGCTAGGTAGAGTGCCAAACAAGGCAAAAGAGAAGGGGCCCTCTCTTCTCCAAGGGCCCCACTCAACTGCTTCGTACTAAAGCTTACTCTACTCTTGCGGGATCTGCTTAGCCGTCCTGATTTCCACGCTCTTGATCGTACCCTGGGCGGTGTACTCCCAGATGCCCATCGGTGTGATAACATCCCCGTTCCCGTCGAAATCAACGCTTCCTGCCGCGCCTGAATAGTTGATGTCCGTGCCGGCCTTGAGAAGCTGGAAGGCCTGCTTGAAAGCACCGACGCCTACGACTGTCCCCGGCGGATCGGAAACGGGGCGCAACGCATTGCGCACGACCGTCCCCGTGATCTTCGCTGGATCAGTGATGCCACCGGCGATCACCTTGCCGATGGCGAGTCCAACAGCAGCCACGGCATCGTAGGTGGTGTCCACGTAGGGCAGCGTTATCTTCGTGCCGTATTTTGCCTGATGCTCTGCCACCAGCTTCTCGAAGCCTGGCCAATTCGGATCCGCGCCCGGTGCCGTACCGTACTTCCCCGCGAGCGCCTTGGCCCCGAGGTCCTTGACGAGGTCTAGCGACTTCGTGCCATCCGTGAACTGCCAACTGGTGTAGTTAAAGATGTCCCGGGATTCCTTCAAGAAGATGCCCGCGTGTCCAGGATAGCTAACGACCAGGAGAACCTCCGGCTTGTTGGCCAGGGCCAAGGCCAGCTCGGCAGTGTAGGTGGGTTGAACCGTATCAGGGTGAGGCACCTGGGCCTCAATGATACCGCCTCGCAGCTGGAAGGAGCGGGAGAAGACGTTGGAAAGCCCTTGACCGTAGGGGTTGTTTACGTAGATCGTGGATGCGGTCTTGAACTTGTAGTCGTTGAAGATCTTCCCCGCTGCAAGCTGAGCAGCCACCACACCCTGCAGGGCGTCGGAAGCGACGGTGCGGAACAAGAAATCATGGCCCTTGTCCGCGGGCAGAATGCTGATCAGGGGTGAAGTACTAGCAGGGGAAACCTGCAGAACCTCGTCAGGGATTGTGACAGATTCAGCGACAGCAATCGACACCCCACTGGACAACGCACCCACGATGGCGGGGACGCGGTTTACACTTACCAGCTTACGTGCCGCGTCAACCGCTACGGACGAGGCGGTCCCAGAATCTTCCTGGATCAACTTGATGATCGGACCGCCAAAGACCTCCTGGGCGGCACTGTTGATGTCGGCAGCGGCCAGGTCCCCACCTTTCTGCATTGCCGGCCCCATCTCAGCCAAGGCACCGGTAAAGGCCAGCAGACTCCCGACAGGGATGGTAGGTGGTGTCGCACCGAGGGCGCGGAAGGACAAAGGTCCCGCGAGGGCTAATAATCCTCCGGCCACGCCCACGCCCTTGAGAAACGTTCGACGCGTTAAACGGTCTCCCTTGAGTTCTTTAAATCCAGTCATATCCGTCCTCCTTTGGAGAGTTACTTTAGGTGGTTAATTTCGCCTCAGTCAAGCTACCTTAGGTTGGGTTGATCCTCACCTCCTCTCCTGCCTTTTTTCAGCCATCGCAGGCAGAGAAAGTATAGCACTTTATGCGGGTTTTGTCAAGCGCAGAGAGTTGTCTCATAGTAAGATGAGCATGAAGGCCACCCCTGTTTCCCATGCAAACACAAGTCTTTCACGGAGTCAAGATGATCTCCTATTGAGTTTCTGGGGACGGAGATGAGGGAGAGAAAGTGGAAGACCTGCAGAAGCAACCTCTCCAGGGCAGGAGCGGGGGTGCCCTAAAAAGGCGTTCTCCCCGGAGGAGGCGCGCCGAAGGGGGTCGGCTCATAAAAATTAGCATAGGTCTTATGGAACATCAGCGTAAAGGAACCGGTTGGCCCGTTGCGCTGCTTGCCGATGATCAACTCCGTCTCACTGACCTGGGACTCCTGCCGTTGGCCGTTGCCGGCCAGCCGACCTTCTTCATCATCCTGTTCCCCCTCGTGCTTTTGATCGTCGTAATAGTCCTTGCGGAAGATGAACATCACCACGTCAGCTTCCTGTTCCACGGAGTTCTCCACGATGATATCGTTGGCCACGAAGTTATGCGTACCCGGGACACTCATATCATAGACGTCATGTTCGCCGATTTCCTCGATGGATCTGATCTCATCCCACAGGAGGTCAGACTCGGTAAGCTTAGCCAAATAATCATCGTGTAAGAAACCATTAATTCTGGCCAAACGTTTCCGGCTCACCCCATGCTTGATGAGCGTGGAACCGCAGTAGGACATGCCCAGAAGCTGCGCAAAACGGCGCCAAGGGATCCCTCGCTCCCGACGGGTCTCGTCAATCCAGCGCCAGATCTCCCGGGGAAGCGCATCGCAGTTTGGATTCGGTTGGACTTCGCTCAGCTCGACCATCGCGAGGCGAACTTTCTCGGCCTTCGCGCCGGAGAACCCAATCTCGCGGCAGAATTGGAGTTGATGTTCAGCGCCGTTGATGTGGACACGATAGTCATTCCGGATGTGCTGAAGTCGGCTCTGTATGCCAAAACGCAACAAGAGGTGTTGGAGTTGATGGGCCAGGGCTGAGCTGGTCGTGGCGTAATAAAGCCGCCATTGCCCGGAACTCTTGCTCAGAGAACCGTCGGTGGTCCAGAGCCGGTTGAGGAAGAGAGCCAATCTCTGACGGGGAAGCTTAAAGATCGCTTGGGGAATCTGTTTTTCGTGAGAACGTTGATCGTAGATACCCAGTTCTTCGAGGAATTTTAATAACGGATTATGGCGGCCCCGGGCCAATCGAGTCGCCGAGTAGAAATGCAGATCGTACCAACTGCGAGTCCGGCCATCCTTGCAGCAGCGTTCCTCGCGGATCTTAGGGGCCAGGGCAAAAGCCTGCCGGGCGCACTCTGCGGCCTCTTGCACCAGTAGGAGTTCTTTATTGGTAAAGTGGATGCTTCGCTTAGCCAGATAAGACCCGTCCCCAATGAGGTAACCGAGCAACTTGATCCGATCCGAGTCAAGCTGATCGTCACGCAGGTGAAGCTCGAACCGTCGAGGGACGGCAAGGCGATCTCCGACCATCAATTCAGAGAGACGCCGCCAGCCGCAGAGTGTCCAGAAGGGGTGATTCGCACTGGCCTTGATCGTGCGCCCCGAAGTGGTCTGCAAGCGGTAGACGACCTTCCGCCCGCTAGGAAAGATTCGCGAGGGGCGGGTGACCCTCAGCTTGAACTGCTCGTCCATCGTCCAGAGGGGTGGTCTCTCTCCCGACTCGGCCAACTGGCCGATGGTAATCTGTTCTCCGGTATCGGCCCGTGTAATAAGCGTATCGCCGGTTAAGCAACCGCTTTCGCGCAGATCCGACAATCTGGGTCGCTTGGAGTCGCGGCGCTCCACGGCGCGCGAGAGCTGCGAGAGGGCGATCACCGGGATATTCAGCTCGCGGGCCAGGCTCTTGAGCGAGCGCGAGATATAAGCTACCTCCTGCTCACGCACATCGGCCCGCCCTCCCCCCTCGACCAACTGGAGATAATCGACTATCAAGAGGTCCAGGTCATATTCGGCCTTCATCCGCCGGGACTTGGCCTTGAGCTCCATGATGGAGATGGCCGGCGTGTCGTCGAGGAGAATATTGGCACCCTGCAAGCGGTTGGCCGCCTGCATGATCCGCCGCCAGGCATCGCTGTCGGCGCCGAGATGGCCCCCCCGCAAGCGCAAGAGGTTGATCCGCGCTTCCGAGCAGAGCAGTCGCTCTACCAACTGCTCCTTGCTCATCTCCAGGCTGAATAAACCCACCGCTTTCCCTTCTTCCAGGGCCACATGGCGGGCGATGGCCGCGGCGAAGGCGGACTTGCCCATCCCCGGCCGGCCGGCGATCACGATCAATTCGGAGGGATGCATCCCGGTGGTGCGCTTGTCCAGCTCTTTGAAGCCGGTGGAGAGGCCGGTGACCAAGCCATGCTTGGGATCCTGTAACTTCTCCAGCGTGCCGATATGCTCCCGCAGCACCTCGCCGATCGAGTGATAGCTCTGCTTGGCCTGCCGGCGGGAGAGCCGAAAGACCCTCTCCTCAGCCTGATCGAGCAGCTTCTCCGGCTCCTGCTCTTCCTGAAAACCCAGTTCCGAGATCTCCATCCCGGTCTCGACCAGCTGGCGCAGCAGGGCCTTTTTGGCCACGATCTGGGCGTAATAAGGGGCGGAGGTGGTGGTGGTCACCTGGCCCAACAGCTCGCTCAGATAAGCCCGGCCCCCCAACTGATCCAACTGACCCTTCTCTTCCAGGCGATTGCCCACCGTGACCAAATCAATTGGCTCTCCCCGATCGAAGAGCTCCGAAAGCGCCTGGTAGACCAGCCGGTGAGCCTGCCAATAGAACTGATCGCTCTTCAGTCGATCGAGCAGTTGCGGCACGACCCCTTCGGGTTCGAGCAGCGCGCAGCCGAGCACTACCTGTTCGGCCTCACGGTTCTTCGGTAGAGAGCGTGGGGGGGACTGAGCCTGAGCCAAAGCGATCACCTGCTTGATTATAGTCGACCTGAGCTCGACTGTAAAGCGACGCGGATCACCGCCGGTCGGAGTGCCAAAGCGGAAGGGTTTGCACCCTCCCGGCTGAACTTGTTATAGTAAGCCTGCGGATATCCTAAACCAACTGTTAAAGGAGGGTGATCAAGCGAGGATCAGAGGTTGTTTGCGTCTAGTAGGTCTGGTTCTCAGCCGATGGAAGGAGGAAACAATGTGCAACTTTTGACCATCAAAGAGCTGCTGGAGACCGGGGTGCACTTCGGGCACCGGGTGCGCAAGTGGAACCCCAAGATGGCCTCCTATATCTTCACCAAACGGAAAGGGATTCATATCATTGACCTGCAGCAGACCATCCGGCTCTTCAGTGAGGCTTATGGTTTCGTCAGGGATAGCTCTGCCAAAGGAAAAGAAATTCTCTTTGTGGGCACCAAACGTCAGGTGCAGGAGACTATCGAGCAGGAGGCTAAGCGCTGCGGGGCGCATTACGTCAACCGTCGCTGGCTGGGGGGGACGATCACCAACTTCCCCACCATCGCCAAGCGGATCGAGCGGATGAAAGCTCTGGAAGAGATGGCCGCCTCCGGTGCCTTCGAGCAGTTGCCCAACAAGGAGGTCGTCAACCTCAAGCGGGAGCTGGGCAAGCTGCAGCGCAACCTCGCTGGCATCCGCTATATGACCCGGACACCTGACTTGCTCTACGTGATCGACCCCCAGATCGAGGCCAATGCCGTCCATGAGGCCAATCTGCTCAAGATCCCGGTGGTGGCGATCATCGACACCAATTGTGATCCGGCTCCGATTGATTATCCCATTCCCGGCAACGATGATGCTATCAAGGCCACTCGTCTGATCAGCTCACGTATCGCCGATGCCGTGCTGGAAGGACGGGAGGGGCAAAGTCAAGGACCGGCTGCCGCAAGCGAGGAAACGACTGCCGTAACTGAAGCGACCGAAGCAGCCGAAGCGACCGAAGCCGGTGAAGCTGTGGAAGCTGCGGTGGAAACGCCCCTCGAGCCGCCGCCGGAAGCGGAGGAGCTGGAACCGGTAGAGGTGACCGGCCAGAGCGCTGAGCCAATTGAAGAAGCGCAGCCGGAATCTGAGATCGAGCCCGCGATGCCGGTGGCGCTACTTGTCGCTGGCGATGAGGAGGAGGCCGGGGGAGAGGATCTTGTCCCCCTGCAAGAGGAGACCCCCCAATGAGCCAGGTTTCCCAGCAAGCCATCCGTGAGCTGCGCGCCCAGACCGGGGTGGGCATCATGGACTGCAAGCGGGCACTCCAGCAGAGCAACGGCGATCTGGAACAGGCCAAGCGGCTCTTACGTGAGGAGGGCAAAGAGGTCCTGGCCAAGGTGCGTAAGACCTCCGAGGGCCGGGTGGATGCCTATATACACCACAACGGCAAGGTAGGAGTGCTGCTCGAAGTTAATTGCGAGACGGACTTTGTGGCCAACAGCGACGATTTTCGCGCTCTGCTGCGCAACGTGGCCATGCATGTGGCCGCCGCCGCACCCCCGCCGCTCTACATTCATCCCCAGGATGTCTCGGCGGAAGTGTTGGCAGAGGAGCGCCAGATCTATCACAGCCAAGCAGAAAAAGAAGGCAAACCCCCGCAGATCATCGCCAAGATCGTCGAGGGACGGGTGGCGAAGTACTACGAGCAGGTCTGCCTGCTCCAACAAGCCTATATCAAAGACCCCAGCGGCAAAACGACCGTGGAGGATCTGGTGGCTGAGCTGGCCTCACGGGTGAGCGAGAAGATTGTCATCAAGCGTTTCGCCCGCTTCGAGGTCGGGAGTTAGCGGCTTTAGAGCACCCGGCCAGATGCCCGCCTCGTCTCATCATCAGAATGGCCCGGCGGCGCGGCGGCGCTGGTTGCTTAAGCTGAGCGGCCAGGCGCTCGCGGCTGCCTCGGGGCAAGGGATAGCTGAGACGGCCCTGAGCCGGCTGGTAAGCCAGCTCGACCTGGCCAAGCAGCAGGGGGTAGAAGTAGCACTGGTGCTGGGCGGAGGGAACCTGATCCGGGGGGCACAGTTGTCCTATCTGGAGCGGGTGACCGCCGACCGCATGGGCATGTTGGCCACGGTAATCAATGCCTTGGCCTTGCAGGAGTCTCTGCGCCAAGCGGGTCTGGTGGTCCGCCATCAGTCGGCTGTCCCCTTGAGCTGGGTTGAGGGACTCGATCCGCACTTAGCGCGCCAGGCCCTGCAGCGAGGCGAACTGGTCATCTTCAGCGGAGGCACCGGCTCACCGCTGGTAACCACCGACACGGCCGCGGCGCTGCGGGCCGTCGAGATAGGGGCCGACTGTCTGCTCAAGGCCACGCAAGTTGATGGAGTCTATACTGCCGATCCCCAACGTGATCCCCAGGCCCGGCGGCTGGAGCAGATCAGTTATGACGAAGTCATCCGGCGTGAGCTGGGAGTGATGGACCTGGCTGCCCTGGTGATCTGCCGAGAATACCAGCTATCGGTGAGGGTCTTCAGCGCTTGGGGTCCAGAGGACAATCTGAAGCGCGCGCTGGCCGGTGAGCCGGTCGGCACGCTGATCAGCCGATCATAAGCCCGGCAGGATAGCATGGGCTGCCCCCAGCAGATAGCCCAACAGCGGTCCGGGGGCGAGGCCGACCACCAAGATGAAGGCCAGCGCTAGACCCACAGCCCATTTTACGCCGAGCGGCACACTCAAGCGGCCAGGGTTGGCCGGGACCAACTCGCGCCGCGGCTCTTCAGCGTAGATGACCTTGATCACGCGCAGGTAGTAATAAAGCGAGAGTGCAGAGTTCACCACGCCGGCGACCGCCAAGGCGATCAACCAACTGTTGCCATCACTGAGACCGGCCTGGACTGCCGAGGAGAAGAGCACGAACTTGCTCTGGAATCCGGCTAGCGGGGGCATGCCCACCAGCGAGAGCATGAAGATGGCCATGGCTGCCGCCAAGAAGGGCTGTCGTTTACCTAGCCCGCTGAAGGCCGGATAATCTTCGCCCAGGCCGGCCCGGCTGACTACCCCGATGATCAAGAACGCTCCGGCGGTGGCCGCCGCATGGGTGATGATATGAAAGACCCCACCGGCTAGGCCATAGGCGGTGGCCACCGGGAAGAGAATCAGAATATAACCGGCCTGAGCGATCGAAGAGTAGGCCAACATGCGCTTCACCGAGGGCTGAACCAGCGCGCTGAAGTTTCCCACAGTCATGGTCAGCAAGGCGATCCAGCCCCAGATCGGCACCCAAGAGAATTTCAGGCTCAGCAGTCCGATGAAAAAGATCTTGATCAGTACGATGAAGCCCATCTTTTTTGAGCCGGCGGCCAGCAGGGCACTCACCGGCGCAGGCGCTCCCTCATAGGTATCCGGGGCCCAGAAATGAAAGGGCACCGCGGTCACTTTGAAGCCAAAGCCGGCCAAGAGGAGCACCATGCCCACCTTCAATATCCCTGCCATGCCGGGCGCCGCGGTCGCGGTGCTCAGGCCGGAGAGGAAGGTCGTGCCGGTCGCACCATAGAGCAGCGAGATGCCGTAGAGCGAGAGGGCCGAGGAGAGCGCGCCGATGATGAAGAATTTGGTGGCCGCCTCCACCGAGCGGGCCTTCCGGGTGTAGGCGGTGAGGGCATAGGTCGAGAGGCTGGCCAGCTCAAAGCTGACGAAGAGGGTGATCAGCTCAACCGCGGCCGAGGCGGCCAACATGCCCACCGTGGCCAGCAGCAAGAGGGCATAAAATTCCTTGTCCCGCTCCAACGGTTCGGCGTGCGCTCCCAGAGCCACCAATAGGCCGATCCCCAGGAAGAGCCCCTGAAAGACCAGTGCCAGGTCGTTGATTTGCAACGTACCGGCGAAGAAAGCCGATCCATGAGGCAGGAAGGGTAGCGAGATCGCCCCGGCGATCAGGGCGGTCAGGGCCAACGCTTGCGCCGCCCGCTGGGGCGCGAAGAGCACCACCAGTCCGGTCAAGCTCAAAATCAGCTCAGGGGCTAAGGCGAAAAGATTGCTCCAGCTCATGGGATCACCCCCAGGGCCTGCAGCGGGCTGAGAATGTTCTGCGCCACGGAAGCGTTCATCGCCCCCAACCAGAGCTGCGGCCAAACGCCGAAGAGCACGATCAAGAGCAGCAGCGCCAGCATCGGCCGATACTCCCAGTCCGGCAGGTCGTGCGCCAGCCCTGAGATCGGCGAGACCGGGCCGAAGAGCGTCTTCAGCACGGCCCATAGATAATAACCGGCGGTGATTACCACCGTCAGGAGCGGCAGCAGCGTCCAGAGTCCCAGCACCTGGAAGGTCCCCCAGAAGACAAGGAATTCGCCGATGAACTGCACCATGCCTGGCAGGCCCAAGGAAGCTAGCGAACCGGCTACGAGCACGAAGCCGGTCCGATGGGCTACGGTCGCCAGGCCGCCCAGCTTGTCCATCTCCCGCGTGCCGGCGTGATGACCGAGAGAGCCGCTGACCATGAAGAGCAGCGGTGAGACCAGCCCATGGGCGATCATGGTGAAGATCGCCCCGACCAGAGCGGCTTGGGTGCCTATGCCCAGGCCTAGCAGCACCACACCCATGTGGCTGATGCTGGAGTAGGCCACCAAGCGCTTCAAATCCCGTTGGGCCAGACAGACGTAAGCGGCATAGAGAATGCTCACGATGCCGATGGTGATCATCAAGGGGCGAAAGGCCGCCGCCCCTTGGGGCAGCAGCGGCAGGGCCACGCGAAGCAGCCCATAGGCACCCATCTTAATCAACACGCCGGCCAGCAGGGCCGAGCCCTCGGTGGGGGCCTCGACGTGGGCGTCGGGCAGCCAAGTGTGCAGCGGCACCTGAGGCATCTTCACCACGAAACCCAGGAAAAGCGCGCCGAAGACCCAAATCTGAAAGAGGCGCGTCGTCTGAGGCGCCGTCCGGATCAACTCCACCAGGTCAAATGACCCGGCACCGAAGTAGAGGGCCATGATCCCCACCAGCATGATCACACTGGCTGAAAAAGTGTAGACGAAGAACTTGGTCGCGGCATAGTCCCGCCGGGGTCCGCCCCAAAGTCGAATGATGAAGTACATGGGGATGAGCACCAACTCCCAAGCGATGTAAAAGAGAAAGAGATCGAGCGCGCTGAAGACGGCGACCAGGGCCGCCTCCAACATCAAAAAGAGGGCCAGCTCGCGGCGCTCGACCTTGGGACCCAGATAATGGAAGATCAGCACGGTGAGCAGCGCGGTCACCCAGATCAAAGGCAGGCTGATCCCATCGACGCCCAGGTGATAACTGACGTTGAGGCTGGGGATCCACAGGTGCTGCTCGACAAACTGATAACCGGCGCTCTGCCAGTCCAAGCGAAAGACCATCACGGTGACAATGACCAGTACCGTCCAGGCTGCGCCCAGTGCGGTCTGGCGAGCGCGGCGCGGTGGCAGCCGCCAGAGCAGGGCGCTCGTGCCCAAAGTTAAGATCAGGATCAGCGAGAGCGGTCCCATCTCAGATCATCTCCAAAGGGCATAGATCAACCACAAGATAGCTATGCCACCGATCATCCAGGTGGCATAGCTGCCGACGTAACCGCTGACCGTCAGTCGCAGGCGCGCGCCCAGTGCGGCGCTCTCCGTAGCCACCCCGTTGACCGCACCGTCTACTATCCGGCGGTCGAAGCGATCGAGCAAAAGCGCGCAGCCCAGGTTTCCCCGCCGCGCCAGCCAGAGGGCCAGACGATCCAGATAGTATTTCTGTACCAGCAATTCACGCAATGCCGCTCCCCAAGAGGGGCGATAGCGACTCAGCTCCCAGCCGCGCACATAGATCCCGTAAGCCAGGCCCAAGCCGGCCAGGGCCAAGGCGATCGAGAGCAGCGAGCCGGGATCGCTGAAAGTCTCTAAGAGGCGCTGACCGGCCGAGAGCAGCTCCGGCGCACCGATGAGAACGTATTTCGAGAAGCCGCCGAAGATCGCCCCGCCGGAGAAGAGGGCCAGAAAACCTAGGATACCCAGCGGCACAGTCATGGACCAGGGCGGCTCATGAGGATGCCAGCCCGGTTCCCAGCGCGGTTTCCCCGCAAAGGTCATGAACCAGAGGCGGAAGATATAGAACGCGGTAACCGGCACGGTCAGCAGCCCCAAGAGCCAGACCCACCAGAAGGCCGGGACGCTCCCCAAGCTTAAGGCGGCGGCCAGCACGCCATCCTTGCTCCAGAAGCCGCTTGTGGGGGGGATGCCGGCGTTGGAGAGCACGCCAAAGAGCATCATCAGTGCCGTAAACTTCAGTGGTCCCCACAGGCCACCCATGCGGCGCATATCGGTATTGCCGGCTAAAGCGTGCATCACCGAGCCGGCGCCGAGGAAGAGCAAGGCCTTGAAAAAGGCATGATTCATCAGATGAAAGAGCCCTTGGGTATAGCCGGTCGCAGCGCTGCCCATCGCCAGGGCATAGCCGCCGACGCCCAGTCCCAGGAACATGTAGCCCAACTGAGAGATGGTCGAGTAGGCCAGCACACGCTTGATGTCAAAGTTGACGCAGGCCATGGAGGCGGCCAGGAGCGCCGTGAAGCCGCCCAGCAGGGCGATGACCAGCAGGTCGGTCGGCGCCTGGATCAGTAGTGGCATGGTGCGCGCGACCAGATAGACGCCGGCGTTGACCATGGTGGCCGCATGGATCAGTGCCGAGACGGTGGTGGGGCCTTCCATGGCATCGGGCAGCCAGATGTGCAGGGGGAACTGGGCCGACTTGCCCACCGCTCCCCCGAAGATGAGCAACCCCGCCACGCCCAAGACCCAGGTCTGGTCGGGAGGCACCTGCAGGCTGAAGAGCGCACTGAAGTCCAGCGTCTTAAACTGGGTCCAGAGCAAGAGAATGCCCAGCAGGAAAAACATGTCGCCGAAGCGGGTGACCACAAAAGCCTTGATCGCCGCCGCGGCCGCCGAGGGTCTCTCGAACCAGAAGCCGATGAGCAGATAGGAGCAGAGGCCGACCAGCTCCCAAAACACGTACATCTCCAGATAATTATCGGCCAGTACCAGGCCAAGCATCGAGCCGATGAAAAGGGTCATCTCGGCGAAATAGCGCTGGCGACGCGGGCCTTCGCTCTTCATATAAGAGAGCGAATAGAGCAGCACTAGAAAGCTGACAAAACTGGCGACCAGCAGGAGCAGGGCAGAGGTGCCATCGAGATAGATGCCCAGGTGCAGCTTCAGCCCGGCCACGGAGAACCAGGTGAATTGTTGATGGAAAGGGCTGGAGAGCTGTAGGGTCTTCCAGATGACCGGTACGGCCAGACCGAAGGCCGCACCGCCGCCGATGACGGCCAGCAGCCCGCCGCGGTCGCGGAAGCGATGGCCCCAGAGCGCCACTGCCACCGCCGCGGCGAAGGGCAAAAGCGGAATGATCCAAGCCAGTTCTAGTATTCGCATCATTCGTCTACCCCATAGTCAGGCGCGTTCAATCTATTTGTAGGGGCGATCCTGGTGATCGCCCTAGGTTCCAGGGCGAATACAAGATTCGCCCCTACAGACAACAGGACATGCGGCAGGTGAATCACGTATATTCTCATCCCTTGAGCAAGTCCAGCAAGGTCAGGTCCATCCGCCCTTTAAGGCGGAAGAGCACGATCAAGATCGAAAGGCCCACCGCGGCTTCGGCCGCCGCCAGGGCGATGGAAAAGACGGTCAGCACGTAGCCGGTCGCATCGTGATAGTAGGTCGAGAAGGCCACCAGATTGAGATTGCCCGCGTTGAGCAACAGCTCGATGCACATCAAGACTTTAATAGCGTTGCGGCTGACTAGCAGCCCATAAGCGCCGATGGCTGCCAGGCCGGCGCTCAGAGCGATATAGGCCATCAGGGGCATCATCAGGAACGATCTCCTTTCAGGGGCTTGCTCGTCTGATCCTTGCGGGCCAGGACCACCGCGCCGACCAGCGCGGCCAAGAGCAGCAGCGAGAGCAGCTCGAAGGGCAAGAGATAGGGGCCGAAGATCGCCTGTGCCAGTTGGCCATAGCTCTCTTGGCCTTGGGGTACGGCCTGCCAGGGCACGGTGGTCACGATGGCCGCCAGCGCCGCGGCCAGGCCTAGCAACAAGAGGGCCAGTCGGCCGAGGGCTGCCGGCCGGGGCAGTTCCGCCGTTGCGCCCTGCTCATCGGCCGGCGCATGGGTGAACATGATGGCAAACAGGATCAAGGTGACGACCGCACCGGCGTAGACCAGCACCTGCACCGTGGCCAGGTAGGCCGCGCTCAAAGTCAAGAAGAGTCCGGCCACACCGACCAACGAGCCGGCCAACCAGAGGGCCGCATAGGCCAGCTTGTGGGTCCGCACCACCATGAGCGCCGAGCCCAGCGTGCCGATGGCCAAGATGATAAACCAGATCATTCTGCGCTTTCGCCTCCGGTGACGACCGTCTCTGGCTCGGGCCGCAACGGTGCTCCCTCGCCAGGTAGCCTCGGAGGGATCTTCTCCGGCTCAGCTAAGAGCGCCTCCTCACTCATGGAGAGCGCCTCCGGAGAGTAAATAAAGTGCAGCCGGTCATAGCAGGCCAGCTCGAACTGCTGGGTATGGCGGATGGCGCTGGTGGGACAGGCGTTCTCACACCAGCCGCAGTAGGTGCACATGGCGATGTCTACCTGAGGGAAAAGGTGATACTCGTTCTGAGGATGGGCCGTGTTGGTGATCTCCTCCGCCGGGACCATCACCAGCGCCCCGTTGGGACAGGCCTGCTCGCACATGGTGCAGCCGGTGCAGATGTTAGGATCGAGAAAGAGTCGCCCGCGAAAGCGCTCCGGCAACTTCATCGGCTCCTCCGGATATTGCTTGGTCACCGCCCGGCGGAAGAAGTTTCTCAATGTCACGCTCATGCCGCGCAGCAGCCCCCACAAAGGCACCGCGGACGGCTTGATAGCCGGCATCAGTGAATCACCCCCGTGAGCACCAGCAAGGCCGTGAGCACCAGATTGGCCAGTGAGAGGGGAAAGAGCAGTTTCCAGTTGATATTCAAGAACTGATCGATGCGCACCCGGGGCAAGCTGTTCCAGATCCAGAAGACCACGAAGACGAGCACCCCGGCCTTGGCGAAGAACCAGATAAACGAAAGCGGTCCGGGCAAGTTGAGCCCAAAGGGGCCCAGCCAGCCGCCGAAGTAAAGCATCACCGTGATGGCGGCAATGAAGAAAACGTTGGCGAAGACAGTCAGATAGAAGAAGGCGAAGCGCATCCCACTGTACTCGGTGGTATAGCCGGTGACCAACTCAGACTCGGCCTCGGGCAGGTCGAAGGGCAGCACGCCCACCTTGCCGATCAGGGTGACCAGAAAGACGAATAGCCCCAAGAGCTGCGGCAAGAAATACCACAGATGGGCCTGTTTCTCCACAATCTGGGCGGTGGAGGTGCTGCCGGCCAGCAGGATCACCGCCAGGGCCGAGATCAAGAGCGGGATCTCGTAGCTGACATCCATCGCCGCCGCGCGCAGGCCACCGAGCATGGAATATTTGTTATTGGAGGCCCAGCCGGCCATTAGCTCGCCCAGCGGAGCCAGCGCGGTGATGGCGAAGATCAGGATCAGTCCCACCCGCACGTCGGTGAGCAGCAGCCCTTGACCGAAGGGAATGGGTGAGAAGGCCAAGACCGCTGGGATGAAGGTCAAGTAGGGCGCCAGCAGGAAGCCCCGGCGCTCGGCCCGAGCCGGGACGATGTCCTCTTTAGTAAAGAGCTTGATCCCATCGGCGACCAACTGCAGCACGCCGTAAGGCCCCACGCGATTGGGACCCAGCCGCTGGCCGAAGTCGGCGAAGAGCTTGCGAAAGACGTAGGTAAAGATGCCGCCGATGCTGGTGACAATCAGCAAAAGCCCCAGCGAGCCGCCAAAATACCAGATCAGGCGCGTCGCGCTCATAATATCCCTCCCCTAACGATCGACACAGCCCATCACCAGATCTAGACTACCGTTGATCGCCACACAGTCGGCAATCAGGCAATCACGCATCAGTTCGGGGAGCACCGAGAGGTTCTGGAAGCAAGGTGAGCGCATCTTCACCCGATAGGGGAAGGTCGTCCCATCGCCGATGAGGTAGATGCCGATCTCGCCCCGCGGTCCCTCGACATGGGCATAATGCTCGCCATTGGGATGCACCAAGAATTGATAGCCCTTCTCCAGACCTGCCGGGATGACCGGCCCCTGGGGCAGTTGGTCCAGTGCCTGGCGGATTAGCCTCACCGACTGACGTATCTCCTCCAAGCGCACGGCGTAGCGCGCGTAGCAATCACCCTCGGGTCGCACCGGTACCTCAAACTCCAGCTCTCCGTAGGCAAAATAAGGCTCGTCGCGGCGTTGATCGAAGTCCAGCCCCGAGGCGCGGGCGTTGGGGCCGGTGACCCCCCAATCAATGGCCATCTCGCGGGACATGGCTCCCACGCCCTGGGTGCGCATCACGAAGGTGTCGCTCTGCGAGAGAAAACTCTCGTATTCGTCTACCTTGCCTGCCAGCAGGTCGCAGAGCGCCAGCGCTTTCCGCTCAAAGTCCGGCGTCAGGTCAGCCTTGACGCCGCCGAAACGAAAGTAATTGGGATGCATACGCACGCCGGTCAGCTCCTGCAGCAGGTCCAAAATCCGCTCCCGCTCGCGGAAGCCGTACCAGAAGGCATTGAGCGCCCCCAAGTCCAGCCCATAGGTGCCCAGCCAGACCAGATGGCTCTGAATGCGATCGAATTCCAGACAGATCGTACGGATGAACTGGGCTCTGGGGGTGGGCACGATGCCGGCCAGCTCCTCGACTGCGCGCACGTAGGCGGCCTCATAGTGATAGTTGGCCACGTAATCGGCCCGATCGCACTCGATGATGAAGTGTGGGTAGCGCACGTTTTCGGCCATCTTCTCCATCGAGCGATGCAGGTAACCGATGACCAGCTCAACCTGGCGCACAATTTCTCCGTCAAGCTGCAAGATCATCCGCAGGACACCGTGGGTGCTGGGGTGCTGCGGCCCCATATTGAGTGTGATCCAGTCGCTCTGGTTTGGATGAGGCTCCACGGTACAGGGCTGATAAGCGGCCATCTTTAACTCACCAGCCCTCCTGGGGATCGAAGCTGACAATATCTTCTCCCTGGGGCCCCTTGCTGACGAACTGCTGACGGTTCATGTCGTAGTCCTTGCGCAGCGGGTGGCCCACCCAAGGCTCAGGCAGCAGGATGCGCTTTAGCTCGGGGTGGCCTTCAAAATGAACTCCCAGCAGATCATAGGTCTCGCGCTCCAGAAAGAGCGCCGCCCGCCAGACGCCAGAGACCGAAGGCAGGCGGGCCACCCCACGCGGGATGCGCACCTTGATCACCAGGGCTTCGCGGCGATGATAATTATAGAGATTATAAATCACTTCGATCTGATCGTCTGACGGATAGTCCACGCCGGTGATGCAGGCCAGATAATCGAAGCCAAGTTCTTTGGCCGCTGCGGCGATGCTGGCTAGGGCCTCCGGGGAGACGCACAGTAGGGGCAATCCATCGTCGAGAGCACCGACTTGCAGGACAGCGCTAGGGAAACGCTCCTGCAGGTCGGTTGGGGCGCTCATGAGCGGCTCACCTCGGACAACTCTGCCGGACTAAAGGGCACCGGGCGCGGTCGGCCCTCGCGGCTGCGGATCGCCTGCTGCAACTTGATCAAACCCTGCAGCAGCGCCTCCGGAGTCGGCGGGCAGCCGGGCACATGCACGTCAACCGGGATGATCTTGTCCACCCCCTGGACCACGCTATAAGTGTACTGGTAAGGGCCACCATTGATGGTGCAAGCGCCCATGGCGATGACGTAGCGCGGCTCGGCCATCTGCTCGAAGAGGGTCTTGATGCGAGGGGCCATGCGCTTACAGACGGTGCCGGCCACGATCATCAGGTCGGCCTGACGGGGGGTAGGGCGGAAGATCTCCGAGCCAAAGCGGGCCATATCGTAATCGGAGTCCTGAGCGGACATCATCTCGATGGCGCAGCAGGCCAGGCCGAAGGTCAAGGGCCAGAGCGAGTTGCTCTGCCCCCAGCGCAGAAAATCCTCGACCGTCGTCATCACGATGCTGCCCAAGCCATCCTTGGCATGATTTAGCGGAGCCATTCCAGAAAACCTTCCTTCCAGGCATAGCCCCAGCCGACGAGCAGGATGGCCACGAAGAGCAGGATCTCTACCAGAGCCGCCGTGCCCAACTGACGAAAACGCACTGCCCAGGGAATGAGAAAAATAATCTCCACGTCCATGACCAGGAAAATAAGCACGTAAATATAATACTTGATGTCTATCGGCTTGCGGGTGTCACCGATCGGCTTTTCGCCGCATTCATAGGTTTCCAGTTTTTCCGGGGTAGGGCGAGCGGGCTGCAGGCGGTGCTCCAGCCACAGGATGGCCATCATGATCGCTGCGGCCAGCACGGCCATGATGGCCAGCGGCAGATAGGCGCTAAGCTCCATCGCTCCCCGCCTTCGTCACCAGGCGCGCCCGCAATTTCTGGTCTATGGCCGCAGCGGCATAGCGCCCGTCACCCAGCGCCTGGATCATGTTGCTCGGGCCGCGCATGGCATCTCCGCCGGCGAAGACCCAAGGCCTGGAAGTCTCAAACTGCTCGTCCGTCTTCAGGCGATTGCCCGGCTCCAACTCCAGGCCATGCCCGGCGCCCAGCCAGTTGGGGTCAATCTCCTGGCCGATGGCGAAGATCACCGTATCCACCGAAATCACGAACTCTGAGCCCTCGATGGGCACCGGCCGGCGGCGGCCGCTCTCATCGGGCTGGCCCAACTCCATGCGCACCAATTCCAGCTCCTTGGCCCGCCCCTGCTCATCGCCCAGCACCCTCACCGGGCTGACCATGAAGTGCACCACCAGATTCTCCAGACATTTATCGAAGTGCGCAAATGATTCGACCTTGAGCTCGCGGGAGAGCTCTTTTTCTACTTGGGCCATGCGCTCCATGGTGAGCAGCTCCAGATTGCTGAACAGCTCGCGGAAGCGCTCCGCGCGACGCTCCTGAGTCAGCTCGACCGCCACGTGGTGCCACTCCTGGTGCAGCGCTTCTTCGGTCAGGTCCCAGACCTCTTCGCGATTGGCGGGCATCTCCAGCGGCGAGCGGCGGTAGATCAGATGGACCTCCTCACAGGAGCGCAACGCCGTGCGCAACGAATCCATCGCCACGTCACCGCCACCGATGACGGCCAGCCGTTTGCCCAGGAGCTTCTCGCCAGCATGTAGCCGATGCAACAGGTCATAGCCATGATAGACGCCGGCCAGCTCGGCGCCCGGCGTGCGGATCTTACGCGAGCTCACCGCGCCGGCGGCGATGAAAACGGCATCGAACTGCTCTAAGAGCCGGTCGAGGCAGCCATCGCCTTTGATGGGGTGCTCGGTCTTGATCTCCACCCCCAGCCATTTGATGGTGTCTATCTCCTGCTGCAGCAGGGCGCGGGGCAAGCGATATTCGGGGATAGTATTCAGCGTGCCACCGGTCACAGCGCTCCTTTCGTAGAGCACCACATGATGGCCGCGTCGGCGCAGGTGATAGGCGCAGGACAGGCCCGTCGGCCCTGAACCGATGACCGCGATTGAAAAACTGGAGGCCGGCGGCAAATGATAATCGAGCGCGCGTTGGTCAAAGTTGTCGGTGATGAAGCGGCGCAGGCGCGGGATCTCGATGGGGATGCCGTCAACGCCCTTGAGACAGACGTCGGTGCAGGGATGATAGCAGACGCGGGCGCAGGCTCCGGGGATGGGAAAAGCATCGGTGATAATTTTGAGACCTCGCTCCAGATCATCGTCCACGATGGCCTGGCAGTAGCCGGGGATATCCAGATGGGCCGGGCAGGCGGTGACGCAGGGGGGGTCTTGGCACTGCATGCAGCGCTGCGCCTCGACGCGCGCCTCATCGCGGGTGTAGCCCAGCAGCACCTCGTCCCAACTGTGGCGCTGCTCCGGCGAGACCTTGGGGACCTCAACCTGATCGTAGTCATAGAGCCCCTTAACCCGCCGCGCCAGTTGCTCATCGGAGAGCCAGCCCTCTGCCTTGGCCATTTTCCTGTTACCCATAGCTCGCTTCGCCCTATAGATTTGAGAAACTCGCCTGCCCTGCAGCCTGCCACTCGGCAGCCACCGGCCCCAGTTTTACAGTTTTTAACTATGCTTTGCAACCGGTATGACTTCGGTCTGCCGCTGGAACATACGCTCGATGGAGTCGGCGGCCCGCTTGCCATCGGCCAGCGCATCAATCATGCTCGCTGGACCGCGCACCGCATCGCCGCCAGCGAATACACTCTGGCGACCGGTCGCTTGGCTCTCCGGATCGACGAGAATCTGTCCCCAGCGGTCCACCTCCACGTCGCTGTCCGAGCCCAACCAGCCCGACTCCACGTTCTGACCGATGGCGAAGATAACCAGATCCACCTCGAGCTGGAACTCGGAGCCCTCAATCGGCTTAGGCCTTCGGCGGCCACTTTCATCAGGCTCACCTAGTTTCATGCGCACCAACTCCAGGCCGCTGACCCGCTCCTCACCTAAGACCTGCGTCGGGTTGGTCAGCATATGAACCACGAAGCGTCGCTCCCGATCCTGCTGCTGTGCCAGCTCATGATCCCCCTGGGGCAGTTTATCCAGCAGGCGGTGCTTCAACTGACGGGCCATCTCCTGGCGCAGGCGCTGGCGCTCGGTGAAGGTCAGCTTGAGCAATTTAGCGCGCGCCTCGCGCAGGACGTTCTGCTGATAGGGATCGCTGAAGGCGTCTTCGACGGCCTTCAGGTCACGCAGGGTCACTTCCTCCCCCAGCTCAAGCACCTCCGGCTCATGGGCCGGCATCTCTTCTGCACTGCGACGGTAGATCCAGTGGACCACCCGAGCGCGGCGCAGCGCTACCCGCAGCGAGTCCATGGCCACGTCCCCCCCGCCAATGATCGCCACCTGGTCAACCTCAGGGGCCTGGTCGTCACGCACCGCCCGCAGGTAGTCCAGGCCGGTGATGCTCCTTGCCAGGTCCACTCCTGGCATCTTAGGCTTACTGGAGCCAATCGCCCCGGCAGCGATGAAAACGGCGTCGTACTCCTGCAGCAGATGGTCCAGGCAGCCATCGCCGCCGACTGGAGAGTCGGTGCGGATCTCGACTCCTAGCCATTCGAGCACCTTGACCTCGTCCTGCAGGACCTTAGCAGGCAATCGGTAACCTGGCAGGATGTTGAGCGTGCCCCCAGCCAGCTTGTCTTTCTCATAGACGACCACCCGATGGCCACGGCATCGCAGATGGTAGGCACAGCTCAGGCTGGCCGGGCCGGAGCCCACCAGGGCGATCTGGCGCCCGCTGGGCGGAGGGATGTTATATTCAAGATCATACTGGCTGACGTTATCGGCCAGGAAGCGGCGCAGGCGGGGGATATTAAGCGGCTCTCCCTGAATGCCTTTGAGGCAAACGTCGGTGCAAGGGTGGAAGCAGACCCGACCGCAGGTCCCCGGCAAGGGGTAAGTATCCATCACGATTTGCAGCCCCCGTTGGTAATCCTTCTCGACGATGGCCTTGGCATAGCCGGGAACGTTCAGATGGATCGGACAGGCCTCGACACAGGGGGGATCCTGGCACTGCATGCAGCGCATTGCTTCTCGGTGCGCTTCTTCCGGCGTATAGCCCAACAGCACCTCGTCGGAACAGGTTACCCGCTCCTCCACCGGCCGCTCCGGGACTTCGACCTGCTCATAGCCGTATAAGCCTTGTAAACGATGTTTCAAAGCCGAATCTGACAATCTGGTTCTCATGATGCTCTCCTCCTTGCTAGTCATAAAAGTATAGCTGGGGCTCTCAGCCAAAGCCATGATCTAAATCATGGTCATCGCTGAGTTAGCTCATATCGGCTTAGGAGAGGAACTCCGTCACCTAGGGGACCCAGGGCCGTCTCTACTACTGCCGTTAGATAATATATATATACTACTGTAGTAGTAGTAGAGGGGGGCCTAACCTGTGGATAACCCCAATAAAGCCTGATGCAGAGTGCAAAAAACCTGTGGAAAAACCTGTGGACAAATTGTGGATAACTCCCGTTTGCCTGTGGAAAACTCCTGTGGATAACTTGGCCGGGAGTTTCCCACAGGAGTTTTCCACAGGGAAGGGTCACTTTTCCACAGGCTTTCCACAGGGTTATCCACAGACTTTTCCACAGGCCAGGATTGAAATAAAGTTTCGATTTTTACCAGCTGCTGGAACTTGCGGGGCGGTTTCGGTAAGCTAGCTTTGTAGAAATCCTCTGTTTAAGGAGCATAGCAGTTGGAACAAGAGTCGATCAAGGAAGGTCATCCCTAGCTTCACCGCCCGCTCCACATTGTAGACAATGCATATGGCCACTAACTCCCGAAACTGCCGCTACCACACCCGGCTCTGCACCGTGGCTCCATACTTGCGTTTGAGCACCGAGATCACCATCTCCACCAAGCTGCGGCGATGGTAGAGTTGGGCGTTCATTCGGGTATTGGCCGCTTTGTCATAGGGTTTGAACTCCCGATGCTTGATCGAAGACCGCTTTCCCCAGGAGCGCAGCCAACTCTGGTAGCTTCGATCGTCGTAGCCTTTGTCCGCGGTCAGCGTGTGGAAGCGTTCCAGATTCCTCTGGGTGAGCCCGGGAGTGATCATGAGTGTCGTGCCGGCGCGTGGTGGTCACATGGAGGGCTAGGGCGTGTTTGCAAAGTTTGAGCTAGGGGGTAAGCTGGAGTAAACTGTGGG